>JABMQY010000017.1 GCA_013202975.1 Candidatus Saganbacteria bacterium
CTAAAAATTATTTTTATTATTTCCCGCATAGGTTTTAGGGAATCAGCTTCCTTATTGTTTCCAGTAATTCTTTAAGATTATAAGGCTTTGGCAAATAAGCATTGCATCCGGCTGCCAGCCCTTTTTCTGCATCTCCGGGCATTGCATATGACGAAAGAATAATTACCGGAATATTTTTGGTCTCGCGGCCGGCCCGGACTAATTTTAGCACCTCAAACCCGTCCATTTCCGGCAGCTGTATATCCATTAAAATCAGGTCCGGCTTCAGATCCTTGGCTTTTTTTAGCCCTTCCCTGCCGTCTACTGCTTCGATTATCTCATAGCCCTGATTTGTTAATAGATCAAAAATAATTTTTCGATTTGCCGGATTATCATCAATAGAAAGAATTCTTTTTGACACGCATTTCTCCTATACTATTTTTTGTCAACCACATTATAAGATGTAATTGGTGATTTTATCCCCTTTACTGTAATCTCCCCGACTTTTTCGAGGTTAAAAAACTTTTCTGTCTGGCTCTGTGTTCTATGCCCGATCAGGATTTTACCGGGCGCAGCCTCAGAACAGAGACGAAAAGCAACATTTACCTGGTTCCCAATTACGGTGTAATCTAGCCGGTCCGCCGGACCGATATTACCAACCGTAACATAACCGGTTACAACTCCCATCGACACTTTAAGATCATGACCGGCAACCTGCCAGTTATTGCGGAGCTCTTCTATCTTTTGCTGCATCTCCAGCCCCATTTCTAACGCACGCTTGGCCTGGTCATCTTGGGGAATCGGATCACCAAAAAAGATTAAAATGCCGTCTCCCAAAAATTTATCTAAAGTACCGTCATGCTTAAATGCAATTTTCGCCATTTCAGAAAAATATTCGTTTAAGAGTATAATAATATCTTCCGGCTCCGAAACTTCTGAAATACCGGTAAAATTGTCAATATCTGAAACAAAAATAGTAAGCAATTTTCTGGTATTTGACAGTGGAGATCCGCTTTTTTCCTTCTCCATTATTGACTTTACAACTAGAGGTGAAAAATATCTCTCTAAATGTTTAGATGCCTCCAGCATTTCCACCTGTTCCTGCACTTTTTTCTCAAGCCCCTGATTTAAACTAGATAGTTCCTTTTGAGCTAAACGAAGCTTTAACATATTCTTTACACGAGCCATCAATTCCAGATGCTCAAACGGCTTCGGCAGGTATTCGTCAGCCCCAAGCTGCAATCCTTTTAAGATATCCTCAGAACCGGTCCGGGCACTCACAATAATTATTGGGATCAATTTAGTCTTATCATTTGCTTTTAGTCTTTCACAAACCTGAAAACCATCCATTTTTGGCATCATAACATCCAATAGAATAAGATCGGGCTGATCTGCTTCCACTTTTGCCAAGGCCTCTTCTCCATTATTGGCTTCTAAAACAATATAATTTTCAGTTGCAAGCCGGGCCTTCATGATCTCAACATTCTGAGGATTATCATCTACCACTAAAATTTTCGGCTGCTCTGCCATCTAATCGTCCTCCTCGCTGCAAATTGTCAATTGTTAATTACTCAAGGGTATTATATAATAAATATATAAAAAATGTAAGGAGAACAAGATGGCTGACAAATATAACAAGAAAGACATCCCTCCGTTAATTACCTACCATTATGTATTTGAACCGGATGGCGGACCAAAAAAGGAATTTTTAGTAAAACTGGACGGAACTACCCTGGATCGAATTGATGAGAAAAAAACAAATCCGCCGGATTGGTGCGAATTGGAATATCAGCAGTGCAAAAATTGCCCCTTCGACTCAAAAAAACAAAAATATTGTCCGCTTGCCTGTGGTTTAATCAGCCTTATTAACAACTTTAAGGACACTGTATCGCATCATGTGGGACAGGTAACCGTTACAACGGCAGAACGCACTATCAGCAAACGAACCGCTATGCAGGACGGGATAAGCTCCCTGATCGGAATATACATGGTTACAAGCAATTGCCCTGTAATGGAAAAGCTAAAACCGATGGTGCGCTACCACCTGCCCTTTGCTTCAATTAGTGAGACAATTTACCGCGCTACCTCCATGTACTTATTGGGCCAGTATTTTGTAAATAAACAAAACAAAAAACCGGACTGGGATCTGGCCGGACTGGTTAGTATTTATAAAGAAGTCGCAAAAGTAAACCACGAAATTTGTGAAAGGATCCGGGCCGCATCAAACGAAGACGCAAATGCCAACGCACTGGTCATCCTTGATATCTTTGCCAAAATGCTCCCTTTTTCAATAGAAGCCACACTGAAAAAACTAGAATATCTATTTGATGCTTATCTAAAATAGCCGGATTGTAAAAAACGGGCTTTTTTGCTACTATCACTAGATGGTTCCCCTTTTACGATTTAGGCAAAATTACAAAAAGATTTTAACAAATTTTTCCACCCAGATGGCCACGGTCATTGACTCAAATGACCTTATCTTAACAATATTTAAATTCTTGACCGAAGAATTATCAACACCGCACATTGCTTTCTATTTAAAAGATGGTTTTGACAGAAACCCAATAAATTCGGACGAAGGATTTAACCTTATTAAAAACCAAAATTATCCCAAGCTCCCCCCGGCCATCGCCCGCACCAGCCCCCTCTCCCAGGAGCTTGAGGGCAAGAAAGAAATAGTATTAAAAAATTCAGCAGAAAACAAAATAAAAGTGCAGCTGGACAGCTTATGTTCCGAGGCAGCCATTCCCTGTTTTGAGGAAAACAAGTTAATTGCCTTTATTCTCCTGGATGGAAAGCCGTCAAAATACAAAGGAGAAGATCTTGATCTCTTGAAGATAATTGCCGCACAGACAACTCTGGTCCTTGAGAGAATAAAACCTTATCAACAAATTCACCAGGATCTGGAAAAGTCCCGAAAAGCAGCCGAAGAGAGCGCCCGCTTAGCGGCATTATCTAATTTAATACAGGGACTGGCCCATGAGCTAAGGAATCCCCTGGCAATCATGCTAAGCCGGGCAGAATTGGTAAAGAAACAGATTGACAACAAAGAATCTGTTCTCAAATTTGCCGACATGACTATCCGCAACATCATCCGCTTATTGCGGCTTATTGAAATCATGCTGTCATTCGGAAAAAAAGCAACTACAAAAGAAACCTTTGATGTTAATTCCACAATAGAAGACGTCCTCCTATTAATTGAGGGAGAATGCGGCAATAAAGATATTAGAATTATCAAGGAGCTTCGTGCAAAGTCCCAAATAAATGGAGAAGAAGCCCAAATAAATGAAGTAATCCTGAATATGGCCCTTAACGCAATTCAGGCAATGGAAATATCTTCAGAAAAAACATTGTCAATCCAAAGCCAGGATATCCAATCAAATACCAAGGCCGGGATGAAAAATGCGATTGAAATAATTATCTCGGACAGCGGATGCGGAATAAAAGAAGAAGATCTCCCAAAGATCTTTAATCCCTTCTTTACAACAAAACCAAAAGGGTGCGGATTAGGGCTGTCTGTCGCAAAAAGGATAGTTGAAGAAAACAATGGAACACTAAAGATTGAAAGCGCAAAAGAGAAAGGGACAAGAGCTATTTTAGTTCTGCCCGCGATGGTCTAACAAAAGCACCGCTGCTGCTAGAACCGTAGTCCACATCCCCCGCTGACCGATGGCAGACTGGGTACAGTTGGTCGTCCTAACTATTTGATCACACAGCTTCCAGGTTTCCTGGCGCTCATCGTAATCAACATTTTCATCATATTCAATTCCCAGGGTAGTCGCCAGCATTTGAGCCGCCATATCTTCCGCATAACTGCCGCACTCTTCATCTGTCTGTCCGCAAGAGTGATGTTCACTCAAATACCCGTAACTGTTTTTATCAGAAGGGAGCGCTACTCCGACTGAGGCAGAAATTAAACGGTGTGGTTCATCGGTTTGGTTCCGGGACATGACAATAAAAGTTATTTCACCATGTTTTATACATTTAAGCCCCTGCTCTTTTGAGATCATCTTTGCATTAGGAGGAAAAATACTTGAAACCTGAACATAGTTTACCGCCTGAATACCGGCATCCCGCAGAGCCATTTCAAAAGAAACCAATTTTTCTCGGTGGCGCCCCACCCCTTTTGTCAAAAAAAGCCGGTCCGGAACCAACAAACCATTTTTTTCGGGAACTACGACATTAGTCTTCTCACTATTTTTTTCGTCATTTTTATCTTTCTCCGGAGTAGGAACATTAGGCATTTGGTCTCCTCCTGATAACATCTTCCCTGCTGATAGATTCTATCTTTACCTTTGTATTTGTAGCAGAATAAATCGATTTGGTCAACAAGGGATTAAAAAAAACTTCAATTTTTTCGAGCTCCTCTTTTGATAACGGCTCTTCCCCGCATTCCCGCACTGGAGTTCCAAGATAAACTATTTCTGGATTAATTTCTTTTGCCAATTCTGCAATATTTTTCGCATCTTCTTTGTTTTTTGCAGTAAACATGATCTGCAGAGCAACTTTTTTTGGATAATCAGCTCTAGCCGCCTTAATTCCTTCAATAATCTTTGAGAGACAAACCCCTCCAACTGGCTGATTAACTTTTTGAAAAATTTTTTCATTTGATGCATCCAATTTTGCAATGATTAAATCAATCCCCTCTATATCTTTCCTCACCTTTGGATCAGAAAACAAAGTTGAATTGGTCAACAGGGCTATCGGTTTTTGTGACCGCTTTTTAATTTCTCCTGCAACATCAAAAATATTGGACGCCAAAGTTGGCTCACCGCAACCGGAAAAGGTTATATAATCATACTCAAGATCTTTTGGTAATGATTCGAACTCTTTTACAATTTGGTCAGTCGGAATAAATATTTTTCTCTCAAGTGTTTGAGAATTGCCATTCCCTAGCTGACAATAGATACAGTCAAAGGAACAATGCTTGTCTCCAGAAATTAGATCGATCCCTAAAGATCGACCGAGACGCCAAGATGCGACTGGACCGTAGATGTATTTCATTAAACTCCCCTTAGAACGGTATTCGGAACATATTGCTTACAAATTTCAGCCATTTTTTCCAGCTCTTCTTTTTCATAAGCCTTAACTTCTTTCAAAGATTTATCCAAGGTCTCTTTCGACACAAACTGCTGCAAAACAAATTTCTCTGCTCCTTTAATATATATTGCCAGATCTTCGACATCTTTTTCGGAAAGCAAAGTTGGCACAACCGTGGTCCGAAATTCATAAGGAAGGCCTGATCCCATAATAATTCTTATGCTTTCTTTGATTTTATCAAGGTCGGTTTTTATTCCTGAAAGTTTGTCGTAACGCTGATCTAATGGTCCCTTTAAATCCATCGCTATGTAGTCAATCAACTTTTTATAAATAAGATCTTGCAAAAGTGTTGGATCCGTCCCGTTGGTATCCAATTTCACACTAAACCCTAACCCCTTAACCCTATTAATAAACTCAAACAACCCATTATTCTTATGCAAACATGGTTCGCCTCCGGTTAAACAAATTCCATCGATAAAGTCCTTATGGCTCCTTAAATAATTTTCAATTTTATCAACTGGAATAAGCTCAAATTGCTTTGGATTTTCAATTAAACCGGCATTGTGGCAAAAAGGACAACGAAAGTTGCAGTTTGGAAGATAAACCACGGAACAAACCTTCCCATCCCAATCTAAGAACGATGTTTCTCTAAATCCCCTAATTTCCATAATTCCGCTCACCAAATATCGCAGTCCCAACACGAATCATCGTAGCCCCTTCCTCAATAGCAACCCTATACGACCCGGACATCCCCATTGATAAAATTTCCATCTCGACTTCAGGAATATTCAGAGTTTTTATTTTATCAAAAACCTTCTTTGTCTCGATAAAATAAGGGCGGACAACTTCCGGATCATCAGAAAACGGCCCCATGGTCATTATTCCTTTTATTCTAATATTATTAAGTTCTGAAATTTTTTGAATTAATTCTGCTGCTTTTTCAGGATATACACCCGCCTTCTGTTCTTCTTTGCCACTATTTATCTCAATCAAAATCTGCATGACTTTATTGATTTTTGAACACTGTTTATCAATCTCTTTAGCAAGATTAAAAGAATCAACCGTTTCAATCATGTCAAAAATTCGAACGGCCCTTTTAACCTTATTGGTCTGCAAATGTCCGATAAAATGCCATTTAACATTTCCCCATCCCCTGTCCGCTATCCCCTGAACAGCCCTCTCCGCCTCCTGTACATAGTTTTCTCCAATAATTCCTACCCCGGCTGCTATGGCATCAAAGATCTGTTTGGCCGTTCTCGTCTTAGCGACAGCAACTAATTTAACACCATCCGGAAGTTCGGATAATATTTTTTTCGCATTTTCCTGGATCATTATAACCATATTATAACATCTCCCAATAGACACCGCGCAAAAAATAGAATATTATAAGAATATGAAAAGCTGGTTTTCATATCTTAAAGAAGGATTCTCGCGCACGCTTCCAGTAGATAAAATTGGAAAAGAAGACACCCGTAAAAATGCCTTGAGCAAAGTAAAGATCATATTCCCTTTTGTACTAAAGCACTGGAAATTGGGAATACTTTCGGTGATAATCATTGTTTTTTCAAACTTATTAAGCTACCCCCAGCCCCTTATCAACCGGTTTATGATAGATAATGTCTTATTGGCACGTAAGCTCGATCTATTATTTTGGGTTATTTTATTAATGGGAGCAATTAAGATTATTGGAATGATTACCAATGTCCTCCAGGGATTTTATTTTACACGTTTTGAGCAGGCTGTAACCCTGGATATCCAGCATGATTTGTTCAACCGGGTTATGCATTTTCCAAAATCTTTTTTTGACAGTAAAGAGACCGGATATCTGATGTCACGCTTATCGTCAGATATTGGCGGGCTGCGCTGGTTCTTTTCTATGACTATCATAAATATTCTTAGCAATGTCATGCGTTTCATTGTGGGGGTGGGATTGCTTTTTTACCTTGAATGGCGGATTGCAACTGCAACAGTTTTAATTCTGCCGGTTCTTGTGATTGCAATCAAATATTTTTCAACAAGAGTGCGCATACTTTCTCATCACAGCATGGAGCGTCAGGCTCAGATCTCAAAACGCCTGCAGCAATCTCTTTCCTCAATCCCGCTGATAAAATCATTTGCCTCAGAGAAAAGAGAAATAGGACATATGATAAAAGAGTATAAGGAATCAAACCGGCTGAATCTGGAGAAGAACGCCGTCAGCTCGGTCTCCGGCATAGCCTTAAACTCAATAGGAGAGATCTCAAGATTAGTTGTCATGGCAGCAGGAGGAATGCTGGTAATATCCGGCCAGTGGACACTGGGATCCCTAATGGCTTTCCAGTCGTATCGGGGATATGTTTTTGGTCCGGCCAGGTTTTTTGCCAACACCAACTTTAGTTTTCAGTCCGCATTGGCTTCTCTTGAGCGGATTGCTGCTTTTTATGATATTTTGCCGGAAGATCACGGCCAGGGAGAAGCCGTCAGCCATCTTAATGGAAAAATTGAATTAAAAAATGTTTCCTTCTCATATAACGGGGTAGAGATTATTCTTGAGAATTTATCTTTCAAAATTAACCCGGGGGAGAGGGTGGCAATAGTCGGCCCAAGCGGAGTTGGAAAGACTACCTTAATAAGCTTGATGCTGGCTTTTTATAAGCCTTTCAAAGGAGAGATCCTCTTTGATGATAAACCAGTTTCAGGCTATGCACTGGATTCTCTCCGAAAAAGGATCGGTTATGTTTCACAGGCTACCAGACTGCTAACCGGAACCATAATGGAAAATCTTAGATATGGGAACCTGGAAGCAGACGAAGAAGCAGTAATTAGTGCAGCAAAAGCAGCCGGAATCCATGATTATATCGTCAGTCTTCCGGACGGCTACAGCAGCCTGCTGGGAGAAAATGCGGTAAATCTATCGGAGGGTCAGCGGCAGAGACTGTCGATTGCCCGGGCGCTGATAAAAAATCCGGATATCCTAATTCTGGATGAACCCACATCTTCGCTGGACAGTATGGTAGAAAAATCAATTTTCAAATCCCTTCCGGAAATAGTTAAAAACAAAACCCTTATTGTAATTGCCCATCGGCTTTCAACTATACAAGATTCTGACAGGATTTTGGTGTTAAAAGACAAGCAATTAATCGGCTTTGACTCCCACCAACGGCTGATAGAAGAGATAGAATTTTACCGCACCTTAGTCGCAAATCAACAAATTACTACTAATGAGTAGAAATAGTTTGCTTTGTTCACTTACTATAGTATAATTAATACAAATTTATTTAACGGGAGGATATTATGTTTAAAATCAATAAATTATTTTTTCTTGTGCTCGGTATTATTTTAGTTGCTATCTACTTTTCTCTTCCGCCATTAGGACTTTATTGCAATGACGGCGGGGCAAAATATATGCAGATGAAGGCCTTTGCCTCAAACGGCTGGAAATCCATAGAAATTGACTATCCGGCAAAAAACATTGACCCGGAACTAAAACATACCGGGGAGCAAAGAATCCTATTGACAAAGGACGGGAAGTTTCTCTGTTCCTATAATCCCGCTTTTACATTTATTTCGAGTTTATTCTATCCCCTTCTGGGTGA
>JABMQY010000018.1 GCA_013202975.1 Candidatus Saganbacteria bacterium
ATACTGGAGAGTAAGCGCGAACGTTTTATTGCATCAACTTTAATTTCGATCGGCATTCCCTGTGCTGCGCTGCAGGCTATGATTATAGGGGTTTTGGGAAAACATGGCGGGGGACCGGTCGCAATTGTTTATGCCAGTTTGCTTTTAACTTGGATCGGTCTGGGTTTTATTTTGAATAAATTAATACCGGGTTTTAGTCCGGAGCTTCTGCTGGAAATCCCTCCGTATCGTCTGCCGCCATTTGGGGTTCTATTCAATAAGTTGAAGTGGAGAATTAAAGGATTTTTAATGGATGCTGTTCCGATAATGTTAGCAGGGGTTTTCATTGTAAATATTTTAATTGTCCTGGGTCTTTTTGAGTTTATTGCAAACTTTACCGCGCCGGTTGTTACCGGTCTATTTGGACTTCCCAAGCAAGCAGTTACTGCAATTGTAATTGGATTTTTGCGAAAGGATGTGGCGGTTGGTATGCTTGGGCCGCTGGGGCTTTCCGTTAAACAATTAATAGTTGCCTGTGTGGTGCTGTCGATGTTTTTTCCCTGTATTGCTACTTTTACAATTATGGCCAAAGAGTTGGGCTGGAAGGATATGCTAAAAGCGACTGCTGTTATGATTGTAGTTGCATTGTTGGTCGGAATGGTGTTGAATATTTTTTTGACTTGAGCTGACGAAAGATATTTATGTAAGAAGAAAATAATTTATTCCATCCCCAATATGTGTTAAAATAATAACTCGTAAATAGACTGAAATTTTTTATTAGATATGTCGATAAATATACATGAGAAAGATAGTAGGAAGAAGTACAAATAATATAATGTTAAGCCGAATTGTGCCGATAGGTTCGAAGACTAATTCTTTAGGCAAAACCTCTGTTTTGAGCCAACTTAGAAAATCTGGAGGGGAAATTCGCCAAGCTGTTTCAGAAAAAGAAGCAAGAAATAAGATGGCTGAGTGTCTTTCTGGAATTCTTGGCAATGACCGTACGCTGTTCTATGCTCTTGATTCCTCCGGTTTATTGACGGCTGGTGGTCATAACGAAATGACCGTATTCCAGGATACTCATTTTAAGGGTCTTCTCCCAGAAGGGCCGATCGCATTAGCAATTCAAAAACAGGCTTATGTTTATGTGCCGGATATTACTGATCCGGGAGATTATCTTGCATTAGATGAAGATGGCTACTTTAATGTAGATGGTTCTTCTTTTTTCTCTCCTAATAAGGAGGTTGTTCGGAGGTATCTTAAACAGTATGGAGTAAATTTTGGAGCTCAGCAGCCAATGGATATGGCATTTGGTTTTTTATCTGATGGAGAGAGGGTTGTTGGTGGTTTTAGGCTTGATTCTTTTTTGTCCGGCCGGTCGCTTCTTCCAAAGGACAGGTCTCCTGAAGATCTTTTAGATATTATTGCAATTGCCGGCAGTTTTGCCTCTGAGAGCTTAGCTTCATTCCGTCGAGTAATGGAAGTTGATATGCAAAGGCGTGAGGTTGTTCGGGTTCTGGATCAGGCAACAAAGTTGAGTGGTTTGGCTCAACATGTTTATGGCAGCAGGGTTACTGCCGCGCGTGGATTTCTTGAATTGATGTTAGTCAGCCCGAAGCCGGATATCGGCTGGATTCCTGGAATATTGAGGATGCTTGACGATGCAGTTGAGGCCGGCAGGGATCTTTTGGAGCCGGTTGTTGACGGAACTCTTAATTTGAGTATTAACATTGTAGAGACTAAGATTGCTGATGTTCTTAGGTCAGTTAATTTCCCAAATCTTGAAATTGATATAGAAGATGATATCCCTCTTATTTTAACCGATCCCGATAAAATAAGAAGTATTGTTTTTGAATTATTAAATAATGCCGCAAAGCATTCTCCTGATGGGTCAAAAAAGATCTTAAGCTGTCGTTGCGCCGAAGGAAAAATAGTAATTAGTGTAATTGATTTTGGAAATGGCATAAAAAAGGAGCTGCTTAGTAAAATATTTGATGCTTATGTTAAAGGAGAAGATGTTAAAGGGAAAGATGGGAAGAAGGGTTTTGGGTTGGGACTTTATATTTTTCGCGAATTAGCAGAGATGTTGGGGGGGGAATTGGTGGCAGAATCTGAGGGGCTTGGACATGGATCAACTTTTACCCTGACTTTTCCGTTGAGTTAAAGCCCAAGTTCTTTTATTATTTCTTCTTTGTTGAACCCTACAATAATCTTTTCGTCAATCATGATAACCGGAACAGCCATCTGGCCGCTTTTGTCTACCATCTCTTTTGCGGCGGCCTGGTCGGTTGAGACATCGATGTTTTCGTAAGACACCTGTTTTTCTGCTAAAAACTTTTTTGCCATTATGCAATAAGGACAGGTGGGGGTTGAGTAGATTTTTACTTTTTTATCCATAGCTGCCTCCCTGCTTTTATAAATTGATATCAAAAAATCCGAGTTTTTTTCTTTCCAGGATGCGGGTTTCACAATCAGGGGTGCATTCCACCATATCTTTTGAGCAAAAAGCGCAACGGAGTTTCTTTTTTGCATCTTCAATCGTTAAAATAAGCTGGGAGGAACAATTACTGCAGGTCAGACGGTCTCCCTCTTTCATTGTTTCAGGGACATTGTTATATGCTTCACAAATTGGACATTTATGCGATGCCATTTTATTACCTCAAATACATTATAATTCAGATAAACTAGTTGGTCAAGGAGAGCATAATTATGATATAATTCCTCAGCATGAAACATAAAATGCGGGGAATTTTGTCTCGCATACTGGAGACTTTCTCTGCGCTGTTGATTATTTGGTTTCTTTTTACCTTTAGCCTTGATCCCTTTTCTGTGCTCCTGGGGGTAATATTTTCTTTTGTCATTTCCCTGTTAACCTACGACTTGTTTGTTGACAGGGAAAGGGTTTTTAAAAAAGGGATGTTTGATCTTGTCCGCTTTTTGTTCTCTTATGTCATCATTTTGCTCTTTGAGATATATATAGCCAGCATTTATCTGGTATACCAGGTTATAACTATGAAAATAAATCCCGGCTTTGTAAGAATCAAAACCCAGCTCAAGTCTGATTTTGCTCAGGCGATACTTGCAAATTCAATTACCTTAACCCCGGGTACTGTTACTATTGATGTTGAAAATGATAATCTCTATGTTCACTGGTTAGCTGTTAGTACCGATAATGAACAAAAAGCTGCTAAGAGTATTAAGGAAAGGTATGAATCCTGGCTCAAGAAGGTATTCCATTGAATATATTAATGGTAATGGTATATATATTATCGATTCTCTCTTTTTTATGTATAATCCGTTTGGTCTTGGGACCAACTTATTTTGATCGGCTGATAGCACTTAATCTATTGGTTGTCATAATAACTGCAATTATGGCCATTATGGCAGTAGAATATAGAAGGCATGTTTATCTTGATGTTGCCCTGGTTTATGCTGTTTTGGGTTTTGTTTCGGTTATTGCAATTGCAAAATACTTAACCGGTAAGGAACTACATAGATGAACTTTATTGCTTATTTTTTCTTTATAGTCGGCATGATTTTTATGATTTTTGGGGTAATTGGTATTTTGCGTTTTCCGGATCTATATACCCGCATCCATCCGGCCGGAAAAGCCGGAACGGCCGGTATATTTTCAATCTTTCTGGGATTAATCTTTTATTCCGGGTTTTCTGCGTTAGCTTTCCGCATTATTTTAATCGCAATATTTATGTTTATCACCAATCCGGTGGCATCCCATGCCATTGCGCGTGCAGCGCTGGAATCAGGCATTAAACCGTGGGAGAAGAAATCAGATGAATGAGATTTTCTTGATAATTTTGGTGCTGGCGGCCGTTGTTGCAATAGAAATGAAGGACCTGATTCACGCAACGATAATGCTTGCAGCCTTCAGCCTGGTATTGGTATTTATCTTTTTTACTCTTCAGGCGCTGGATGTTGCAATTGCCGAGGCCGCGATCGGTGCGGGGGTCTCCACCGTGCTTTTTGTTGTTGCAATCAGCAAGACCAGGAGGCACGAGTAGTGAAAAAAATCATTCCGGTTTTTGTACTAATTGCGTTAGGGGTAATTCTTTTATCTTCAATTAATTTTGATTATGGAAATCCGGGGGCGCGGGTTTCTGACTATTATGTCAAACACGCGCTGGCACAGACCGGGGCATTAAATATAATAACAGCGATTTATTTAAACTACCGGGCCTTTGATACACTTGGCGAGGCAACTGTTTTTTTTGCAACCGCCCTGGGTGTATTCATGCTGCTTAGGAAAAAAGAGGAAGAGGGGAGATAATGGGGCAAATATCAAAAGTTGTTAAAGTTTTTACCAGAAAATTGTTTCCGTTTATTTTGCTATACGGATGCTACCTGATTTCCCACGGGCATTTGTCACCGGGTGGCGGGTTTCAGGGCGGGGTAATGTTCGGCTCAGCAATAGTTCTCTTGGGATTGGTAGAGGGAACCCGTATAACCGAAAGAAGGTTTAAGGAAAATGTCCTCTCGATGATCAAGAACATAGGGATGCTGCTTTTTATCTTAATTGGTTTTTCCGGTATATTTTTGGGATACTATTTCATGACCGATTTCCTCCCTCAGGGGGCAGTCGGTTCTGTTCCAAGTGCCGGTTTGATTTTTTTCTTAAATATAATTATTGGGTTTATGGTCGGGACCGGGATTGCGGTTATCTTTTACCGCTTAGTGAGGCATAAGACGCAATGATAGAAATTAATGGTCTTACAATCGGGATTATTATCATTTTAATCGGAGCATATGGAATTCTTACAAAACGCAATTTAATTAAAATGACAATGGCTTTGTATGTTATGAACTCCGGGGCCATTTTGTTTTTTGTTAGTCTGGGATTTCGTAAAAATTCAAGTGCTGCAATTTTGGGGGATTGGGCCGGTTTGGTGGTTGATCCGCTTCCCCAGGCAGTTGTCTTAACATCAATTGTTATCGGACTGGGTATTACCTCATTAGCTTTGGCCTTGGCAATTAAAATATATGAAGAGTATAAAACATTAGATACCAGTAATTTAAAGGAAAAATAGATGGCAGAGCATGCGCCGATATTAATAATAGTTTTTCCGCTTTTGGCGGCCTTTTTAACTCACTTAACTAAGTATGTTAAGTTAGAGCGTGGAGCAGAATTGGTTGCCTTTGCAAGCATGCTGGCATCTTTGTCGGTATTGGTTATTAGTGCGCCTGCCGTTTTGGCCGGACGAGTAATTTCTTACAACATTGGGGGGTGGACTGCTCCCTTGGGAATTAGTCTGGTTTTAGACGGATTTAGTTTCTTCTTTTGTATTGTGATTGTTGTGATAGGTTTGCTTTTAATTCTTTATTCTCTGGGGGTTTATCTCTATGCCCGAAGATATTATTCTCTCCTTTTAATTGCCCTAAGCGCCTTGTTTGGCATAGCGCTTACACGTGATCTGTTTAATTTGTATGTATTCTTTGAAATCCTGGCTGTTTCTTCTTATGTTTTAATAGCTTACAAAAGAAGGCCGCGCACACTAAAGGCCAGTTTTAGATATTTGATGATAACCGAATCGGCCTGGGTCTTTTTTCTTTTGGCGATTGCTATGCTCTATGGCTTAACCGGGACCTTAAATATGGATGGGATTGCCCAAAAAATACCGATGATTTATCAGTCTTCTCCATACAGTCTTTTCATAATATTCTCTATTATGCTGGTAGCTTTTGGTATTAAATGCGGGATGGCTCCACTGCACTCCTGGATTCCCGAAGCCCATTCGCAGGCGCCGACGCCGGTCAGCGGACTTTTGTCCGGATTAATTCTTAAGGCCGGAATTTTTGCGATGCTCCGGGTTTTTTATCTCTTTTTTGTCGGGGTAGGACCGTTTTCTACCATCCTGCTTTATGTAGGATTAATTACCCTGCTTTTTGGAGCATTAATGGCTTTGGTCCAGGATGAGTTGAAAAAGCTTCTGGCTTATTCAAGTATTAACCAGATTGGTTTTATTTTGGTTGGGATCGGGATTGGAACGACACTTGGATTAAAAGGGGCTCTTTTTCATCTGTTAAATCATGCAATTATGAAAACCGGGCTTTTCTTTTGTGCCGGTATCATTATCTCCCAGACCGGATTTTGGAAAATTGAAAGGTTAAGGGGGGTATATAAAAGAATGCCGGGGGTGGCAATCTCGTTTTTCCTTTTATCTCTGGCAATAGTTGGGATTCCCTTTTTTAACGGCTTTGCCAGTAAGCTGCTGGTAATATTGGCGACCCTAAAGCAAATGTATTATATTCCGGGAATTATACTTTTACTTGGCATTGTCATCAGCGCGGCTTATTATTTTAAAGTGCTAAGAATATTTTTTAATCCGGAAGAGAGCAGGGAAGTTCATGATTTTGTTCCCCGTCCGGTAGGGCCGTTTGAGCATTTTGCTGTTTATCTCTGTGTGGTTTTTTGTGTTGTAATCGGTATTTTTCCGGGAATTATATTTCCGATACTTGAACCGGCGGTAAAGGTGTTATTGCCATGATTTCACAATTTCAATTTTTTCCGGTTGATTCCCTCAGTTTTATAATGGGGTCATTGGCGCTTTTATTGTTACCCCTGATACTAATCTATTCTGTTAAATATATCAGGACTCACCATATTCATTATTTTATCCCGTTCTTTATATTGGCATTGGGAATAATCGGGGTGTTTTTCTCAAAAGATTTTTTAGGTTTTTTTGTTTTTCTTGAATTAGTCACCTTATCTTCTTATTTTCTAATTATTCAGCCGTGGATGGAAGATACCCTGGCGGCCGGTTTTAAGTATTTGATTATGAATTTAATCGGCGGGGTTTTAATTCTCTTTTCTGTTTTGATTCTCTATAGTCAAACCGGCTCTTTTGATTTTATTGAGATATCAAAATTGTTATCAGTTGGGGCAATTGGTAAATTACCTCTAATTTCAATTGCCTTTTTGCTCGGTTGTTTAATTAAGTGCGGGGCGATCCCTTTTCATACCTGGCTTCCGGACGCGCACCCGGCTGCACCATCACCGATTTCTGCGCTTTTATCAGGATTGGTTATCAATATTGGGGTCTATGGAATATTGAGATTCATGTTTACCTTGAAGATTTTCTTTCCAGTTCTGGTTTGGATTGGGGTCGGTTCGATGCTTTTTGGTGTAATATTGGCTTTGCGCCAGACAAATATAAAAAGGCTGCTGGCCTATTCCAGTATAAGTCAGATGGGATATATCTTGTTAGGAATAGGAATAGGAGGAGGATTGGGTTTGGGGGGAGGAATATTTCATGCTATCAATCATGCGGTTTTTAAAATGCTGCTTTTTCTTTGCGCAGGTGCAGTAATTTATGTTACCGGCGAGAGACAGCTGAAGCACCTGGGGGGGCTTATGACCAGGATGCCGGTTACTGCAGCATTTTTTATTATTGGAGCATTATCAATTTCGGGTATTCCTCCTTTTAACGGATTTGTCAGCAAATCAATTATTTCTGCGGCAGTAGTGACAGGTCGCGAGCCCATGATAAAAATTGCCATGATTCTTACCGCTGCCGGGACCTTCGCACTATTTTTTAAAATGTTTAAACAAATCTTTTTGGGTGATTTGTCTGCGGGCAAGTGGAATGTCAAAGAAGCTCCTGTTATTATGCTTTTTCCGATGTTTCTTTTAGCTTCTGCCTGTTTGGGGATGGGGGTTATGTGGCGTCGGGTGTTGGTAGTGTTTATCTATCCTGTTTTGGGACAGTACGGAGCGAACACTGTTCTGTCCGTACATAAGATATGGTCCCTTGAGTCTTTGCTGCATACTTTGATTGTGATCGGGTTAGGTCTTGTTATCTACGGCGTGGGTATGCGGATGGGGTGGTTGGGTTCGGCTGTGCCTTGGATTTTTTCTGTAGACCGGATATATGTTTCTATTGGCAGACTAATTGTTATGCTGGGAAATATAATTAGAGATCTTCAGTTTAGGAGTTTAAATTTCCATTTGTTGTGGGTCTTTTTGATGTTGCTGCTGTTTTATTTTCTGTTCAGATTTATTGCTTAACCAATCGGTGTTACTATTTCGTCAGATTATGTATAATAGAGAATAAATTGGAGGTAATCATATGAAAATTTTCCAGACAGTCTTTAATTCGTTTTATTCAAAGCCGCTCTATCAGGATGTCGTAAAAAAGTGGAAGGGGATCGGATTTTCTTATCTGTTTCTGCTGATATTATTGCTGTCCGTTCCTGTTTTTATTAAATTTTGTATTGTTTTTGAGGGATTTATTAATTTGGAGGCCAAGCCTTATGTTAAACAGTTAGTTTCTCAAATGCCGGCGGTAACAATTAAAAAGGGAGAGGTTAGTATTGACCAGCCGGTCCCTTATATTATAAAAGATTCTGACGGTCAAACTATGATGGTGATTGATACTTCAGACGATTTAAAAAACGTTGAGAAGTACAAAGATGTTCCGATCCTGCTTACAAAAGATACTCTGCTGGTGGCAAAGAGCGAGTATGAAACCCGGTCATTTGACTTATCAGATATTGATGAGGAATTGTCTTTTGATAAGAAAATTGCCGCGGAATGGGCGGCTATAGGATTTAAATGGGTCCCTTTTGTTGTTTATCCTTTAACTGTCATTTTTATGATCCTTTTTACTTTTCTTTTAAGGATCATACAGGTTTTAATCCATGGACTTATTGGAATGTTGTTTGCAAGTGTTTTAAAGATAAAGCTTGATTATGGTGTGTTGCTGCGTCTGGCTTCTGTTGCTATTACTCCGGCTCTGGTAATAGGCATGCTGCTGGACTCATTATCAATAAATTTTGTCTTTCAGCGTTTTCTTCTTTTTATTGTTGCAATGGGATACCTTTATTATTCTATAAGCGCAAATGCAGAGCCAAGCCAGAGCTAATTGGGCAGCTTACCTTGTTTTTACCTTATAACTGTGTTATTTTTAAGAAGGAATCGGGGTGTAGCTTAGCTTGGTAGAGCGCCTGGTTTGGGA
>JABMQY010000019.1 GCA_013202975.1 Candidatus Saganbacteria bacterium
AGTAAAAGAACTTCGTGATAAAACCGGCTGCGGAATGATGGATTGTAAAAAGGCGCTCAAAGAAAACAACGGCAACATGGAAAAAGCAGTTGAGTTCTTAAGAAAGAAGGGACTGGCCTCCGTTGCAAAAAGAGCCGGACGCACAGCTGCACAGGGAGTTATTGATTCTTATGTTCACACCGGCGGAAAAATCGGCGTCTTGGTTGAAATCAATTGTGAAACAGATTTTGTTGCTAAAAATATTGAATTTCAGTCATTTGTTAAAGACCTTGCCATGCAGATTGCAGCGCAAAGCCCTCAATACATAAAAAAAGAAGATGTTCCTGACGGGATAATCCAACACGAAAAAAACATCTTAACCCAACAGACAAAAGATGAGGGAAAACCAGAGAAGGCAATTGAAAAGATCGTTGAGGGGCGTTTGAATAAATTTTATCAAGAGGTTTGTTTGTTAGAACAGCCTTTTATCAAAGAGCCAAAAAAGAATATTAACCACCTACTGGGTGAAATTGCTGCAAAGATCGGAGAAAACATCGTCATCCGCCGGTTTATACGTTACCAGCTGGGTGAAAAGTCTTAAATTAAGCCTTACCCGACCCACACTCCATAATCGAGACAAAGATTTCTCTTTGCGTCAAAGCCCACCCCAGATGGCCAGCGGCCAAAAACATCCTTAGAAACATAACGAATCAAGGCCACCAAATCATCTTTATTTTTTAAGGCATGGGATAAGCAAATAATTAATTCTTCCGGGCGAAGCAAGAGACGTCCAATCATGATGTTATCTCTCATAAGAGAATATGTCTTTCCTGTCGAAATGAGCTCCTTAGTCGTTTTAACCATCTCTTGAGAAATCATAATGTCCCCTACTTCAATCCTTCCGCCAAGTTGCTCAACCTGAACCGCAAAATCATCCATTGTAGTTTTGCAAGGCACATTTTTCAAAGCAGCTTCTGTTTTCATTGAACTCTCGATTAAGCTATGAATTGCCACTATCTCAAAATGGGTCAGTTCTGTAACTACCTTTTCCGCAGCATTAAAAGCCAAAAACGGGACTCTTGGATGTTTCTCCACAAAGTCTAGTGCCACTCTCTTTCCCTCTACATATTTCAACCTTACCCATGGACTTACTCGTTTACTAATTATTCCTAAAGCTGGTATTTTCATTTTTTAGTTCCTCCCTTTTTCTATATTTTCTTCGACATCAAATCTCAAAAATTTCACTCTATTTCCTATAGCCTATATCCTATATCCTAATGTATAATATACTATCATGAAAGCTATTCTCATTGACGGAAACTCACTAGCCTACCGGGCCTTTTATGCTCTTCCGGATACAATGAAAACATCTACCGGAATTACGAGCAACGCTATCTACGGCTTTACCTCTATGCTTTTGAAAATTCTGGATGAAAAACCGGATTACATTGCAATCTCTTTTGATTTAAAAGAACCGACCTTTCGACACAAAGAATACAAGGAATATAAAGCAACTCGAGATAAAGCTCCCCCTACCCTGCATGAACAAATGCCCTATATTAAAGAAGTTGCAAAAGCCTTTAGTATCCCCATTTTTGAAATGCCAGGTTTCGAAGCTGACGATGTTATCGGAACCCTGGCCAAAGAGGCAGAAAAAGAGGGCTATAAAGTTGAACTATTTTCCGGCGACAAAGATTTGTTGCAACTTGTTAATAAAAACATAAAACTAGTAACCCCCCGCAAAGGAATGTCAGATCTTATGGTTTATGACGAAAAAGCAATCATTGAAAAATATAATTTAAAGGCTACCCAGATGGTCGACCTAAAAGCACTAAAAGGAGATTCGTCCGATAATATTCCGGGAGTCAAAGGCATTGGCGAAAAAACAGCAGTCTCCCTTTTACAGGAATTCGAATCTTTTGACAATCTCCTGAAAAACATCAGCAAAATCAAGAAGGAAAGAATTAGAAATCTGATTGAAACAGAAAAAGATATGGCTGTCTTAAGCTATAGGCTGGGAACTATTGTATGCGACGTTCCAATTGAGGTGACGATTAAAAAAGAACAAAAATATGAGACCGATTGGAAAAAAGTAATTGCGATTTTTGAGAAATTCGAGTTCAATTCACTGGTAAAAAAATACTCAGGGGAAAAACATTCCAAACAAACACTTGAAGAAAAGCGAGAAATTATTTCCAACTTTAATTTTCACTGCGTTGACACCAAAGAAAAACTTAATGACCTGATAATAAAACTAAAAGCAGCAGAATCTTTTGCTTTTGACACTGAAACTGATTCTTTAAGTGCTCTTGATGCAAATTTGGTTGGTATTTCGTTCGCAATAAAACACGGCGAAGCTTTTTACGTTCCGCTCACGGCTAACAGCTCACGGCTTTCGGCTTTCGGCCCCATTCTTGAATCGAAAAAACTCAAATCCGGCCACAACATTAAATACGACATCAAGGTCTTACTCAAATACGGCATAAACGTAGCTCCCCCCTATTTCGATACAATGGTTGCAGCATACTTACTTGATCCCAACTCTGACGGATTAAGCCTTAAAAAGTGCGCAGCAAGATATCTTGGCCGCCACGAAATGATCAAAATGAATGAATTAATAGGTAAAGGGGGAGAATACGAAAGCTTTTCTGATGTTCCAATAGATCTCGCAACCCAATACGCCTGTTCTGACGCAGATGTGACCATTGGTTTGGCAGATCTTTTTAAAGAGCTCCTTAAAAAAGAAAAGCTGGACAAACTTTTTTATGATGTTGAAATGCCCTTGATTTCGGTATTGGTTGAACTCGAGAAAAACGGCGTTTATGTTGATTCTAAAATTCTGGGTAAGATATCAAAAGAGCTTACATCTGAGATTAAAGATCTTGAGCGAAATATCTTTGCCATTTCTGGCGAAGAATTCAATTTAAATTCCCCCAAACAGCTAAGAGAAATTCTATTTGTTAAACTAATGCTTCCGGTTATCAAAAAGACCAAGACCGGAGCATCAACTGACGCCTCTGTTTTAGAAGAGCTGGCAGCCAAATTCGAAATCGCACAAAAACTTTTAGAATACCGCCAGTATTCAAAAATAAAGTCTACTTATGTTGATGTCCTGCCAAACCTGGTCAGAAAAGATACTGGCAGGATTCATGCAAACTTCAATCAAACCATTACGGCAACCGGCCGGCTTTCAAGCTCAAATCCAAACATGCAGAATATTCCTATTCGCGGAAAGCTTGGGAAAAAAGTCAGATCGGCCTTTGTCCCGCAAAGACAAGGGTACAAAATATTGGTTGCAGACTATTCTCAGGTTGAGCTTCGAATCCTTGCCCATTTGAGCAAGGACAAACAGCTAATTGAGGATTTTAAAGCGGGCAAAGATATTCATCGGGCAACAGCAGCAGATATTTTTGATATTGCCGAAGACAAGGTTACCGACGAACAACGCTCATCTGCCAAGGCAATTAATTTTGGAATTGTTTATGGACAAACTGCTTACGGGTTATCAAAAAGCCTAAAAATAGGCAGAAAAGAGGCCCAGGACTTTATTGATAAGTATTTTAACCGCTATAAAGGGGTTAAGAGCTTAATCGAAAAAACCATCAAAGAGGCAAAAGAAAAGGGTTATGTTGAAACCATGCTTGGAAGAAAACGTCCTTTGCCGGACATTAACAGCCCAAACCAATCACTTAAATCCTTTGCCGAGAGAATGGCAATAAACACCCCAGTCCAGGGAACTGCCGCTGATTTAATTAAAGTAGCTATGGTAAACATTGAGCGGCAATGTCAAATGACAAATGTCAAATGTCAAATGATCCTTCAAGTACATGATGAATTAGTACTTGAAGTAGAAAAAAGTGAAATAGAAAAGGTTAAGAAAATAGTCCAACACGAGATGGAAAATGCGATTCCTATGGACGTTAAAGCTAAGGTTGATATCGGGGTTGGGGATAGTTGGAGTGATGCTAAATAGTTAACCCTTGCTACTTGCCCCCTGACCCTATATAATTTATTTATGCTATCAAAATCAAATCTTGAAGAAATTCTGCATATCGCATTATCAACCGGCGGTGATTTTGCAGATATTTTCATAGAAGACTCAAACGGAACAATTGTTGCCTGCGAAGACAATAAAATAGAGAGAATCACTACCGGAAATTCACACGGAGCCGGGGTCCGGGTAATAAAAGATAAAGTAATCTCCTATTCCAGCACATCAAAAGTAACACTTTCCGAATTAAAGAAAACCGCAAAACAGGCGGCTTCTGCTTTCTCCGGATCGGCCAATAAAAAGAGTTTTGACCTAATAGCACAAGTACCTCAAAAAGGGATTTTGGTTAAACGCCGGCCGCATGAAGTTCCTATTGAAGAAAAAGTAGCCCTGGTCAAAACACTAAATAATACAGCCCGCTCGTATGGCGATAAAATAAAGCAGGTAACGGTTCGCTATATTGATTCAAATCAGGCTATATCCATTGCCAATTCTGATGGGATTTATGTCGAAGACAATCGCATCAGAACCAGATATTTTCTAAATGTCATTGCGGCAAAAGACCATACTTTGCAAACCGGATACGAAGCCCCCGGCGGCACTTGTGGATTTGAATTAATAGAAGAATATAATCCGGAAGAAAAAGCCCGCCAGGCCACAGAGAGAGCACTTCTAATGCTTGACGCCCCACACGCTCCGGCCGGACGAATGATGGTAGTATTGCACTCAACTGCCGGAGGAACAATGGTTCACGAAGCCTGCGGACATGCTTTAGAAGCAGATTTTATCTATAAAGGAACTTCAATCTATGGAAATAACATAGGTAAAAAAGTTGCCTCTGATCTTGTGACTGTAATAGATGATGGAACCATACCCGGAAAGTACGGCACCTACAACTTTGATGATGAAGGGACTCCGGGACAAAAAACAACTCTTATCGAAAACGGTATTCTAAAAGGTTTTATGAGCGACAAGTACAACGCAAAGCTGTTAGGAATTAAACAGTCCGGTAACGGCAGGCGGGAATCATATCATAACAAGCCAATTCCACGCATGACCAATACCATTATTGCCCCCGGAAAAACAGATCCGGATGAAATTGTCGCATCAATTAAAAACGGGCTCCTGGTGAAACACATGGGCGGCGGAGAGGTAAATGTAACTAACGGAGACTTTGTATTTGATGTGACAGAAGGCTATATAATAGAAGACGGCAAAGTAAAACATCCTGTCCGGGGCGCAATCATAACAGGAAACGGACCAAAAGTGCTTCAAATAATCGATATGGTCGGGACCGATCTTGGATATCAAACCGGAGTTTGCGGAAAATACGATCATGCGCCGGTTGGAGACGCGCAGCCTACAATTAGGATCCCAGAGATAGTTGTTGGAGGACGTTAGAAATAGGCTCCGCTTGATTCATTACAAAGAAGTGTAATCCCGGAATATCTGCCTGCTGCAACTTCGAACAAAGATTGACAGCTTCTTCTATCCCAATCTTTTTAATTGCCTCCGGATCATCCTTATGCCATTCCAGATTTTTCATGAGTGCGTTGGGAATACCAGCCCCACAAATCTCGGTCATCTTATTTATTTGTTTTAAACTTGTAATTATCATGATTCCAGGAAGAATTGGAACAGAAATACCGGCCTTCCTGCACCTTTCAACAAAGGCAAAAAACAGGTCTGCCTCAAAAAACAATTGTGAAATTATATACTCCGCACCGGCATCAACCTTTTCTTTTAGGAACTGAATGTCTTTTTCAACACTAGGTGATTCTCGATGACCTTCTGGATATCCTGCCACACCAACACATATTTCGGGATTAATACTTTTAATAAACTCGACCAGCTGTTTGGCGTAACGAAAACCATTTAACGGAGGAATAAATTTATCATGCCCCTCCGGAGGATCTCCCCTTAATGCCAGAATATTTTTTACCCCTATTTTTGCAAGCTCATCTATATGCTTTTTAAGGCTCTCTTTTGTTTCTGCAACACAGGTCAGATGAGTTATCGGCTCCAACTGAAATCTTTCCTTAATTTCTTTAGTCCAAAAGACAGTCTTGTCGCGGGTTGTTCCTAATGCTCCGCAGGTAACAGAAACAAAGTCGGGATTAAACCCCTTAAGCTGGGAAATAACCTCAAAGAGACGTTTTTCCTGTTTCTCAGTCTTTGGCGGAAAAAATTCGAAGGATAAAGTTTGTTTATCTTCTTTTAGCGCATCTATGACTTTCATTATATTCCATTATAACTTAAAGAAATTTCTAATTGAAGTGAAATTTTCTCCAAAAGGGGTCGATATATATATATGACCGCTAAAACGCAAAAAGAAGTATAATGTTTTATTTGGCGTTTTGATGTATTTTTTGGCGATTTAGCGGATACAAGGGGGATTTAAAAATGGGAACAGAAAATGGAATAAAGACTCAGATTGGGATGATTTGTATGCCTAAGCCAAATGCAAAAGCTTGGCCAAAGGGGAGAATAAATAAAAGACAAGCAAAAAGATTAAAAGCAAGACAACAATGTCTTCGTTTTGAGATCGACTCAAAAACCGGAAAATTCAGCAAACCAAAACTAATTGAACCTAAACCAATTATAAAAAAATCAAAAAAGACTGGTCCGCTGACAAGAACCAGCTATTCTGTTGATAATAATATTCCAACTTACACAAAGCACTGGGTTCGCATTGCAACCAAGGGAACACTTCACACCTTTGGATCAAAATTAGTAAGATTTCCGACCTTTTATGAAATATCTCCTTTTCCTGATAAAAAAGAGGCATTAGAAACACAAACAACCAAAGATACTACAAAAGGAACCAGCAAAAAAGTAAGAACACATAAAGGCAATTTATATGGAATAGAACTATTTAAATATACAAAAGTGAAAGATCTTGACTCAGAAAAAGCTGATCCAACCGATCTAAATAGCAAAGAGGGATCAAAAATCAGCCCATTAGAAAATGAAGCAATAGCTCTAGCCACAAAAATGTTTGATGAAGCAGGTTCTTCTCAGAAAAATCTAATTTGGAAGGGAAAGGTCTTAAATTACCTTACCCAGGTTTCTGCAAAGGCAATTGAAGACAAAACAGAAGCCCCGGCATTAAAATAGGCCGCGGATTATTTTTCCATCGGCCGCATGTGAGGAAATAAAAGTACGTCCCTAATCGATTCTGCTCCGGTTGCAAGCATAACCAAGCGGTCAATTCCAATTCCAAGACCGCCGGCCGGCGGCATTCCATATTCTAGAGCTAAAAGATAGTCTCGATCTAATGATTCTGCCTCTTTATCACCGGCATCTTTTAATTGAGACTGTTTTTCCAGACGCTCTCTCTGATCAATCGGATCATTTAATTCGGAAAAGGCATTGGCAACTTCCATCCCGGCTACAATCAATTCAAAACGTTCAACCTTCTTATCATCATCCCTCTTTTTCTTTGCAAGTGGTGTTGTCTCTAGTGGATGATCAATTACAAAGGTCGGTTGAATAAAATCAGCTTCAACAAATTTATCGTATAGAACATTAATTAACTTCCCAAAACCTAATGCGTCTGCCCCCTCTATCCCCTTCTTCTTGGCAATTGCCCTGATTTCCTCTTCATTTTTACCGGAAATATCAATATTTCCATGTTCTTTTAAGGCATCAATCAAACTAATCCTCTTCCATGGTCGTTTAAAATTCAGCTTTTTCCCTTTGAACTCAACTTCGAGAGTCCCAAGCGTTTCTAATATTACAGAAGTTACCAGCTCTTCTGTCATCTCCATAATATCGTTGTAATCCACGTAAGCCTGGTAGACTTCCAGAATTGTATATTCCGGATTATGTTTATAAGACATCCCTTCGTTGCGAAAAACTCTTCCCATTTCAAAAACTTTATCAAACCCTCCAACTAATAATCGTTTTAAATATAGCTCAGGCGCAATACGCAAAAACAATGGCATATCTAATGCATCATGAAAAGTTTTAAAAGGAGTTGCAGCCGCCCCACCCTGAAGAACATGCAAAAGAGGGGTCTCTACTTCCATAAAGCCTTTATTTTCTAAAAACTTTCTGATTAGCGAAACTATTTTACTGCGTTTTATAAATAGATCCTTCACTTCCTGATTGACCATCAAATCAACATAACGATGGCGGTAACGCAGTTCTTTATCTTGAAGCCCATGCCATTTTTCAGGAAGCGGATGAAGGGATTTGGAAAGCAGCTCCCAACCAACGACTCGAACAGTAAGCTCTCCTGTTTTGGTTCTAAAGACTTTACCTTTTACTCCAACAAAATCGCCGGTATCCAGTTTTTGGAAAAGCGGAAAATTATCGCCTAAATTATCTTTTTTTGCATAGACTTGAACTCTGCCGAAGCTATCCTGAAGATGAGCAAAGCAGGTTTTTCCGTGCCCTCTTTTTGTCATCAAACGTCCTGCAACTGAGACCTCTTCCGGACTCTCATCATGCCCCTCTAGTTTTTCATATTTTTCTTTGATTTCTTTTGAATTTGTTGTTGCCTTGTAGCTATAGGGATACGGATTAACCCCGGCAGCTTTGAATTCCTCCAGTTTCTGCAATCGAGATTTTATTAAATCATTTATTTCTTCAGCCATTAATTATCCTCCATGCTAATTTCAATCCGTTCAGAGTAATATCCTGATCAACAATATCTATTATATCAGAATGCTTTGCAATCATCTTGGCAAAACCTCCGGTTGCAATTACAGTGGTATTCCGTATAGACATGCCATGGCATGTCTCTATCATTCTTTCAACCATACCTTCAACTAAAGATACATAACCATAAACTAATCCGGACAAAATCGCTTCTTTAGTCGTTTTCCCTATTAACTTCTTAGTATCTTTTATCTTTAAACGAGGAAGCTTTGCGGTTGCTTTATGAAGAATATCAGCTTGCAGAGCTAATCCTGGAGCAATCGCACCACCAAGATATTCTCCCTTGCTCGAAATAACATCAAAAGTCGTTGCGGTCCCAAAATCAACCACAATAGCTGGACCACCATACATTTTGTATGCAGCAAGAGCATTAACTACCCTATCGGCCCCAACTTCTGATTTTTTTGCTTTTATTTTGATGCCTTTTATATTAGAAGCTGTGACAAAGTGAGCCTGAGGGAATTTTTTCTTAATTATTTTATTGGCTTTGGGAACGACTGAGGAGACAATGACATGAATAGAGGCAGGAACCGTCCCGAGCTTGTCGAGGGACAGGTTACTCGTCTCTTCTCCCCACCTCTTCTTCAGCTTTTTCCCATCAAACAAGCCAAAAACTGTCGTCGAATTACCGATATCAATAGCTAATAGCATCTTATATCAATTTTAGCATATCTTTAGGAAGAGCTGCCTCAAACTCCATTTCTTTGCCGGTAACCGGATGCGTAAATTTTATCTTATAAGCATGCAATAACTGGGCCTTCCCTTTGCCATAAAGGGGATCCCCTACCACCGGATAGCCAATATACTTCAAATGCACCCGTATCTGATGGGTCCGTCCGGTTTCAATCTTTAATTCCAACAAAGTACGTCTTTCAAGCCTTTTTAAAACCTTATAATGCGTCACCGCTTCCCGACTCATCTTCCCCTCTACCGTGACCACCGCCATCTTCTTCCGATTAACTGTATGCCTTCCAATCCGCTCGCAAATTGTTCCGACATCTTTCTTGACCTTCCCTTCGACCAAAGCTAAATAGGTCTTTTCTACTTCTCTATTCTTAAACTGTTTCGACAAATTCTGATGCGCCTTGTCGTTCTTAGCAACAACCAAAACCCCGGAAGTATCTTTATCTAATCGATGCACAATCCCCGGCCGCTCGACCCCTCCAATGCCCGACAAATCTTTGCAGTGATGAAGCAGGGCATTTACTAAAGTACCAGAATGCCGGCCTGCCCCGGGATGAACAGTTAACCCCCGCGCTTTATTAATAACAACAATGTCCCGGTCCTCATAAAGGATACAAAGAGGAATTTCTTCCGGTTTTAAGGTCATCTTTTGAGGTTCGGGGATACTGACAGATATATTATCCTCGGGTCTAATTTTATAGCCTGGTTTAGAAAGCTTATTATTAACCAGAATGTTTCCCGATTCTATTAAATTTTTTATGCGTGAACGGGTGAGGTCTGCTTTTGATACTAAAAACTGGTCAAGACGCAGACCCTTTTCCTGCTCGATTATTGAGAACTCCATATAAAATTATACCAAAAATAAAGAGGCCAATCGAAATTATCTGTGCTTCGCTTAAACCTAAAATATAGCGCGGGTTAATCCGCAGAAATTCATTTAAAAATCGATAGATTGAATAAAGCATAAGCCCGAAACAAAATATTTGCCCCTCAAACCTCCGATATTTAAATAAAAAGAGTAAAACAATAAAAATCAACACCCCCGCAAAGGAGGCATAAAGCTGGGTGGGGTGCCGGGGCTGAATTAAATTGGGGAACTTTACTGCCCAGGGGAGTTCACTTGCAACCCCATAGCAGCAGCCGTTTAAAAAACATCCGATCCGGCCGATTGCGTAGCCTATCGCCGCTGAAGGTGCTGCAATATCCAGTATCCTAAAAATTGAAAGTTTGTTTTTTATGCCAAATAGCACTAGCGCGATAACGGAAAAAATCAGGCCGCCGTAAAATACTAATCCGCCTCTCCAAATCATAAATGCTTCAAGCGGGCTGGCAAATTCAGCAGAATACTCAATCAGATAAAAAACGCGGGCTCCAAGAATCGCCGATATCATCACCCACAATACCGCGTCTAAAACAATTTCGGCTGAAAGACCATCCCTTTTCCCAACCAACAAAGCGGTAACAATACCGGCAACAAAGGCCAGTGCTACCATCAGCCCATAAGAATACAGGGTAAAATTACCTATGCTTAGTAGTTCTGCATGCATGATTTTGGTGCCTTCCCGGTTTCTTTTTTTTGCCGTCAAAAAACATCCTAAAAACAATAAAGAAAAATCCAACGTTAATCATAATATCCGCCAGATTAAAAACCGGCCAGATTCGAAAATCAATAAAGTCAATTACATGATGGCGAAACAGCCGGTCAAATAGATTTCCTAAACTTCCGCCTAAAATTAAACAGAGAGGAAAATGGAAATGCTCTTTATTGGATAATTTAGAATTAATATAGATGATAAAAACCACCACAATCAGCCCGATCAAAAGCAAAATACTGCGCCAGCCGGCAAAGAGACCAAAGGCCGCCCCGGTATTCTGAACATAGGTAATATGCAAGACTCCTTTAATAAGAGGAATTGACTGATTGACAAACATGGAGTGATTGACCAGAGACTTAAGGATTTGATCTAAAGCAAAAATAAACAGGGTAAAAAATGTAAACACAGGTTTATCTTATTCTTACCCCGGATTTTAAATATACCTGTATTAAATCCGATAATTCCTGAAAGTACGAGCCGACCAGCGGAAAATTAACCAGGGTCGCTAGAATTTTACTCATGACAAACACCAAAATGGCCAGGATTATGGTCATTCCCAGAGCAAAACCGATCCCTCGTGCTATCCCGGCCAGAAAGACAAAAAACATATAGCGCCATGGTTTGTATTCATCAATGCGGACCCGGCTTAAAAGTTCGGTCATACGCTCATTTAATTCATCCGGAAGATCTGTTGACATATTAGGTCCCCTCCTGCCAGGAAGAAAGATATTTCTTCTGCTCAGGGGTAAGCTTATCAATTTTTATTCCCATTGATTTCAGCTTAAATGTCGCAACATGATTTTCTATCTCCTGGGGGACATAGTAAACCTTATTCTTTAATTTCCCTTTATTCTCGATGCAATATTCAGAAGCCAGTGCCTGAGTGGCAAAGCTCATATCCATAACACAAGCCGGGTGTCCTTCGGCAGCAGCAAGATTGATCAGGCGGCCATCCGCTAAAAGACGTATCCGGTTGCCGTTTGGCAGCGTATACTCATCAACAAAATTTCGCACCTCTCGTCTGACACTCTTTGAGATTTTCTTAAGGCCTGGAATATCCAGCTCAACATTGAAATGCCCGGAATTGCAGACAATTGCCCCGTCCTTCATCTTTTTAAAATGCTCGGCCCGGATAACATGGATATCGCCGGTTAAAGTGCAAAATACATCTCCGATTTTTGCAGCCTCAGCAATCGGCATAACACGGAACCCGTCCATAACAGCCTCAATCGCCTTAACCGGATCAACTTCAATTACAATAACATTAGCCCCCATCCCCTTAGCCCGCATTGCAAATCCTTTGCCGCACCAGCCATAGCCGACAGTAACAATATTTTTGCCAGCTATAAGAACATCGGTTGCACGAATAATCCCGTCAATAGTTGACTGTCCGGTTCCATAACGATTGTCAAAAAGATTTTTAGTTGCTGCATCATTTACCGCAACAACCGGAAGTTTGAGCGCGCCATCTTTCTCCATTGCCTTTAAACGAATAACTCCGGTAGTCGTCTCTTCCATACTCCCGATTATTTGCGGAATCAACTGAGTGTATTCTTTATGGATAGTTGAAACCAAATCCGCACCATCATCCATTGTAATATGAGGGGCATGGGCAAGTGCGGCATGCATATGCTTATAATATGTTTTATTATCTTCTCCCTTGATAGCAAAAACAGAAATACCGTATTCTTTAACCAAAGCGGCAGCAACGTCATCCTGGGTAGATAATGGATTTGAAGCACACAAGACAACCTCTGCCCCTCCGGCCTTTAGTGCACGGACCAGGTTTGCTGTTTCGGCGGTTACATGCAGACAGGCCGACATGCGCAAGCCCTTTAGTGGTTTATTCTTCCCAAATTTTTCCCTGACCTGTTTTAGAACCGGCATATCTTCGTTTGCCCATTCTATTCTTTTTTTACCTTTGGCCCTTAACCCGACATCCAATACATCATATTTCATTGTTTTATTTAAACTCCTTTTGGAAAAAATTATTATCTTGAAATTATATCATATCTTAAAGGAGCTGGCCAGATAACAGACTATTGCATATTGCGAAGTTTTCTCTCTTTCATTATAAGGGTGTTGCGATGGACTCCCATCATTTGAGCCGCCCTGGACTTGCGGCCTCCGGCTTTGTCTAAAGCCTTTTTAATGAAAGCTGCTTCAAAACGGCGGGTGGCTTCTTTAAAATCAAGTTCAACAATCTCTTCTTCACTAATGTCATCCTTCAGGACCTCTTTGGGCAGCTTATCCAATGTAATATTAGTTCCCCGATTTAAGACAACCAGACGCTCCATTAGATTTTGCAGTTCCCGCACGTTGCCCGGCCAGTCATATTCCATCAGGAAACGCATTGCATCAGGCTTGACAGACCGCACACTCTTGCCAAACTCACGGTTAAAACAGTCAACAAAATGATTTATCAAAAGAGGGATATCTTCTTTTCTGTCTCTAAGCGGGGGAAGAGCAACCGGAACAACATTTAGACGATAAAAGAGATCCTGACGAAAATTACCTTTATTAATTTCTTTTGCCAGATCACGATTTGACGCTGCAATAATACGCACATCAACAGAGATCAATTTGTTTCCACCCAAACGCTCTATCTCCCTCTCCTGCAAAACACGCAGCAGCTTTCCCTGCAGTTTAAGAGGAAGACAGCCCACCTCGTCCAAAAAGAGGGTCCCGGAATCGGCTATCTCAAATTTTCCGATCCGGCGCTCCATTGCCCCGGTAAACGAACCCCGTTCATGGCCAAAGAGTTCGGATTCAATCAGGTTTTCCGGTATGGCGGCACAATTAACCGGAACAAACAACCTTTCGCGGCGGGGGCTTAAATTATGAATAGCACGGGCCACCAGCTCTTTTCCTGTCCCGGATTCTCCGCTGATCAAAACTGTGACATCCTCTTTGGCAACCTCAGATATGACCGAAAAAACTTCCTTCATCAGTTTTGAAGATCCGACAATCTTTTCAAACTGGCTCTTCTTTTCAATCTCTTCTTTTAAATAAAGGTTTTCTCTCTGCAGCGATCTTTTCTCTAATACTTTTGAAATAAGTGTCTGGATACCTTCAATATCAAACGGCTTCGTAAGATAATCATAAGCGCCTAATTTTATCGCCTCAACTGCACGGCTTACCGTATTTACCGCAGTAACCATCACAACTTCGATAGACCGGTCGGTCTCTTTTATGTGTTTTAAAACGTCCAGACCGGAGATGTCGGGCAGACGCATATCCAGAAGGACCAGATCAGGGGACACCTTTGATACCAGCTTAAGGGCCTCGGTACCATTAGCTGCAAAATAAAGCTGGTAGGTTGGCGAGAGCAAAAAGCGCAAAGAATCCCTAAGATGCGCTTCATCATCAACAATTAATATTCTTGCTCTTGCTTCTCCCATTATCCCTTCCTCTCCCGTGAAGACTTAATTCCTAATTCGGATCTGAAAGCAGAGACGGTGCGGCGGCTTATTCTGACTCCTTCACCCATAAGTTTATCTAAAAGGGCCGTATCTGAAAAGGGCTTTTTAGAATCCTCAGCTGAGATTAAATCCCTTATACGACTTTTTATTTCAAAAGCGGAAAAGCCCGAAAGCTTGCGCGGACACAAATATTTGAGGGAATACAATCCCCTGGGAGTTTGTACATATTTTTCTGCTATGGCTCTTGATATGGTAGAGGGGTGCAGTCCCAATTCCCGGGCAATCTCCGTTTGGAGCAGGGGCCGAAAATAGTTCTGCCCTTTCTTTAGAAAAGCATCCTGTCTTTGCGTAATCATTTCCATAATCTTACTCCCGGTTTCCTGGCGTTTTGCAAGATTCTCGATTATGTCCATAGTTTTATCGAGACGTTCTTTCAAAAATTTCACTGTTTTTGCATCTGTCCTGGGATCACGCAGCATCTTCTGGTAATCAGGAGAGACCCTTATTTTGGGTCCGTAGCGCTCTTCCAGATTGGTTACTTTTATATCATCATTTTGTATTTCAATAGCAAAGGACGGAACAACTAATCTTTCTTTTTGGGAAAATCCGGTCGCAGGGTAAGGGGTTAAATTATCTTTAATAAAATTGGCAATCTCCAGGATGTCCTCTTCCAGAACCCCTTCGGTCAGAGCAATCTCTTTGTGCTCGCCCCGCCCCAGAGCATCCAAATGATCGGTTACAACCTTTGTAAGCAGCCCTTCAATCTCCGGATCATCAAAAGAATATTCCCTGATTTGGATCAATAAAGACTCTTTAAGGTCACGAGCCCCCACCCCGTCAGGCTCAAAGGCCTGAATGACTGCCAAAACCTTCTCAACCTCATCCTTTTTACCATCAGCCTTAAAATCCTTTTCCAAATAACCCCTTTGGTCAATCTGATCGATTAACTGCTGTGCAATAGATTCTTCCCGCCCGGCAAGATCAGTAAGTTTTAATTGCTCCAGCAAATGAGCCCTGAGATCGACCGATTTAGCAGAAACATTTTTTAATCCGTCATACTCTGTATAATCAACCTCTTTTTTTGTTTTTCTGTCGGAGCTTAAGTACTTCATGTACTCTAGCAGCATTTCCGGCCTTTCTATCTCCATCACCGGGTTCTCTTCTGCCTCTTTGTTTATTTTATCCAGCAGTTCGCAAAACGGTAAATTGAGCATTTTGAGCATTTCCAATAAGCGGGGAGCCAGGGTCATCTGGAGCTTTTGGCTTATATTAATGTCGTGGCGAAGCTCTATCATTAAACCTGCTTCTCTTTTTTTGAGGAGGCCAGAAAACCGATTACTATTACCACAACAGTAATTACAAAAACAATAACCCTGACCGGACGGGTTGCATTAATAACAGCAATCAGCCAAGGGGCAGAAATAATTGACAGCAGGATTGAAGTAATAAGCAACCCCGGAAGGGCTAATGAAAATTTAATTGCTAACATTGAAGCAGGAGAATCTTCTTCCTGAAAAACATTTGCCGCTTTTATAGTTAGAGTAAAAACCGCTAATATAAATGCTACAACCAAAAACCCGATCAAATAGCTGGCCAATGGTTCGATATGTATTAAAAATCCGATAAAAATTGGCGCCAGCAACGCAACTGTGCCAACCAGCAAGGAAAGCCTCTCTTTTTTTATGCTATAGGCAAGAGCAGCCAAAAACAAAAATGGGAATAGCGCTCCCAAAATCAGACCGACAAAAGAGTAGGCATTTGTTACAGTTACTCCCAAATAGCCAAGGTAAGTAACACGCAAATAACTCTGCAATAGGGCTCGTGCAATTGCGATAGCTGCCGAAACATATAATACATAAGCAATCATAGCGGTACCTTCCAATCCCTGCTTTTTCTTTAAAAGGGGTTTTAAATAATTTAGAGGCAAAAGCAAAAATAATGGAGTAAAGATACCCAAAGCAAAAAGTGCAATACCATATGACCCATAAAGCCGGTTGGACAAAAGGATTGCACCCCCTACCACAACAATTATCAGACAGGCAAAGATCCCCCCCTCACCGAAACAAGAAATCAAATCATCGCTCTTTTTGCTAAACTTAGTTGAATAGACTAAAAATACAAGCAGCAGAGAGGTAATCAAACCGACCACAACCGGCAACAAAAGGCGAGCCTCTACCCCAAGCAAATAATTCGAAACTACAAAGAATAAAATAAAAGCAATAACAGATACAGCCAGAAGACTTTTGATTAAGGAAGAATAAAAGGCATCTTCTTTTATTTTAAAAAAGAGCACAAAAATACCAGAAACAATTATAGAGATAGAAGCCAAAAGAAGTATCAGGAGTTTTCCAACAGGTGAACCAAACATCAAGGCGGTTGCCAGCACAGCCGTATAGAGCAGAAAAATATTTGCCGGGGTCGCATCAATCCCGTCGCTAAAATTCAAAACAGAAGAAAAGATCCCAATCCCAAGAAGAAAAGCAAGCAAAGAAGCATTGGCCTCTGACCCAAGAAGGATAATAATAGTGCAGCAAAAAAGCAATGCAGTTGCTGCAGCAAAAACAGAATTAACAACAGAGATATTCCAGGCTTTCTTGAAAAGTCCGTCCCCCTCTTTTTGGATCAAAACAGTTCCGGTTATATTTATCTGAGTCAATACTCCACATAAGAACAAGCCGGTAAAGAAGGCAGCAATACTATAGAGACTTATTGCCGCAGGCTTGATAAAGGCATAAAGTACAGACAGGATAATGCCTAAAATAAGGGCCAGCAAGAGTGCTCGATTAAAATAGATTGAAGAAGATTTTTCCGCACCAGAAATCCCACTCTCCCGCTTAATTCTAAAAAAGAAAATCATTCCCGAAACCAATGCCACCAGAGACACAACCGGAACAACAAATATTAACACAAATTATCCCTCCTTATAACTATCCTTTGAAATCAATTCTTTTGACTGCCTCTTCCCATCGATCGATGTCACCCTATAAACGATTGCATTTGCCCGCCCCATTCTTTCTACAACAATTTCAACCTTCATTGAATCCCTTCTCTTCCCCAAAATCATTGCAGTAAGACGCTCTCCGGCAGTTTTAACCGATATTTTTACTGGATAAGCCCGGTTATTCTTAAACTTTAAATCCGCAGAATGAGTAGAAGATAATGCCACCGTAGCATCTAGGCCCAGCGGCACAGAATTTATTACAAATTGATGAGGAACCCTCTCTACAACCTCAAGTTTTGAAAGCAGGATTGCGTTATATAGTGTTGAAGATACCTGACAAATCCCCCCTCCAATATTATTTTCATATCGGCCGTTTTTTATTTGCGGCGCATCCCGAAAGCCCGCTGCCACGGTATATGGCCCCGCAACCTGATTGAAAGAAAAAAGCCCGCCTGGTTCAACAATAAAATCATTTAAGGCCCCGGCAGCTATATTTATGTTAACCAACTGCTCGCTGCTTCTATTAGAAAGACTGCTGGTATATGCGCCTAACTCATCACTTAGAGGATTTTGGCTCTCTAAATAATAAATCAGGACAGAAAACACAAGCAGGCTAATCACAATAAAAATTACTGTTTTTTTCACTCTTTTATCCTTATTGTATTCTCATAACTGTTGCCAAAAACCTCAGGAGAATACATGCCATAAGCCAGTGCGGGCATAACACTAAAAGTGCCGGGTATTTCTGCGCGCAAATTATAGCTAATTTCCATTTCCTTTGAATATAAGGAATTTATGAAAAATGCCACCTTTTCATCCCGATTATCCCGATGGGAATAAGAATGGTACCAGTAATCCTGTTTTTTTTCAGAAATAATTTCACATCCACTAGGAAGAGGGTCTTCTACAAGAATATATTCCAGGGGAGAATCTGCTTTAACAGTTAATTTAACCTTTATCTGATCCCCAGGATTTAAGGAGCCCCTTAAAGGAATTTCCTTAAATGAAAGGTTGCCACGGTGGTCTGATTCCGGCTTGACCCGAAAATATTCCCGTCTGACGGAAAGCCCCTTATTTTCGGCTTTGATATTATTCTCCTGGCCAAAATATTTCAAACTAACAGAGTAAAAAAGCTTCCCGCTCCCCTCTTTTTCTATCCTTATCTCATTATCACCAACAACCAAACTGTTAGGATCAATAGAAAGTTCTCTTTCTTTTTCAAACAAATTGCTCATAACCACAGCAAATTGACCAACCGGCTGATTATTCAAATAAACTTTAGCCGTATAATCCGGAACATCATTTAGTGTTACAAGTCTGGTATAATCAGCCAAGGCATAAACAGCAGCCGCAGTATCCTTGGTAGAGGTCCAGCGATTTCCTCTCTTTTTGCTAAGCAAATATTGATAGGCTTGATCAACCACCGGATCTTTTGGCCGAATTAGGATAAAAGCCTTTAGAACATATGCCGTCGTTTCAATCTCATTATCCATCCAGGAATATGGTCTTGTCTTGGCCTTCCAATAGTAACCGGTCTTAGTTTTTATTGCCGAACCTGACAATTCGCTAATTAAAACAGCGGCCTTTTTTTGCAAACCAATATTATGTAAGGCTATTGCCAACAATGCTTTTGAATATGGGTTTATAGTCTGCCTGGCGAGATAAGCTGCGTCTGCCAGTTTTTGGTTGGTCTCTTTATTATAAAACGAAAGAGAATAGAGCATGTATGAAATTTCGTCAAAACTAATATTCTCCTTGCCTATATTATTCTCTTTGGATATAAGCAGATTTTTTAGGGCCAGAGCTCCATTTTTCAAAACCTCTGGTCGGACCGAAAAACCGGCCTTTTTCGTTTGCTGCAAACCATAAAAAGCGTAGGCAGTCATATATGGATCAGTAGGATCGTTTTCCCACCAGCCCCAACCACCATCGCTATGCTGATAGTTATAAAGCCGCTGCAACCCACGCTTTACCATCTTTGGAACTTCTTTTTCTACTTTGGGATTACTAATCCGAAGCTCTTTTAGTGCCTGAGAAACAACGACATCGGGCAATAGCTTACTCATGGTCTGCTCAACACATCCATAAGGATAACCAAGCAGATAGTCCAATGCCCCCAGAATAACAGAAACAGCAGAGGGGGATATTCTAACCTTCATGTCGATCGTTTTTCGAATAGCGTTCTCCGGCAATTTCATAACGGAAGTTGCGTTTTCTAAATCCTTAACGCTCCCATTTTGAAAAAGATGTCGTTTGATCCCATGCGGCATAATCGGCAGAGTTAACTCCATTGCATCATAGGCTTTGGGACCTTCCCCCCTGGCAGAAACAGTTATTTGGGCTTCGCCCGGATCCTTGACATGTACCAGCCAGTCAAGCCGCGCTGAACCATCTTTTGAGATCTGAATTGTTTTGCTTGAGTCCGCAAGACCTACAATATCTATCCCCCCAGTAGCTTCGATACTCACAGAAACCGGTTGATTTTTTTCTGTATAATTATGCACCACCGCCGAGACTGTAAGCCTATCCTTTTGACCAAAGAAGCGAGGGACCTCTAAACGAACAATTAAGTCCTTTCTGGTTATAATTTTTTGCGTTTTTGATCCGACCTTAGTATCTAGGGTATGTGCCCGGGCGGTAGCGCGCCAGGCAGTCAGGTTATCAGGAAGCTTTGTCTGTAAAGATGCATTCCCGTCAAGATCAGTCAAAACACTCGGGAACCAGGCAGCCGTATCTTTAAAGTTTTTACGGACCCCCTGACTTTCTAACTTACTTTTTCCACCAGAGTATTCATCTGGAAAAGAATATCTAGTAGCTACCCTGTTTTTGCGGTTGCCATAGAAAAAACTGGTAATCTTTGGTACCAACTCTTCCTGAATTGCATAAATCGAGGCATCAACAACCCCAAGAGAAATTTCTGCCGGAACTCCCCTCCCCTTCGAGTCTGTGGTTTTTATTCTATAAGTAACCGTATCGCCTGGGTAATATTTTTCTTTTTCAGTATCAATTGAAACGTTGAGAAAGTTTTCCTTTGCCGAAACCGCTATATTCTTTTCTCCAAAAAAGACATTTTTACCAGAAATGATTGCAACTTTAAGATAAACATTAGGCAGGTATTGGTCCTTAATCTTTAGAGAATATCTTTTTGAATACCCTTTAATCTGAACGACTTCATGCTGATAAACCTTGGGCCCCTCTACTGTAATCAAAGCATAAGCATCCCGGGTAGGAGAATTAATAAGCAGGACAGCAGTATCTCCCTTCTTATAGTCTTTTTTGTCAGAAACTATCTCAATAGCCTTGTACCTTGAACTTGCTCCATAATAATCCCCGCTGCAAACCCACAAAAAACGCTTATTATCAATTGTATTCCCAAAGCGATCCTTGGCATGTGCCTTGATCATGTAATATCCCTCGCCCGTTACAGAAAAAGAGAGAGATGCCTGGCCGGCATTATTGGTTTTTATTTTTTTAGAAAGCAGTTTTGAATATTTGTATTGCGAATCTTCCCAGCCTTCCTCTTTTTCTAAAATGATTTCAATCTCAGCCGGGAGAGGCTGGTTCTTATAATCCATACTGGATAATTTTAAGGTTACCTGATCTCCAGGTGAATAGACATATTTATCGGGCCGAAGGTTAACATGAAATTCGCCCCGAGAAACAATTACAGAAGCATCGGCTATAACGGGTTTGCGGCTGGGATCTGTTACCGATACTTCAATATGATATTTTTTATCATTCGCTTCTTTTTCGGTCTTTATTTGAAAATTAGCCTCACCCTTTTGATCGGTTTGAACTTTCCCCTGAGTAATATAGCGGCCATATCCGCCGCCCCAATAATAATCGCCGTCAGGATAATAGTTTGAAGAATAAACCGTATACTTTACTTCTGCATTGGCAACCGGACTGCCAAAATAGTAGTTTGCCCGGGCAGAGACATTGATAGTTTCTCCATTAATAAAATTCTGTTTTGAGGTTTTGACTTCAACCTTGTATTCCGGCTTTCGATATTCCTCGACCATAAATTTACCAAAATGTTTCTTGTTGTTTACAGTAGCAATAATTGAATAAGTCCCCAAAGGAGGCTCTTCGCCAAGAGCCAGCTTATCATTAAAAGATCCGTAGTTATTTGCAAGCAAATCTTTCTTATAAATTAGGGCATCACTGGCATCCTTAATTTCGACAGAAACCGGCCGGTCACGGTAAACCCTAAAGCCGGAATCGAGTTCAGCTCTAATAATCCCCTTAAAAAAGACCTCTTGATCAGGACGGTAAATCGGCCGGTCGGTATAAATGTAGGCCTTATCTTCTTCTTTCCTTAGGTGAAGACGGGTGTTATGAAAGGCTGATGATAAGCCGGTAGTACAAAAGATTAAATAGTCTTCATCCACCCCATCGCTAATTTTTAATAAGAAAAGCCCATCCTTGTCTGTTTTGCCTTGGGCCAATAGATTTCCTTTTTTATATACCTTTACCGGCGCGGACGGTACCGGCTGATTTGTTATAAAATCAACCGCATAGACTAATAATTGCCCTGGGGATTGTTTTGTGACAATCCCAAGATCAGAAATAGAAAAGTTGAACTCATCCTTTATTTTTTTACCAAAAAAGGTTTCAGCTTCGGAGACCAGTTTGTAGACACCACGCTTATTATGTGAAACATGAATATCCTTTGAAAACCAACCCTGCTCACCGCTTCGTAGAATCTTTTTCCATTTTTTAATCGGATTTTTATTGATACTTGATAAATTACCCGGCAGAGGATCAACCTCATAGAGAGAAAACTGCACATTATCAATAGACTGGCCGCTTAAACTAACAACGACCTTTTCTTTTGAAGAATATACATTATTATAAGAATATAAATTAAAATAAGCATCTCTAAGATATAAGCCGGCATCAACCCGGGGAGAATCGGCCCCTTCCACAACTAAAATATTTGAGAGCCAATCGGAACCATAGCCACGAGAGCTGATTTTTATATTATATTTACCAGCAGCCAATCCGCTTAATTTGTAGGTGCCGTCCGCTCCAGAAACCACCCTCTTTTTTGTTGGTCCGGAAGCAATAATTGTTACTCCTGCTAGTGGTGTTTTTTCGTGCCTGACAACAACCCGGCCGGAAATGGAACCCTGAGGAGTTTCTAATAAAAAAACGGAAGAAACCAGGATAACCAGCCAGCCAAGAAAGATCAGCCCGGCAATATAGAACAATTTGTTATTTTTAAGCATTGCTACCCCCAAAAAAGATTGATTTCAGCTTAACATAACGAACACTAAAGTTCAAACAAGATTGTCCGAAAACGATACATCTCCACCTCTTCTCTAAAGTTAATCCCGGCCAGGCGCTTGCACTCCAAAACCTGCCATCTATTAGTTTTGGCTTCTCCGGGAAGAAGCACCCCCGCTTTTTTTCCTTTTTTTACCAGCAGGCCATAAATCCTGGGGTTAAGTTCGCCTGAATCATTGATCGGTTCGATCTTTCCCACAATAGAAACAGAATAAGTAACAAACGGCAGATCTGATACATGAATATTTTCATAGCGTTGGTCCTGACTTGCCGCCTTAATTGTATTTTTAATGATTTCCTCTGCAATATTTTTGCGTTGCGGATAAAGATTGCCCCAGCAGCCCCGTTTTTCATCTCCCACATACAAAGTCACAAAGAGCCCGGCTTGATTCTTTAGCAAAAATGGGGATAAATTCTTTGGCGCTTTGATTTCTCTTTGCTTTATTAGATATTGGGTTAGAACCCTCTTTGACAGGCCGATGATCTCTTTTTTTAATTTGGCATGGTTTTGTTCTTTTGCCTGAGAGAGGATATCCGCACAAACAGAAGATGAATTTAGTACAATAAAAAAGATAACAATTTTAAGAAATGATCTCATTCTCTTCGTACAACCTTTGCCCCAAGAAAATATTTGCTCAATATCTGCTTATAACTATAACCCCTCTTTGCCATTCCCAATGCTCCATATTGACACATTCCAACGCCATGTCCATTTCCAAATCCGCTAAAAACAAAATTAGATCCAACCTTTTTAACCTTGTAATTAGTACTTTTAAAAATAGACCAGGAAAGGGTTCTTCCTACAATTAGCCAAAAGTGATAGCCGCTCAAATATTTCATCTTTTCACCCATAATCTTAATCTTTGTGGGCCTCCCGGTCAAATCAGTTTCTAATACAATAATATTATACAGTTCTCGTCCCGGATCACTCTTTGGATCGGCAGAAAGAGCCTTTATAAGATCTTCTTTGCTAAAAGAGACCGTCCATTTCTTATAATATGGCGAAGCCCGGCAAAAGTCATTGTCTTTGACACTCCTTAAATATGGCATAGGCTTACCGCCAAATATATCCTCGTTATTTGCACTGCTCCCTCCGCAGGTCGATTGATAGATCGCCTCTACCACCTCTCCCTGCCAGGTTAGTACCCTGCCCCGGGTTTGTTCTACTGCAAGAGAGGTTGATTTAGATCTTTTTTTCTCACCCAAATAAACCTGGCAATGGGTAGTATCACAAAAGTCAAAACCGGAATCAGAATGACGCCCCATATTTTTATAGGTATAGCTTCTGGCGGCAACTGCCTGCGCCTTTAATGCCTCCATTGGAAAACCTGGAGACATTTCTGCAGGAAGGACTGATTTTAAATACTCTTCAACTGACATTCTTTTTATGACACTCATCCTTCCCCCTTTTTCATGGGACACGCCTACCCTAACCATTTTGGAAGGCTCGCTATTTGAACCTGACCAGAAAACAAATATAAAGAGAAGGACAAAGATAAAATATATGAGTTTTTTATTACTCATCAGAAAAATATGCCTTTAATATTTTTTTGGCAGCCGGCACAGCATGAGAATAGCCCTGTCCTTTTTGCACAAAAACAACCAGAGCAATCAAGGGATTATCAAGCGGTGCATACCCAACAAACCATCCGTTGGTAGCAGCAAGACCGTCTGATGAAGCAACCGTACCGGTTTTTCCTGCAACCCTAACTTTTAAATCTCGAAGCGCCCGGGCCGTCCCCAGAATAGTTGCTTCATGCATTCCTTCCCTAATAAGGTCAAAAACAGCTCCATGATTCCTAAATTTGGGGGTTTGGGTTTTTCCGCGGCTGGCAAAGGTCAAAACAACAGACAGCATATCAAGGGGAGAAACCAACAGATCTTTATTTTCTCCAATAGCCATTCCGGCAGCCTCTTTATTACTAAAATAATATTGTTTATCTAAATCCAACAGGCCAAAAGCTTTATAATATCCGAGCAGTTTCTTTGCCCCCAATTCTCTCCCCAATTCTTTAAAGTGATTGTTACAAGAAAAGGATAATGCCTCTATTATATTGAGCGGCCCGTGACCCAATTCATACCAGCACCCTGCCCCTTTACAATTTATTTTTCTCTCTGCATTACTTATTCCTTTTGTTAATGCAGCAAATGCGGTGATAATTTTTAGGGTTGATCCGGCTTGAATTTTTTTTGCTGCAATTTTTTGTGGATCATAACAGAGCAGGATCTTGCCGTTTTTTACATCGGCAACAATAATGGTGCCAACCTTACCTTTTAGGGCTTTTTCTGCCGCGGCTTCAAGCCGGTCAGGAGACACAGCATTAGCATTAGAAACAAAACAAAGAAAAAGACAAAATAGAAATAAAGTCCGGAGCACTTATTCTATTACAAAGGGAGCGGATTTTAAAACCCGACCCGAGGCATCAACCACATCTACTCTCCAATCGCCAACCCACTTTTCTATTATTGTTTTATAACTATAGCAGCGATAATTGGGATATTTTACAACAAGAGGAATCCTGGCCATCTCTTTATCCTTAAAAAACCAGACATGCTCAATTATTGCAGGAACATTCTTGGCCTTAATATGTGTCCAAAAATATACCCGTCCAACTGATTTTGAAAACACCTCAGCAGTTGCAACAGGGGTATACCCCTCTAAACTGCTGCAAAAGACAAAGTCAGTAATCTCAACTTCCTGCGCTTGAGCAATATTTGCAAAAATGGTCAGGCAAAAAACTAATCCCAAAACAAAAAATATTTTTTTCATATTATTTCCCCCTTTAATGATTTTAGCATATTCTGCGTTAGCCCTTATAGCTCAA
>JABMQY010000020.1 GCA_013202975.1 Candidatus Saganbacteria bacterium
CTCTTAGATAGCGGGCATGACCAAGGTGTAAAATATCAAAACATCCATTGGTGAAAACAATTTCTGCCCCTTGGCTTTTTAGTCTTTTAACTATTTTGGTCAATTCGCTGCGTGATTTGATCTTTTTACCTGTTGGGTCATTTTCTTCTAATGCTTCTTCAAGTTCATCTTTTTCGACAGCCTGAGTTCCAATCTTTGATACTGCAACTGAAGCGGCATAATTTCCAAGCAAGGCAGCTTCTTTAATACTTGCGCCAGAGGCTAGTGATAAAGATAGAGTTGCAATAACAGTGTCTCCTGCTCCGGTTATGTCAAAAACCTCTCGCTGTATGGCGGGAATATGCGATGTTTCTCCCGATTTACTAAAAACAGAAAGTCCTTCTTTTCCTTGGGTGATAATAATGTGATCGGCTTGAGTTTGATTGAGCAGCTTTTTTCCGGCTTTGTTTAGGGACTCCTCGTTACTAATTTTTATCCCTGATGCAGCCTCAGCTTCAAGCAGGTTTGGGGTTATTACCATTGCTCTTTTGTATTTTGAATAATCTGATCCTTTTGGATCAACTGCCAGCGGTTTTTTGTGTTTTCTTGCTAAATTAATTATTTCTTTGCAAACCTTTTCTGATAATATTCCTTTTTTGTAGTCAGAAAGAATTATGGCATCGGCCTCTTTGATCGTGTTCTTTATTTTATTTAGAATATCCTTTTCAAGAGAAGAGGAGATAAGCCCTTGTTCTTCGCGATCAACTCGTATAACGTGCTGGCTTGCAGCAATAATTCTTGATTTTAAAATAGTTGGCCGGTCCTTTAGTTTGATAAGGTAAGAGGTTGAAATCTTTTGGCTTTTCAGGGCTTTTGTTAATTTCAGCCCCGAGCTATCCTTTCCAATTAAGCCTAAGAGTAGGGGAGTTCCGGTTAATTTTTTTATGTTTGCAGCAACATTGCCGCAACCGCCAGGAACGTGAGTGATATTTTTTACTTTTGCAATTGGAACCGGGGCCTCAGGTGAGATTCTGGAAACAGTACTCCAGATATGCTCATCCAGCATCAGATCGCCGATAATCAGAATCTTTTTTCCCTCAAACTGGGGGATGATAGTTTTTAGGTGTTCCATGAGGTTGAATTTGGCTCCAGCGTCAAAATCCAATTAACAGCTTCTAATAAATCTTGTGCAATAAAATCAGGGCGGTGGCCGTTTAGATTCTTTTGTGTCTCTTCACCATATCCGGTAAGAACCAGGACTGTTTTGCACCCAGCGCGGCGACCGGCTTCAAGATCAGAATCTTTATCCCCGATCATATAACAATCTTTTAAATCTAAACCGTACTCATCGGCTGCCTTAAGCAGCATGCCCGGATTTGGTTTTCTGCATTCACAGTCCTTTTTATAAGGGTAGTGTCCAAATTCGGGGTGATGAGGACAGTAGTAAATCCCGTCATAATAAGCATGGCTGGCCAAAAGTTTTTTTTGAATTGTTTTGTCGATTGCCTGCAGCATGTCTTCACCAAAATATCCCCTTGCCACCCCTGCTTGATTGCTCACAACCAGTACCCTCATGGTTGCTTGGTTTAAAAGGCTGATTGCTTTTGCAGAGTTGGGAAGCAGATCAATTTTCATCGGATGGTCAATATAACCCTTATCTTCATTAATGGTTCCGTCTTTGTCCAGAAATACCGCTTTATTTGCCATTAAAAATTTCCCCCTCAACCAGCTCACAAATGATATGAGCGATAGTGATATGGGCCTCCTGAACTCTTGGCGTATCGTCTGACGGTACGGTTAAATTTAAATCAACAACCGGAGCAATTCTACCACCACCGCAGCCCAAAAGTCCAATTGATTTTGTGCCGATCTTTTTTCCGGTTTCAATTGCATTTAATACGTTTAGGGAATTTCCCGAAGTTGAGATGCCAATTAGAATATCGCCTTTTTTTGCTAGGGCTTGTACCTGTCTAGTAAAAATTAATTCAAAACCAAAATCATTTCCGCAAGAAGTTATGATAGATGTGTCAGTTGATAAGGCCATTGCAGGTAACGGATTTCGATTAATTTTAAACCGATTGATGAATTCTGCAGCGATATGTTGTGAATCAGCAGCCGATCCGCCATTACCAAAGATCAAAACCTTGTTCCCATCCTTAAAGGCCTTAAAAATTAATTTGCTGGCTTCTTCGATCTTTGGAACCAGAGTTTCAAGAACTTTTTTTTTGACTTCTATGCTTTCGTTGAGTAAATCTTTGATTTGCTGCTGCATACTCTATTATAGCAAAGGAAAAGTGTTTGGTCTGCTCTTTTTTTGTGTTATAATTTCATTAAATTCTTTTGGAGGTGCTGTATGAAAAAAATATTTACTGGTCTTTTAGCCCTTATGTTGCTTTTATCTTGCGCAGCTGCTTTTGCTGTTCCGCCAAGGGTTCAAAAAAGAAGAATTACAAAGAGGAGAATCATTAGGAACAAGAAACAGAAAGCCGTTTTGAAACGTCGTCTGCAAAAGGTTGTTATACCGGTTCGAAAAGCAAGAATAATGCCCCGCCCAAAAGTCCCCCGTTCTTTTATGGAACTGGAATTAGGAGCAGGATATCTTGCTTCTATCCCTGGAATAGTTGGTGCAGTCAGACTGCACAATCCGATGGGAATGGTTTCATCATCGATAAAGCTTGGTGTTGCATACGCAACTGGAAAAGATAGTGATCAGGTTGACAGAAAACATGCGCTTCTTTTTATCGATGGAATTTATCGTATGGCACCTATGTTTAAACCAGGAATAAAACCCTATCTTGGGCTGGGAATTAACCTTGTTGCTTATACTAGCGGTAAGAAGACAGGTGCTATTGACGGGCAGGCATATTTAGGTCTTGAGGGCAGGATGTCAAGAAGAAATTCGGCGTACCTTGAATTCGGATATGGATTGATCAGAACCGGATTCAGTCCGACCTATAAAGGTCTGCATAGTATTATTGGATTCAAAACTATCATTTAATAAAAAGAAAGGGAGTAGGATGTTATGAAAAAGTACAATGTTTGTGTCTTAGGTGCTACCGGGATGGTGGGAAAAGAGATGATGAGGGTTTTGGAGGAGCGAAAATTTCCTATAAATAAATTTCTTCCACTGGCTTCCCATCGAACTGCTGGATCAAAAGTAACTTTTGCAGGGAAAGAATATACAGTAGAAGAGGCGAAGCCCGAATCATTTGACGGAATGGAGATCGGTCTGTTTTCTGCCGGAGCTTCTATTTCAAAAGTATTTGCTCCAGAAGCTGCTAAAAGAAAGTGTATTGTAATTGATAACACTTCTCATTTTAGAATGGATCCAGAAGTCCCCTTAATTGTTCCAGAGGTGAATCCTCAGGCGATAAAAAGGCATAAGGGAATAATTGCAAATCCGAATTGCTCAACCGCTCAGATGGTTTTGCCCCTTAAACCAATTTATGACGAAGTGGGGATTGAGCGTTTGGTTATTTCAACTTATCAATCTGTCTCTGGCTGGGGGAAAGAGGCGGTTGAGGAATTGAAAGTGCAGACAGCTGCTTTGCTAAAAGATCCAAATGCAAAAGTCGAGGCCAAGGCTATTTTTAAACAAATTGCTTTTAATGTTGTTCCTCAAATCGATAAATTTATGGATAATGGTTATACCAAGGA
>JABMQY010000021.1 GCA_013202975.1 Candidatus Saganbacteria bacterium
GATGATACCGGCAGGAACTCTGTTATTCCCTGAACCAATCCAAGAATCAGATATTCCATGCTATTTACGTTTTTCCCAAAGCGCGATCAGGGGGCTGGCAATAAAGATTGACGAATAAGTCCCGATTGAAAATCCGACTAAAAGCACTAAACTAAAATCTTTTAAGGTTTTGCCGCCAAAAAACAACAGGCAAAGAACTACAATCGTTGTAGTTAAAACCGTATTAATCGAACGGGGAAGGGTTTCGGCAATACTTTTGTTAACAACATCAACAAAACGTTTTTTGCCGTACTTTTTAAGATTCTCCCTGATACGATCAAAGATTACGATAGTATCGTTGATTGAATAACCCATAATTGTCAGAATAGCCGCTATAAAGGGGAGCTCAATATCTCGCCATAAAAAAGCCACTACCCCGGTTGTAATAATGGCATCATGTAATACCGCAATCAGTGCAGCAACCGCGTACTTAAACTCAAAACGGAAACTGACGTAGCCAATAATTCCGAGGGATGCCAAAAGCAGGGCCCAAAAAGCCTGAACCCGCAGTTCCTTGCCGATTACCGGACCGATCATGTCGACTTCGAGCAATTCAACATTTCCATATTCTTTTTCAAGTTCACCCGTAAACTCAACACGTTTTTGCGTTGAAATTGGATCGGTCCTGATAAAAACATCTTTTTCCCCGGACATCTGGATTACACTTTTTTGCAGCTCAAATTTTGCCAAAACATCCCGAACCTGAGAGGTTGTAACTTTTTGATCAAATCTTAAATTGATCAGGGTGCCTCCGGTAAAATCAATTCCTAAGTTAATAAAACTTCCCCTGGCAAAGCTGTTCCAGACCATCCCGCCTATTGCCAAAGACAACAGGCAAAAAGAGATAAAAAACCATAATCTTGTTCTTTGTATTATTTTCATTATTTATATACCAACTTGGTTTCTGTTGACGTTAAAACCTTACCGTCCACCAACATATTAAGTAACATGCGGGTTAAAACAATTGCAGTAAACATTGACACCAGAATACCAACCGAAAGGGTTACTGCAAATCCGCGGATAGTTCCGGTTCCGATAAAAATCAGGGTTGATGCCGCAATTAAGGTTGTTACATTAGCATCCAGAATTGCAGAAAAAGCTCTTTCAAATGCGGATTCTATTGAAATACGGATAGATTTTCCAGAACGCATCTCCTCTTTTAGCCTTTCAAAGATTATTATATTTGCATCAACCGCCATTCCGATAGAAAGCAAAAACCCCGCAATCCCGGGTAGAGTTAAAGTAGCGCGAAAGATGGAAAGAATAGCAACAGTAACTAAAACATAGATAATCAGGGCAATGTCTGCCATAAATCCGGGCAAACGGTAATACATAATCATGAATACCATTATTATGGAAAAACCGACTATTCCGGCCACAAAACTGCGTTCAATTGAATCTTTCCCCAGGGTTGGTCCGACAATCCGGGTTTCAATCATCTCGATTGGAAGCGGAAGCGAGCCGGCCTTAAGCTTAATAATCATATCTTTTACTTCATTAGCCGAAAAATCTCCGCTTATTACTCCCTCCCCTTCTGTAATAGGATTTTTTACATTAGGGGCAGAAATAACCTTTCCATCCAAGAGGATTGCAATCGGTTTTTCTATATGGCGGGAGGTCAGCTCGGCAAACACCTTTGCCCCTTCAGGATTTAGCTCAAAGTAAATGGACGGATTACCATACTCGTCTAGCTTTGGACTTACCGTCTTTAAATCTGCTCCGGTTAAGGCTGTTTTCTTTAATATGATGCTTACTGTACGGCTCATCTCTGTTTTTTCCGGAGAATAGGTAACCATACGGGCATCCTTGCCGTAAAATTCTTTCACCTTGTCAGCAGACAAATTTTGGGCCCCTTTGGGAGCCCATTCTGCTTCTATAAATTCAAGCAGAGCAGTATCGCCGATCAATTTTATCGCCCTATCAGGATCCTTTACTCCGGGCAGCTCAACTATTATCTGATCCCTTCCTTTGCGCTGGACCAGCGGTTCTGCGACCCCCAAAGCGTCAATCCGGTTGCGGATAACCAGCACAACTCCGGACATAGCATCATCGGATACTTTTACTTTTGGGGATTCTTTGCCTTCAAAAACCAGTCGGGTGCCCCCCTGAAGATCCAGTCCAAGGGTTAGAGGAAGCTGCATTATAATAAATACTGCAACAGAGACTATCGCAAAGAGAATTAAGATTCTAAGTTGATTAATATTCTTACGCATAGGGTGATTTTTAAATTATAACATTACTGACAGATTTTTAAAAGCGGACAAATATCACATTTCGGCCGGCTCTTCTTACAATAATCCTTGCCCAATGCAACCAACAGAGCGTGGAATTCGTTGAAGAGTTTTACATCTTTTTGAAGATTAGACTCAAAAAATTCTTTCACTTCATTATATTTAGACCTTTTGAAAAGTTTAAGCCTCTGCCCTATTCGAATAGTATATGCATCTACTACAAAAGAGGGTTTTTCTGCAGCATATAATAGTATAGAGTCGGCTGTCTCTGGACCAATACCGTGAATGGATAAAAGCTCTTCACGAAGCTTTGACAAAGGCTGTTTAAACATTATCTTGAGACTACCCTTATGATATTTAATCAGATGATAAACAAAGGCTTTTAGTTTTTTTGCTTTTGCCCGAAAATAACCGGAGGGCTTTACTAATTTCTGCAGCTTGCTTGTTTTGACATTATATAATTCCTTTATAGAAAGAATCTTCTCTTTTTTTAAATTGGAAATTGCCAGCTCCACGTTCTGCCAATTACATGATTGAGTCAAAATCGCACCGACGACAACTTCGAATGGCGAGTCGCCAGGCCACCAATATTGCGGGCCGAAATGCTTGCAGAGTTTATTGTAGATTTGTTTTAATTTTGACATTTCGAACAAAAGTACGTCCCGCGTTGACCAAGCGAAATCTTGTGAATCGGCTGCCTACACTTCTTACAAGGCTCACCCTTGCGCCCATATACATACAAATAATTCTGGTTTGTCCCCTCCTGCCCAATGGCACCGACAAAATCGGAAACAGAGGTCCCCTTATGGACAATTCCAGCCTTCAATGATTTCATAATTCCTTTATATAGTTTTGCAATCTCATTATCCGTTAATGATTCCATCCTTCTCTTTGGATTAATTCCGGCAACAAACAGGGCTTCTGCGGCATAAATATTTCCGATCCCTGCAATAAACTTTTGATCCATCAAGACTACCTTAGTATTACCTCTCTTGCTTTTTACCAATTTTTTAAAGTCCCCAAGTTTAAAAGATTTTTCAAGAGGCTCCGGGCCAAGTCCTAACTCGGGATATTTCGTATAAAGCCAAATCTTACCAAATAAACGGGTATCAGAAAAATACATCTTCTTGCCACCAGAAAGACCAAAGATAATCTTTACATATTTATCTGGTTTAAGAAGAACCCGGCCGGCCATCCCAAGATGGATTACCATCCAATTGCCGGACTTAAGCTTAAAGAAAAGATACTTAGCTCTTCTTTCAATGTCTAAGATCTTGTCACCGACTATTTTTCTTTTGAACTCTTTTGAGGAAATGTTTTTAATATTACGCCGGTCGATATATTCAAGAGAGGTTATCACTCGTCCGGCAACAACCGGCAAAATTTGGCGTTTAACTGTCTCGACTTCTGGTAATTCGGGCATAGCTTATTATATCATCCGCCGGATTCTATAATTGCCGTCAGTAACTTGTTGCAGCAAATGTTTTGGTTATTGATGAATAAGAGGTTATTAATTGTGGAATTATTAAAATAAAAGCCTTGCTCTCTCCGCTTGCCATAGTTCCGATGGTTGACTGCCCCAGTCCCACAGAATCTCCGTTTGAATCGTAAAAAATATAAATGCCCGATACCCCGGTCGCTTCGGTGCTCCCGTTATTTTTTACCGTTCCGTATCCAGCCACTGGATTTTGTGTAATAGTATCCGAAACCAGGCTGATCCGATCGCCCAGTGTGATATTGCCGGTTGCCGTCTCCCCGGTTGCAACTGTTGCTTCGGTTGTACAACTAATATATAAAGCATTTTCTTGCGTTCTTACAGTATAAGTTGCGGGGGGAATTCCAGAAATTGTATAAACACCCGATGTATCAGAAAAAGAAGCAAGGGTCGGAATAGAACATAAAAAGATCGGGATACCAGAAGTTTTTTTCCCGCTGGAATCCAGGATGGTTCCACTGATACTACCGGTTGTAATTATTGATGCAGTTGTGCTTCCGGTAATTCCACCGGAAGTTGCAATTACACTAACCGAACCGGGAGAGCCGCTTGCAGTAAAAAGACCACTGGTAGAATTTATGCTTCCCGCGGAACCCGATACGCCCCAGGAAAAAGTAGCAGAAAGTGGTGTCCCCGATGCGCCATACGCCTGGGCATAAAACTGCCGGGTCAATCCGATTCCAACAGAGGGGGTTGACGGAGTAACAGTGATTGAACTTACATTGGCATTATCGCCGCAGCCAATTAAGGGAAAGATACAAGCGACAAGAAGCAAGATACAAAAAATAGAAATTGTTTTATGCATTGGTAAAGACTATTCTACCACCAACTATTGTATAAGCAACCCGTCCAGATACAGGTCTTCCATTAAAGGGGGAATTTTTGCTCTTTGACACAAACTGATTAACGTCAATATTGTATTGTGCCTTTGGATCAACAATAGTTATGTCCGCATCTGCTCCTTCTCTGAGGCTCCCTTTATGCAGCCCCAAAATTCGAGCAGGGTTTATAGTTAGCTTTTTTACCGCTTCTTTTCTGGATAGTACTTTCTTTGTAATTAATTCGGTTATTACTAATGGCAGAGCAGTTTCAAAACCGACCATACCGCATGATGCAGAGGCAAATTCAACATTCTTTTTCTCTAGCCGGTGAGGGGCATGGTCGGTCGCAATAACATCAATTGTCCCGTCTTTTAGGCCCTTAAGTATTGCTTTTATATCTTTCTGAGATCTCAGGGGGGGGCTGACCTTTGCATTAGTATTATATTTATCTACCGCCTCGTCAGTCAAAGAAAAATAGTGAGGACAGGTTTCACAGGTTATTTTTAATCCTTCTTCTTTTGCCGCGCGGATCAGCCGTACTGATCGTGCGGTTGAAACATGGGCAATGTGCAGCGGAGCCTTATATTCTCTGGCCAGCATTATATCGCGCTGTACCATTATCTCTTCCGCCAGGGCGGGAATCCCCTTTAATCCCCAAATAGTCGAAAAATAACCTTCATTCATCAGACCGCCGGAGGATAGCCCGGTGTCTTCACAATGAGAAATAATAGGCAGATGAAATTGGCGGACATATTCCAGCGCATGACGCAAAACATTAGAATTGAGAATGGTCCGGCCGTCATCAGAAAAAGCAACCGCTCCCTCCTCAATCATTCTTCCCATCTCGGTCAACGATTTCCCCTCCAAACCCTTTGTAACCGCTCCGATCGGATAAACATTTACCTTCGCCTCGGCCTTAGCCTTCTCTTTTACATACTTAACCATCGCAGGGGTATCAATGGGAGGAACCGTATTCGCCATACAGGCAATGGAAGTAAATCCCCCCTTTGCGGCTGAAAGACTACCCGAGGCAATGGTCTCTTCTTCCGGATCTCCGGGATCACGAAGATGGCAATGCATGTCAATCAATCCAGGTAAAACCCAAAAATCTTTTGCCCTTATTACTTTTACTTTTGAGCGGGGTTTTAAAAGGGGTTTTATTGAAACAATTTTCCCATCCTGAATCAGGATATCACTAACACCATCAAAGTTTGAGGCAGGGTCTATTATTCTACCGGCTTTTATTAAAATATCCATTTTCTTTTTGCAAAACGACGAACAACTCCCCTTATTCCAGAATGAGCCCTTTCACTTTTTTGCATCTCTCCTAAGGCCTGTTGCGCCGCTTTTTGCTCAGCCTCTTTTTTATTCGCCCCTTTTCCCTGTCCGCAAACCCGGCCCCTAACCTTTACTCCGACAACAAAAGTCTTGCTATGCTTTGGACCGGTCTCTCTGAGAATTTTATAAAGCGGCAACTCCCACTTTCTTTTTTGTGAAAATTCCTGGAGCGCAGATTTAAAATCTACAATATAACCTACCTGGCTTACCTTCTCAATTTCAGAGCCCAGATGCTCAATTAAAAAGTCACGGGATTTTCCAATTCCGGCATCAAGATAAATTGCCCCGACCAGGGACTCAAAAGCATTGGCAATGTTAGATTTGCGCTTCACTCCGCCGCTGGCTGCCTCATTTTTACTAAACAGAACATAATTACCTAATTTAATTTTGTTGGCAACCTTTGCAAGAGTGACATCAGAAATCACTGAAGCACGAATCTTGGTCAGATCACCTTCGGGCCGGCTGGGAAATTTGTTATAAATGTACTCTGAGATTACCAGTTTAATAACTGCATCCCCTAAAAATTCTAAGCGCTCATTGTCAGGCACGCCGGCTTCATTGGCATAAGATGAGTGGGTTAAGGACTGGTTTAAAAGAAGACGGTTTAGGAAGAAAATTCCTAATTTACTCTGCAGCTCATCGAGGCGTTTATCGAAGTCCATTGACATATGAGTATATCACATTTATAATGAAGTTTCTACTGATCAAGTTTGATTTTTACTGTTTGTAATTCGGGATTTACGAACGAAGTGAGTTTATGAGCATACCTTCATCAATGTCAGATTTCATTTTCCAGGCCGAAGAGGAAGAATTTCCTTCTCCGTCCGAAAAAAATAAAATTAACAAAGCTATTGACCGGGCAAACTTTATTATCTCAAAGTTCGGCAACCGTCCGGATGTTGTGGAAGAAAAATTTCATCTGGCAGACCTGTACGTAGGACGAGGTTCGGAGGGGGACTATGATCTAGCCTCCCAAATCTACGATGACCTGCTCAGCCGCCATCCTTATCCCTACCTAAAAGCCCGTTGTTTAATCGGTAAATCGGAATTAGCCATTCCGGAGATAAAAAAAGAAGAAATCCCGGTGTCATTGGATATTTGCAACAGTGCCCAGACTATTCTAAAAAAACTTTCTAAAGACGAAAAGATGCTTCCAACCTTTCCGTTTTTTAGGGACAAGGCTTTTATTATTGAGGCAGAGTTAAAGGTAACGCGGGATGAGACCGATAAAAAGGGGAAACACCTTGACCACATAGCGGCTCAAAAGATCTATGAATCGATCATGAAAGACCGAAAATCAAACTGGTACTTTAGAGCCAGGGCAAACCTGGGAAAAGCAGAATTATTATCTTTTCATAATCCCAGCAAGGTTTGGGAAGGGATTAAGCTGGCAGAAAAAGCGGCCAACCTTTTACGCGGCCGTCCCCAAGACTATTTTGCACAGAAATCAATAATAATAGATGCAGAGCTTAGGATGAACCGGGGAAATAAAGATGATTTAAAAAAGGCCCAAGAATTACTTAACAATCTTGTAAATAGAATCTCGGTTTATCCAGATCTTTTAGCCCGCACTAAGCTTGATCTTGCCCAACTCTCCCGCCACCCCAAGGCTCAAAAACTTTACGAAGAAGTTATCGAGATGGAAGGCCTGGATCCCTATATTTTAAAGAAAAGCAAATTGGTTGAAGAAAAACTAGGGGAAACCCAAAAGAAGAAGAGAAAAAAATAAAGACATGGGAAAGACCATATCCGAAAAAATCCTCTCAAACCACTCCGGAAAAGACGCTAAAGCAGGAGATATTGTTATTGCCAATCTTGATTACATGATGGGACAAGAC
>JABMQY010000022.1 GCA_013202975.1 Candidatus Saganbacteria bacterium
TCTTCAATATGGCCTCAATCAAATAAGCGGTGGTTGTTTTACCGTTTGTTCCGGTGATGCCAATTAAAGTGAGTTTTTTTGAAGGATAATCATAATATTCATTTGATAATTCTGCCAACGCTTTGCGCGCATTGGGAACAATCTTTTTTTCTACTCCTTTAGGCACTTCACAGTCTTTTTCAGCAACAATCAGTTTTGCACCATTCTTTATCGCCTGAGAAATATAATTATATCCATCTGCTTTTGTACCAGGAATGGCCACAAAAGCAAATCCTTCTTCAACTTTTCTTGAATCGCAAGTTACACCTTTCACTATTCCTCCAAAGAATCCGAAATTTTGCCCTTGGTCAACAAACTTCTGACATTCTTATAAAAAGATAATCCTTTTTCAAAAAGATGATAAAACAAAGGATCAAAAACCAAATCGTGCATCCCGACATACTTAACCAATTTACCACGAAATCCCTTTTTAAATCGATAAACACCCCACAAGGGATGCTTTGGATTTGGATTAGATGGTATCCCCCAAAGATCGTAAATCTTGTATCCGGCTTGCTTTGCCCATTTAATAATATGCCAGTGCAAAGCATGATTTGGCATTACGTTTCGATGAGCCGATTTTGAAGCACCATACATATACCAAACCCTCTGGCCAAACATAAAAACAAAAACCCCGGCAATCGGTTCATCCTTCAAATAAGCGATGAATATTTTTGCCATTCCCCGATCAACCAAATACTTTTTAATTTTCTGGTAATAAGATAACGGGTGAATTAAAAAACTGTCTCTTTTTGATGTCTCTTTATATATATCATAAAACTCCTGAACACTCCCCTCGCCTACAACTACCCCTTTTTTAGAAGACAAGCGAATATTGTAGCGGGTCTTCTCTTCGCAGTTTTTTAAAATATCATCTTCTGATTTAGATAAATCAAGATAAAAAGTAGTACGAGGTTGAACCTGTTTCTTGTTCGCAATAAAACCTTGTTTTTTTAAAATCGAAGCTTTTTCTTCAAGAATCGGAGGATCTATTTTCAGCATTATTGCTTTATTCTTTTTTGCTTCACCTTTGATTTTTTCAATTAACTGCAGAAAAAGAGCTTGATTATCAAAGTCTATTACCGGACCATTTGGACAGTAAAAGATTGATTTATTGATATATGGAATTTTTCTCTTTAAAATCGAGGCTGCGGCAACAATCTTTCCCCTGCCCTCAACTACTACCCTAATCGGCTCCCAACCCTTAACCTCTGCCCATTCGAAAGACTGGAGTATTGGGCATTCAGGAGTCGAGGATACAAATTGATTCCAAGCATTTCTCTCCATATCCTTATTTTAGCACAAGGACCCTGTACCGTACTGGTACAGGGTGCTATAATTTAATTGCGATGATATTAATGATCGATAATTATGATTCCTTCACCTACAACCTGGTTCAATACATGGGTGAACTGGGAGAACAGCTAGAAGTACACCGGAACGACAAAATAACTATCGAAATAATAGAAAAGCTGGCGCCTAATAAAATCATCATCTCACCCGGACCGGGCGGCCCCAAAGACGCAGGAATATCACTTGAGGTTGTAAAAAGCTTTTCCGGAAAAATCCCGTTACTGGGAGTATGCCTGGGACATCAGGTAATCGGAGAAGCATTTGGCGCAAAGATTGTCAGGGCAGAGAATCTTATGCACGGCAAGACATCACAAATCAATCACGATGGAAAAACAATTTTTCGGGATCTATCAAATCCCTTCGCAGCAACACGATACCATTCATTGATAATAAAAAAAGATACCCTGCCGGATTGTTTTGAGATAAGCGCAAAAACCGATCAGGGAGAAATAATGGGAATCCGCCACCGGATCTATCCGCTTGAAGGGGTACAATTCCACCCGGAGTCAATTCTTACAACCGAAGGTAAAAAGCTTCTCAAAAACTTCTTAAGCCTTTGATTCTTTCTTCTTAGCAGGTTTCTCTTTTTTGGGAGTAGAAGCAGGCGTTGTTGTTGGCTTATTATGTCCTTTAGAATCCTTCTTATAATCAGTCACATGAAATCCAGAACCCTTGAAAATAATTCCCGCAGCAGAAATTAAGCGTTTAACCGGACCAGCGCATTTTGGACAAAATTCGAGCGGTTTTTCAGACATTTTTTGGAAAGTCTCAAAAATATAACCGCACTCTTTGCATTTATAGTCATAGGTAGGCATGGTCTTATTTATCAGATTACCAAAATATCAGAGTTCTAACAAGTGGACAGTTCCTTCTCGTAGCGTATCTTCCTTGAATCTTCTTCATCGTAAATCACCTGGCATATCTCCCAGAGTGAAGATCTACGAACTTTCTGGCTTGATCTCTTCCTTTTTGGGATGGTCCTCTCTGTAACCCCTGCAATACGAACATAAGCATGTTTATCCGAATTATGCATTTCTAATACCTCCTCTTTTGGGAATGACTTATTCTCATCTATATGTATATCGTCAATTCCGGAGGAAAATTTCAGCTAATCTTAAAAAAGAGGTTTTAAAATGTCAGGGATTTCAAAAGTCCCGTCGGCCTTTTGATAGTTCTCGAGGATTGCAGCTAAAGTCCGGCCAACAGCCAAACCAGATCCATTTAATGTATGAACAAACTCGGGCTTCGACTTAGCATCACGACGAAATTTGATCCCGGCCCGTCTGGCCTGGAAATCCTCAAAATTGGAGCAGGAAGAGATCTCGCGAAATTTTCCTTGCGAAGGAAACCAAACTTCAATATCATAGGTCTTTGCAGAAGCGAATCCCAAATCGCCGCTACATAACTCTACCACTCGATAATGCAATCCCAGCTTCTGAAGGATCTTCTCCGCATCCAAAGTCAAACTCTCTAATTCATCATACGATTTTTCGGGATCAACAAATTTTACTAACTCAACTTTATTAAACTGATGCTGGCGGATCAATCCTCGCACATCCTTCCCGTATGATCCTGCTTCCCGTCGAAAACAGGGAGAATGGGCACAGTATTTAATCGGCAGCTGATCTGCCTTTAATAGCTCATCCCTGTGGATATTTGTAACAGAAACCTCAGCGGTCGGGACCAGCCACATATTGTCCGAACATTTATAAAGATCATCCTCAAACTTTGGCAGTTGCCCGGTCCCGATCATAGATTTTTGATTAACCAAAACCGGAGGAAAAACCTCGGTATAGCTGTTTTCTTTAGAATGAAGATCTAACATAAAACTAATTAAGGCCCTCTCAAGCTTTGCGCCCAGGCCCTTCAAAATAACAAAACGGGATCCGGAAACTTTTGCAGCTCTTTCAAAATCAAGCATTCCCAACTTCTCACCAATTTCAAAATGGGGTTTGGGAGTAAAATCAAAACAAGGGGGCTTGCCAACCCGCCTTATCTCTAAATTGTCACCAGAATCAACACCTGGAGGTACTGAGTTATGGGGTATATTTGGTAATTCAAGTAGAATTTTATTTAATTCTTCCTCACCCCCTCTACGTTTTTCCTCAAGCTCCTTTATTTTATCTCCCAGCTTTTTTGAGCCGACGGCCTTAGCCTGTGCCTCCGCCTCAGCCTTGTTCTTTTTAAGTATTCCAATTTGTTTGGAAGCTTCATTGCGTTTTGATCTTAATTCATCTATTTCTGAAGTGAGTTTGCGCCAGGAAGAATCTATATCGGCAAATTTCGAAATAGAAGCTGTATCCATCTTGCGAAGCTTTAGTGCTTCAGTTATCCTTTCTGGATTATTTCGTAATAATTTTATATCAAGCATTGCGTTTCCACCTAACCCCTTGTTTTGTATCTTCTAATATTATACCTTTTTTTAACAAATCATCACGTATTTTATCGGCTGTTTTAAAATCTTTATTCTTTCTTGCAGCTTCCCTTTCTGCAATCATCTTTTCAATCTCTTCGTCCAAAGAAGCCTTTTTCTTCTCACAAGAGAACCCCAAAAGCTCAAGAAAACTCTCCAAAGATTTTTTTGTTTTTGATAATATATCTTTATCATTCAACTTTTCTTCGATAATCCGATTAGCAAATGCAACTATTTCAAATAATACCCCAATTGCAGCTGCAGCATTAAAATCATCATTCATTGCCTCGATAAAGTCTTCGTCAAGCTTTAAAAGCTCCGGATCCAACCCGTGTGATTCTTTTGATATTTCTATACTATCGATCGAAAATTGAAGCCGATCCATGGTATCGTACAAACGGGCCAAGCCCTTTTCGGCATCTTTTAGTTGCTGGTCAGAAAAATTGATCGGGCCGCGGTAATGCGTAGATAACAAAAACAGACGAACCGCTTGCGGTTTATACTTCTTAAAAATATCTTTTAAGGTAAAAAAGTTGCCCAAAGATTTTGACATCTTCTGCTTATTAACATTAACAAAGCCGTTATGGAACCAATACTTTACCCAGGGCTTGCAGGTTAAGGCCTCTGTCTGGGCAATTTCGTTTTCATGATGAGGAAAAATCAAATCTAGTCCCCCTCCGTGAATATCAAACGATTCTCCAAGATACTTGGTAGACATGGCAGAACATTCGATATGCCAGCCAGGCCGCCCCTTCCCCCAGGGCGAATCCCAGGAGGGCTCTCCTTCTTTAGCCGCTTTCCAGAGAGAAAAATCAAGAGGGCTCCTTTTGCGAGAATCAACCTTAACTCTAGCACCAGATTTCATCTCATCTAGTTTTCTTCTTGAAAGTTTTCCGTACTCTTTGAATTTCGAAACCTCGAAATATACGTCACCACCTACCTCATAAGCAAAACCCTTATCAACCAACCCCTTTATCCAATCAACCATTTCTTGTATATGCTCGGTTGCTTTGACATATTTGGTTGGATTAAGAACATTTAATTTTTCCATCACTTCAAGATACGAATCAAAATATTTTTTTACGATTTCTTCGCATTTTTCTTTAAGTTTTGCATTTGGAATTTGGACTTTGGAATTTGTTTGGACGTTGGGCGTTGGGTGTTGGGATTTATTTATTATTTTATCGTCGATGTCAGTTATATTTTGAACATAAGTAACTTTGTAACCTGAATATTCTAAAAAGCGGCGCACAATATCAAAAGTTACATAAGCACGACCATGACCAAGATGTGCTTCGTCATAAGGAGTTACCCCACAGACATACATGCGGACCTCTTTATCTTTTAGCGGTTTAAATTCTTCTTTCTTACGGGTTAAAGTATTGTAGACAAAAAGAGGCATTATTATTTAATTCTCTTCTCTAATTCAGTAATGCGTCTGCTCATTTCATCAAGAGCGCGGCCCACCGGATCAGGAAGCTCAGAATGCGACAAAGGAGCAAGCTTCTTCCCTTCCAAAACTACTATACGGGCCGGATTGCCAACAACAGTAGAATCTTTGGGAACCGGTTTAGTAACTACTGCCGAGGCTCCGATCCGGGCATTATCACCAATAGTAATTGCCCCCAGAATAATAGCTCCGGCACCAATTACAACATTCTTTCCAATTGTCGGATGACGTTTTCCTTTATTTTTACCGGTTCCACCTAATGTTACCTGCTGATATATGGTGACATTCTCTCCAATTTCTGCAGTCTCTCCAATTACTATCCCATTTCCATGATCAATAAAACAGCCCCTGCCAATCTTTGCACCCGGATGTATCTCTATCAAAGTTAATAAGCGGGCAATTTGAGAAATCAGACGGGGTATTACCGGAATATGCAAACGATATAATAAATGAGCCAGGCGATGCAGCCAGATCGCCCACAACCCCTGATATAACAACACCTCAAAAATATTCGCCGCTGCCGGATCTCTCTCAAAAATTACTTTTATGTCACCAAACATGATTTACTTCCTATCGAAGAATGGATTTTTTCCCGAAACTGACAATGGTATTCCATAAGCAATAACCGATTCGGGAAGCAGCTTCAACGCTCGAGCCGCCATACCTATAGTATACATTATTCTGTTATCAATGTGGTGATGGGCAGCAACACTTACAGCCGAACCTATTGCAATACCCAAATCACCGGTATTAAATGCGCAAATTATCTCATTCTTCTGCGCTTCTGCACAATTTTTAACTCCGCACAATCCACAATATTTTAAGCCCAGCACTTGTCGTTTTGTTCCAATAATAACAATTGCCTGCGCCTGTAAAATATTTTGTCCGTCACGCAAAAATGTCTTATGATCTTCGCGCGCTCCGATTTCCAGCATTTTTTGGGATATCTTTTTAATATCATTTCCTGCAACAACTAATATTTCAAGAAGATCGAGTCCTTTTCCTTTTGGTGCAGTACGGGCCGCAACGCACATTTCCTGGGCAATTTTTTCAACAAGATCAGACCGAAATTCCTGTTCTCTCTTTATCATCCGATCATCTTCTCTAACAGTTCTAATTGTTCCTGCGTTCCTATTGTTATCAAGGTATCTTCGGCCATAATCTTTGAAGAGCCGATCGGCTGCAGATTAAAACTACCATCCTGGGAGCGAAGCGCCAGTACCGTTGCTCCGGACTTTTGGCGTATTTCTGTCTCTGCCAGGGTTTTGCCGATCAGATTTGATTTCTGATCAACACAAAACTCTCTTAAGGCAATATGTAAATGCTCGCTATGCATAACTGTATCCAGATAATCCATTGCAATCGGCTTTTGCACCATTGCAGCCATTCTGCGTCCGGCAATAAGATATGGAGTTATAACCTGATTGGCTCCGGCCTTTTTCAACTTGCTTTCTGAATCTTTAGTGGCCGAACGGGCAACAATATATATCCCAGGGTTTAAAACGCGGGCACTTAATGTTACAAAGACATTTGCAGCATCAGAATCAGCCGAAGCAATCAAACCCTTAGCCCTTTTTATTCCCGCCTTTTCAAGAATGTCATCAGAAGCAATATCACCGATTAAAAACGGGATATTAAGCAAAGCCAATTCCTCTTCAACCTCCGGTCTTGAATCAATTATCACATAAGGAGTTTTCTCCGCCGCAAGGTCTTCGGCAACCTGATGACCTACTCTTCCAAACCCGCATATTAAATAATGATTTTTTAATTCAGCTATTCTTTTTTCCATTATCCTCCTCCTTCTTAATCCAAAAATTTGGCCCTCCATCATTATTTCAACCACCCGGCCGGCGGTATAAGCCATGGTACCGACTCCAAAGACAATTATGCCCATGGTTAATATCTTGCCGGCTAATCCAAGCGGTTGAACCTCTCTAAATCCTACCGTCGACAAGGTAATGATCACCATGTACAAAGAATCGACAAAAGAAAACCCCTCTAATATCTCATAGCCTAAAATACCAAACAGAATCAACAAAACCAGAATTGCGATAGGCCAAAACAAACGTTTAAACGGATTCATTTGATCCTCTCCTATTTCAGCAGAAAAGTCGTAAAATCTCCAGGATGATAATCATGCCTCAGCATAAACCTGGTACAAAATGATCTAGTGTATTGTATCAAATCCTCCGGCTTAAAGTAATAATAAATTCCGGAATTAACCTCTTCTTCTTTAATATAATAAACAGCGGCAGATGATAAAAAGTTAGCCCCGACCCCGATTTTTGAAATTTCAAACATCCTAAGCAGCATCTCTTTTACTTTTTCCATATGTTCGTCATGATCAAGAAAACGAATGTTAAAGGCTCCGGAACAAAAGACAAAATCAAATCGCTCCGGCCTAATCTCAGTCAAAATGTTTTTTACCTCAAATTTAGCTTCCGGAAATTTTCTTTTTGCCGCAGTTATTATTTTGGGAGAAATATCATAACCGGTGTAATTAATGCGGTAACCGCGCTTTTTTAAATAACCAAAAAAATCACCAAATCCGCATCCGACATCCAGAATAGAAAAGTTGCGGCTTCTGCCTGAAAGAGAAAAAAGATGCTCAAAAACGTGGTAACGCATCTGCTGGCTCTCCGGGGATTTCCAGTCCAGAGCGCGGTAATCGCCTTCTCCGTGTTTGCTTAATAGGCTTTCATAATAATTGATTTGTTTTTCAATCGGCATTTACCAGTTTCTCCGCGATCAAAACTGCATTTAAGGCAGCGCCGCGTCTTAAATTGTCAGAGACTATCCACATTTCAATACCATTTTCCTGAGAGATATCTTCCCTTATCCTGCCAACATAGGTATCATTAGATCCTGCACAATCAA
>JABMQY010000023.1 GCA_013202975.1 Candidatus Saganbacteria bacterium
GGAATAATCCTTCCTAACTCACTAAGCGGTATTTCTCCCCTTATAACCTTTCTTATTTCTACAAACGACTCAACCAGCGTAGGCGCTTTTTCTTTTACCTTTTCTCCTCTGGCCCTGGCAAGTTCTCTTTCAATCTTTTCATCAGCAGGCGGAGCGGCAAAAAGGAAGTTTCTCACCACCTGGCCGATATTATTTATTGTCCCGCCAACTGCTTTCCCTGTACCGCCAATTGCACGGCCGATGCCCTGACCAGCAGCACCCATGGCCCGTCCAACATTCTGTCCGGCAGTTCCCAAAGCCTTTCCGGTTGCCCCTATGACATTCCCAATACCTTGTCCCGTTGCACCAAGAGCCTTCCCTGTATTTGAAACAGCCGATCCAAGGGCATTTCCAATATTATTAATTGCCCCTCCAACTCCACTAAAAAATCCTTCTCTGCGTTCTTTCCATAGCTTTTCTCTGGCCCGCCTTTCCCGCTCCAGCCTCTCTCTTCTTATATTTTCTTCCAGCTCTTTTTGTTTTTTCTCTAATTCTTTTCTTGCTCTCTCTTTCTTTAACTGCTCCAGCCGGACCTTCCTTCTGCGCTCCCTCTCTATCTTTGCTTTCTCTTTTCTCTCCCGCTCCCTGCGTTCCCGTTCTATTCTTTCCTTTTCTCGTCTCTCGCTTTCCAGCCTCTCTCTCTCAATCCGCTCCTTCTCAAGACGTTCTCTCTCAATCTCTATCTCTTCTTCCTTAAACAGACCGAAGCTTATTGAAAAGAAATGATTGTCCAATCCCGGGGTATCTGTAAACTGGTGATAGGCATAGTCAAATCTAAATTTTTTATATGTTAGTCCGATACCGCCAGTTAAATTGCTGGTTATCCCCATTAATCCGCTGGAGTTTGGCACTGTTTCCTGATCAACTCCCGCCCTTATGTCCAAAAAGCGCAAAGGTCTCCATTCCAGCCCCAAATGCCAGGTCATAGGCAAATTGCTTTGGCCGACCGGATAATCTGTATCCAGGTTAACTAATAAACGGTGTTCTCCCCATTGCCGAAAAGCCTTATAGCCTAATAATTTAAGGGAGATTCCCGCTTTGAGGCTGGCCGGAAAAGATTCGGTCAGCCCGGTACCCCACAATATTTTCCCCCCCATACTGGCAGGAAGAATGTTTTTGGCAGTTAAACCGGCACTAAAAACGGAATTAGGATTATACAAAAGTCCCATGTCCATCTCATATCCGGAGGCCCCTCCATTACTAATCCCGGTTCCGGACAGAGTTTTTGAGAATAGCTTAAGGGTCGCGCCAAAAGATAGATTTTGAAATACTACCGGCCTTGCATATGAAAATAACCAGGTAGCGTCATTATCACTATAGCTTGTCGTTTCTGTGGTCGTAGTTATTCGTCCAGCTTCTATCGTCGTAGCAGAAGCAGAGAAACCATAATTACTGCCGATATATCCAATCCCAAAAACACCCCTTGTCGTCGGAAAGGCCATTCCAAAATTAAGATAATCTACTTCGCTCAATAATTTACCGGAAAGATAAGTTGCCTGCCACTGTGTTAACCGGGTAAGGCCGGCCGGATTTATAAAAATAGAATTAATATCGTCCGCCAGTCCCACATAGGCATTACCCATTCCCAAAGGACGAGCGCCAACACTTACCCTGGTCGGATCATCCGCTGTTTTTGTCTGGGCAAAAACCGTGATGGACAAACTCAGCATTATCAAAATAATAAAGATAGTTTTCCGCATGCTTTTGATGAGAATAATAGCAAAAATACAAGCCTATGTCGATATTATTCTTTCTGCTTGACAAATTTTCACAACAAGTATACAATTGTATACTCGGATCAGAATATAAGATTATCAGATCAGCCGATGATCAGAGGGAGGAAAAAAATGACAAAAGAAAAAGAGCAGGAAATTTTAAAATACATAAAAGAGCACATAAAAAAGCAGGGCTTCCCGCCATCTATTAGAGAAATCTGCAAGGCGGCTAAATTTGCCTCCCCCCGGGCCGGACAAAAATACCTTGAAGCACTGGAAGAACAAGGCTATATCAAAAGAGAGAGCAAATCCAGGGGGATTAAAATTCTGGGAGACTCGTTCTTTTCAAACACAACTACCCTCCCCTTTCTTGGTTTTATCGCCGCCGGCACCCCGATCGAAGTAGTTGAACAACAAGAAGAGATGGATGTCCCAACTGCCCTGGTCGGCAGAAAACCGTGTTATGTTCTACAAGTAAAAGGCAACAGCATGATAGAAGACCATATTTTAAACGGCGATTTTGTCGTAGTCGAAAAATGCGAAAGCGCCGATGACGGAGAGGTTGTGGTTGCTTTGGTAAACAAAGAAGCCGCCACACTAAAAAGACTCTATCGCGAAAAAAACAGGGTAAGGCTGGAACCGGCCAATTCGACAATGAAACCGATTTATGTAAAAGATATTGCTATTCAGGGAATAGTAAAAGGACTTTTTAGAAAATTCTGAGCCGTGGATATCAACGCAAAAATAAAAATAGCAACAATTTTCCAGGACGGAAAAATAATCCCAAAGTGGTTTGTTTGGGAAAGCCGCAAATACGAGATAAAAAAAGTCAACTACGTCTGGAATGACCATCAGGGAAGAGAAGAGATAATAAGGTTTTCTGTAAGCGACGGAGCCAATTCTTATGAGCTTGCTTACAATTCATTCATGATGACCTGGCGCCTGCAAAAAATCCTCTAATGAAAACAATTCTTCATCTGGACATGAATGCCTTCTTTGCTTCGGTAGAACAGGCCGCAAATCCCGCATTAAAAGGCAAGCCGATAGTGGTTGGGGGCGGAATAAAAAAAGGATCGGTGGTTGCCGCAGCCTCGTACGAAGCAAAGGCCTTTGGCATAAAAAACGGAATGTCGACCTGGGAGGCAAAAAGACTCTGCCCCCATTTAATAACTGTTATCGGTGATATGGCAAAATACATCTACACCTCAAAAATAATAACCGGCATGCTCAGAGATTATACCGATCTGGTAGAAATCTTCTCAATCGATGAAGCCTTTATGGATATAAGCAAAACAAAAAATAATTTTGGGGGAGAAATTAAACTAGCACAAGAAATCAAAAAAAGAATTAAAAAGAGATTTGGGCTTACCTGTAATATAGGAATCGGACCCAATAAGCTAATGGCAAAATTGGCCGGCGAACTAAAAAAACCGGACGGCCTGATCATACTCAAAAAAGAAGATATCCCCGAAAAGATAAAAGATGTCGCGGTAAAGAAGCTCTGTGGAATAGGGAAAAAAACTGAAAAATATCTGGCTGAATTAGGAGTAAAAACCTTCGGCCAATTAAACAAATACCCCAGAGAAAAATTAGTAAAAAGATTCGGCCTGGCTTATGGAGAACAGCTTTATCAAATGGGACAGGGAAACGGTTCAAGCACGGTTGCACCCTATTACAAAGAAACCCATGCAAAATCCATGGGCCACTCCTACACCCTTCCCAAACTTACAAATGATATGGACCAGGTCAAAGGCTATCTTTTGCGCTTATCCGAACAGGTCGGAAGAAGATTAAGAAGAGATAATTACCGCGGAAATGTTATTCATCTGTCTTTGGGCTTTGGTAACTATAAATTTTGGGGCAAACAAAAGAAAATTGAGGATTATATCAATGACGGATACAGAATTTTTAAATTGGCAGAAAAAACATTAGACCAAAGAACCACAACCGATGACCAGATCCGCTTTGTCGGCGTTTCTGTATCCAATCTGATTCATAATTTAGACCAAATATCTATTTTTGAACCGGATGAAAACAAAAAACGCCTCTTAAAAACCATTGATAAACTAAATAACCGCTACGGAGAATTTACTATTGAACGTGCCTCTATCATGGAAACCATCCTACAGGGCAAAACAGGAATGGTTTCGCCAAAGTCTTACCACTTGAATGAATAAGGGTTTTTGCGTATAATCGGATACAATGAAAAGAATATTAGTATTACTTACTATTATCGCAATTATCGGGGTAATTGCTTCTTTAGTATTAAATTTTATTAACAGCGGCCTAAACCAGGAGAGCAAGAATTATGTGGATAAAACTATTAAAGAAATGATAACCTCCTGGAACCCGGAAATATTAATTAAGCAGGCCAGCCCGCAACTACTAAAAGATATTTCTCCCCATAAGATAAGGGTCTCTTTTAATGCTTTTAAGAAAAGATACGGATCCCTGCAAAAATACGAAGGATCCAGCGGACAGGTAGGCGTCAACATAAAAAAAGAGAGAAAAATATTTACTGCAATTTATTCTATTAATGCACGCTTCAAAAGGGCCTCTGCAGTCATCCAGGTTCAATTAATAAGGAACAATGACCAGTGGCAGATATTAGCTTTTCAGGTAAACCCTAAAACAAAACCATGACAATCGGATCTTGGATAACACTTATTATTAGCAGTGTCTACTCGTTAACCGGCACTATCGTCTTTATTCTAAAACCCAACCGCAGAGTAAGCTGGGGAATATTAATCTCGCACTGCGGACTGGCAGCATTTTTTATTTATCCGAACACAATCTATGCCGTCGGTGCTTACCTTCTCCATCTAAGCTTCAGCCTATTTAGGGAACCTGATTTTTTTAAGGACAAACCGCTAAGATATGCAGGATTATATCTGGTATCTCTTGGAATCGCCATCCCGGCCTATTTTGGATTTAAATCAATTACCATGGCAGCTTCATATGCCTATGCCGGCCTGGGTCTTTCTCATTTATTCTTTCATGCCCTCAATGCAAGGTACACCAGCAAGGATGCTATGCTCAGGCAAAGAGCAAAACTACTCTTAGCCGGATTATTTCTAAGCTTGGCTAGTGTTGCTACAGCAGCAGGCTCAAACATTTGGGAAGCAATCCCGCCATATCCCTTCCTAATTCTTGCTGCTATTACAATTCCGATGTCAATCGGCTATGGTGTGCTGCGCTATAACCTTTTTGAAGTTGATGAAATAATAAAACGCACAGTATTATATCTGGTCACCCTGGCGGTTATTGCCGGAGTCTATGGCCTGTTTCTATGGGCTGCAAACGTTTATCTGGAAGGGCTGATTTTTTCACAAAACAAAATGGTCATCCTGGCAGTTATCCTTTTCTTTTTATTCTATTTTAAAAACCTAAAGCGGCCGGTACAGTTTACACTTGACAGAATATTTTACAGAAAAAAAGCCGATTATCAAAGGATCTATTCCCAGGTTCGGGATAAACTCTCTGTAATTATGGACATAGAGCTGTTGACAGACACGGTCAAAAATATTGCCAGAGAAGATTTTTTTGTTGAAGATGCAGAAGTCCTGCTGAAAGACCCCGAACAAAAAGATTATCACTCTTACAATCAAAGTGTAAAAATACCAAATCAGGCAGAAATAATTAAATTGGTTCAGGAGAAAAAACAATTAATATCCCATGATGAGCTGCTAAACGATCCACAATTTCAGTCAATCAAAATCTCATCGCTTGCCCAAATGGCAAGGATCGAGGCAGCCTTTCTGCAGCCTATTTTCTATCATGATGAAATGATCGCCATATTATGTCTTGGAAGGCTAAAATCAGGAGCCTCTCTTAACTTAAAAGACATCACCTTTTTGGGATTTCTGGCCAACCAAACCGGGGTAGCCCTGGAAAACGCAAAACTATATGACTCCTCCGGCCGGGCAAAGAGAAAACTGGAAGAATTAAATCTGGAGTTAGAGCAAAAAGTAAAAGAGAGGACCGGTGAGGTAGAAAAAAGAAATCTCCAATTAGAAGAAACCAACGAGAAAATTGCCAATGCCACCCAGCACAAAGCAGAATTTCTCTCCAGCATGTCGCATGAGCTAAGAACACCATTAAACGGAATCCTCGGTTTTTCGGACCTTATCCTGGAGGGAATTTACGGAAAGATTCCTGAGCGTGTCAGCGGAACCCTGGCATACCTTAAAGAAAGCGGAACAACACTGCTTTTGATTATCAATAACATCTTAGATCTTTCAAAAATTGAAGCCGGCAAACTAGAGATTTTGGCCGAAGAATTTGAGGCCAAAGAAATGATGGAACAACAACTAAAAGAAATAAGCATAAAAGCCGAAGCCAAAAAAATCAAACTAGCTTCATCCTTTTCCCCCAATTTGCCGCCTGCCTGGGCAGACTCAAAAAGAACCAGACAAATTATTACCAATTTATTAAGCAATGCCATTAGTTATACCAACAAAGGTAATATTGAAATAAACGTTTCATCAAATAAAAAAGAGATTGATTTTGAAATTAAAGATAGCGGGATAGGAATATCTTCAGACAGAATGAAAATGATCTTTAATGAATTTGAAAAGCCGGAAACCTACTTAAAAAAAATCCATAAAGGGGCCGGATTGGGACTGCCTTTAAGCAAAAAATTGGCAGAATTACAGGGCGGAAAACTGACCATTAAAAGCCGGCAAGGAAAAGGGACTGTCTTTAACTTAATTCTGCCGGCAAAACAGCAATAACAACACAAGTTTTTGCCTTTATAATACGATAAATCATATAGGGAAGGTTATAAATATGACATCAAATCCAGGCATTAATCCGAATATTATTAATAGTGAACAGTCACAATCAATGGCTGCTTCTTCCGCTATGATTACTACCGGCCTTGAAAAAGAACTTAAAACCAACAAGACCAACATTGTAATTAATGACCCTAAAATTAACTTAAAACAACTCGAAGAAAACATCAAAAAGCTAAGCCACTCATCCTCTATTGAACAGATAAGAAAAAAAGAAGAAAAGAAGAAAAGAGAAGAACAAAGAGAAAAGCAAAAGCGGCAGCAGCCAAAAATATTCTATTCAGCAACCCGCCCGGCAGAACCATTTGAATGGAATGAAAAAAAATCAAAAAGCGGCAATTTCATAGTTGATCTTTTTTTAAACCTGCAACAAAGGGTGCTGCAAAAAGTTTTCAATCTGGTTCTCCGGCATGAATTAAACGAATCAATCAAAATTGCAAATGAACTAAAAATTGACATAAAAGACTGGAATTTAGAAAAATTCATGGTTAATTCCAAAGGCGAAATGCTTCTTCCCTCCGGAATTTCTGAAAAAGAAATAAAATATCTCCTGCTGAGAGAAGAACTGAAAATCTTAGAAATTGGAGAACTATTGGAAGACAACTGGATCCATTCACAAATAATAAGACTTAGAAAACAATATGTCGTATCAACCCTCTATGCAATGGGAGCGGAAAATGAAGAAGTTGCGCAGATATTAACTTCGGCCAAGCAGATTGCCTGGCTCAAACTGATTACCCAGCTTAAAAGCACACACTTAAAACGGGTTTTTTGCGGTTCAAAGAAAGACTTTGATTATTTCACAAAAGTCATCTCCTGCTATACCCAAAAGATAAGAAAAATTGATATAGCTATACCTGAAGAAGGAGTAAAATGGATAAAATACCGCCTTGAAAAACTTGCTTTTGAAACTGCCCATTTTAAACTGGAGCTGCTTCAATCCATGCAAAAATTAAATCACAATAAAGAGAGAGAAGAAAATATCAAGTGGCTCAAACACACCGTCGGACAATTACAACATTCGTAAAAACTTATGGATCTGGGGAATCACCCTAACCTGATTAAGGTTTCTTTTTGCCACTGCCTGAAAAGACAACAATTGGTCCTTATGGCTTTTGTTAGGATTTAGAGGCTGCAAAATCAAAGGAATATCAGAACTGATCCCGGCAATCAACTTAGAAGCCTCATCAATTTCCTTAACTTTAACATTTGCATTTACTACAAGTTTTACAAACAATTCGGTTCCCGAAACATATACAATTTCCATAAACTCATGATGTTCTTTAAAATAAGCAGATTGGCCGTTAACAGAAGGTAATTTTATATCCCTAGAAACAACATCTACGTAATTAATTGCTTCATCC
>JABMQY010000024.1 GCA_013202975.1 Candidatus Saganbacteria bacterium
AAAAATTTCACTTGAAAAATGCTAATATAGAATATATGACTTCAAAAAATATTTACCCCAAAAGATACGACGTAATAGTAATCGGCGCCGGGCATGCCGGAATAGAGGCGGCCCTGGCCTCAGCTCGTTTAGGCTGCAAAACTCTTTTGCTAACAATAAACCTCGATACGATCGCCTTTATGTCCTGTAATCCGGCGGTCGGCGGGCCGGCAAAAAGTCAGTTGGTTCGGGAAGTCGATGCCCTGGGCGGACAGATTGGGATTTCAACCGACCTGACCTATCTTCAGATGAAAACTTTAAATACAACCAAAGGCCCGGCTGTTCAGGCACTCCGTGCACAGTCTGACCGCGAAGCATATCATCGAGTCATGAAACAGGTTTTGGAGCAGCAGGAGAATCTAGATCTCAAACAAGACATCGTTGAGGAAATATTAGTAGGGGTTAGGGGTCAGGTATTAGGGGTTAGAACTATTTTGGACACGGCATATCACGGAAAAACAGTCATCGTCACAACTGGAACATTCCTAAACGGAGTAATTCATACAGGGATGAAGCATCAGGAAGCCGGGCGGGCAGGAGAGCCGTCATCCAAAGGTCTTTCGAAAAGCTTAAAAAAGATCGGATTAAAGCTCAAGCGATTAAAAACAGGGACCCCGCCAAGATTAAACCGCTGCTCGATTGATTTTACAAAAATGACTATTCAACCAGGGGATGAACCACCAAAATTCTTTTCGTTCATCTGGGAATATCAACAGTATCAGAACGCCCAACTACCAACGCCCAACGTCCAAACAAATCCAAAATCCCAAGTTCCATGCTATTTAACCAGAACAAACAAAAAGACACATAGAATAATCAAGGCCAATCTTGACCGCTCCCCACTCTATGCTGGAAAAATAAAAGGGGTTGGGCCAAGATACTGTCCATCAATTGAAGACAAAATTGTACGCTATCCGGACAAAGAGAGTCATCAGTGTTTTATCGAACCGTGCGGGCGAGATACGGAAGAAATATATGCTCAGGGACTAAACACATCTCTACCAGAAGATGTTCAACTAAAAATAATAAGAACAATGGTTGGGCTTGAGAAGGCCGAGATATTGCGTCCCGGCTATGCGGTTGAGTATGATCATGTTCCATCCTCACAGCTAAAATATTCGCTCGAAACAAAAAAGATCAGCGGATTATTTTGTGCCGGACAAATCAACGGGACATCCGGATACGAGGAAGCAGCGGCACAGGGAATTATGGCCGGAATCAATGCAGCACAAAAAGTTAAGAAGAAAGAACCCTTAATTTTAGGACGAGACGAAAGCTATATTGGAACTCTTATTGACGATTTAATTACAAAGGAAATTGATGAACCATATCGCATGCTCACCTCCCGTTCTGAATATCGATTACTCCTGCGGCAGGACAATGCAGACCTAAGATTAACAGAAAAGGGACATAAAGTAGGTTTAATTTCTAATGCAAGACATAAAGCCTTTCAAAAGAAGAAAAAGGCTCTTCTGGACGAAAAAATAATCTCTCCTGAAATCAAAGAACAGATTGAGATTCAAAAAAAGTATGCCGGATACATTAAAAGACAGCTTATGCAGGTTGAGCGCTTTCGAAAGATGGAGCACCACAAAATCCCGGCAAAGATTAACTATAAAAAACTAAAGGGCATTCTATCTAACGAGTCACTCCATAAACTAGAATATCATCAGCCGGGAACTATTGGTCAGGCAGCAAGAATTGCAGGCGTCTCTCCGGCAGACATTTCGGTATTATTGGTTCATCTGGAGCAGCTAAGAAGAAAGAAGCTGGTTTAATTCCTACTTGTTCCCTGTCCACTCTCTGGCTTTTGCAGTAATATGATCAAACAGGTTTTTAATCGCAATAGAAACTAAATTACCGTTTTTTTGTTTTCTTTCGGCAGCAATTATCTGTGAAAGATGCAGAAGGTCGGCAGATTGGCTCAAAAAATCAATCAGGGCACCTTTGTTAACAGATGGATCTATTTGAAGAATAATACTTCCTACATTTTGTCCCTCAGCACTAACCAGTCTCATCCCAAATAGATTTTTTTCCTGATTCTCTACTATCTTTTTCCCGCGAATCACCCTTTGATAAAGGCCAATCGCCTCTGCCCGCAAACGTTCTCCTTTTTTTTCAAAACAAAAAAGCTGGCCATGATTTTCTCCCTCCCAAACAAATTTAGCAGTGCTGGCAGGCAAACAATAAAAGCCATTAAAGCTGGCAAAGACAATTGATGATCCCTTGAAACAAATATCATACAGAGCCCTGGTAAAGCGGCTTAGAAACAAATCAGGGTCCAATCTCAGAACATCTTCCAAAACACTGATTGAAGCTTTTACCTGTTTTGGATTTTCAATTGCATAATCATTAAATTTATCCCTAAAGAATCTGAGTTCAATACGGCTTTTTATTGCAATATCGGTCTTGCTCAATGGCATTCTGCATAATTCCAAGCGTGCAGAAAAAGACCTGCTATTTGGAGAAAATGGTACCTGTTCGGGAAACAATAATCTAAAAAAACCACTCTTTTTGCTGCTGGGTGGTGATATCTTGCTCATAATCCTTCCCCGTCAAGAACAACCCTGTTGCGTCCGCTATCCTTGGCTTTATACAGCGCATTATCGGCCCTCTTTACTACATCATCATTATGATCCTTAAGCTTTGCAACCCCCATGCTTACAGTTATTTTTATTGTTACACCATCAACAACAATTCTTGTATTCTCAATTACCTGGCGTATCCTCTCTGTTGCTATTTTTGCTCCCTCATAATCAGTTTCGGGCATAATAATTGTAAATTCTTCTCCCCCGAACCGAAAAGCAGTATCAGACAAACGGCCCTCTCTCAAAATATTTCCGACCTCCCTTAAAACCATATCCCCGGCTTTGTGTCCATAAGTATCATTAACATTTTTAAAATGGTCGACATCCAGCATTACAACTATTAAATTCTTATCGTATCGAAGAGCAGCACTTACCTCACGTTTGATTGATTCTTCAAAAAACCTTCTATTATATAGCCCGGTTAATTCGTCGGTAGAGGCCAGCCTAACAAGAGTTTCTTTCTCTATTATATTTCCAACAAAAAAAGAAACGTCCTTTGAAAAATAACTTAAAATAGAATGTAGATTTTCCCGTACAGAATAATGACCAACATCATTAACCTCAAAATTAGCAATTACTTCTCCGCCATATGCTATTGGAACCGACAATTCGGCTGTATTCTCCGATCGAATATTCTTTAGCACAACTTCAATTTTTATATCTTCGGGACAATTCGGTAAGCTCGCTATTACATGGGATCTGACCGCCGCTGCAACATCATCAAGTGTTCGGGCAAGGTTTAGCTCGCGTGTCAATAAACCCATTCTGCTCCAGCTCACCAGGTTTAATCCAAGCATATACTGAGACTTTAATCTAACTTTTTGTCCGGCACGATCAAGCAATCTGTCCCCCGCCGTTATTGCGTCAGGCAGACTTCTAATTTGCCTAAGCGAACTAATAATTCTTGAAACCATATTTACCCCTCTATATTATTATCGATAGAATAATTAAAAAATTTCACATGAATATAAAATAACGCGATTATTTCTTTTGAGGATACTTTACTTCAATAATAGTAGAAATCCCGCCACGCGGGGTAAACTCACCGACAACCAGAACTTTTTTCGGAGCGCAGGCCGACACTATATCTTTTAAGATGCGATTGACCACATTCTCGTTAAAAATACCCAGATTTCTATAACCAAGAATGTAGGTTTTTAGAGATTTCAATTCGATACAAGATCTTTTTGGAATATATTTGATAGTAATTTTCCCAAAATCAGGAAGACCGGACCTGGGACAAATAGAAGTAAATTCAGGGATTACAACAGTAATCTCATACCCCTTAAAACTGTTTAGAAAAACATCTATTAAGGGAAGTTTATCTTTTAACCCGGCCCTGGCATGTTCTTGCGTATATTCTCTCATCAGTTTGTTGAATCCGCCTCTGCTAATAGCTTCATATACATACTATCATGTTTTGTCGGAAAATCGTGCAGCCGGGTACAAATTACAATCTCCCGGTCTTCCCCTAATTTTTCGAGCAGCTCAGCGCCAATCGCCCCGTGGTGCTTATGGATGTAAAACTTGCGAAATATGCGGGAAGAATTTTTATCTTCACCCCTGTCTGCCAGAAAATCATAGAGCGGACGCAGCAGAAAACGAATAATTGTCAGGATGCTTTTTTGAAAGATCAGCAGATGCCCCTCAATCTTTCCGATATCATGCAGCAAACCCAGCTTTATTGCTTTTCTTTCATCAACATCATGCCGGCCATGGATAAGTTCTTCAATCTTTTCTGCTACTACCACACAGTGTTTTTGTTCAAAACTGGGCAGTCGTTTAAACAAAGCCATTTCATCAATATTTAGATATCGCCCCACCAGATGCCAGTCAACATCATTCATACTAGCTGACATTGCAAACAAGAACTGGCGAAAACGATAAAGGGCTCTTCTTATCATCTGTCTATAGCCCTGCGAAGAGAGGAGACAAATTTTGAAACTTTAGGAAGAGGATTCCTTTTGTTCTTTGCAATAATATCAACGATTGCTGAGCCGACAACTACGCCATCGGCAACAACAGCCGCAGCTTTTGCAGTTTGGGGACTTGAGATGCCAAAACCGATTGCAATCGGTTTATCAGTATATTTTCTGATTTTTAAAACTAAAGCATCAAGTCCTGTTGACAAATCTTTTCTCTTTCCGGTGATTCCAGTAAGTGATACCAAATAAACAAATCCGGTTGATGCTTCGGCAATCATTTCAATTCTCTCTTCTGTACTTGTTGGAGCAATAAGAAAAATTCGGCTTACGGCTTTCGGCTCACGGCTTTCGGCTATCGCCTCTTCCACAGGAAGATCCGGCACAATCACCCCATCCACACCAACCCCCTCTGCGTCCCGATAAAATTTTTCTGGTCCATATTTAACAATCAAATTATCTGATAACATCAAAACAATTGGAATTTGAGTTTTCTTTCTAATTTTTTTCACCAATTTTAAGATATCAGCTAACGAGGTTTTTAGCGCGCGTAAATGTGAAGCTTGAATAACCGGCCCATCAGCTAATGGATCTGAAAACGGAACACCAAGTTCTATAATATCTGCTCCGGCTTTTTCTAAGGCATAAACCAATTTTTCGGTTATTCCTAAATTGGGATCCCCGGCGGTGATATAAGGAATTAAGGCTTTTCGTTTTTCAAAGGCTTCACTAATTCTAGACATATCGCCAGTATAGCAAAATAACCTGAAATTTTCCAAAAATGATAGCGAAATAGATTAGGAGATACAAAGGAGGAAAACAAAATGGGAATAATTGGAAATATATATGGAGCCGCAAGATTTAAATTTGTCTCAGGGACAGCTATGTTTCGAGGAGAAAGGGCAAAAATTATGATGCTTAATAATGACGCTCTATCCCTGGCAAGGGTAGTCCAATATGCACTTACTATTAATCCTACAACCAAGGATGGAGTTACCCCTCGCCGCCTCCCCATAGCTGCAGCTGCAATGGCTCATATAATAGACCGTCCAAATATCCATGCCAAGGCTGTCCCCGAAATCGCAAAATATTTAAATCATCCGTATTTTTAAATAATAGAAGAGACAGTTCTGCTCGGACCAGTTAAATATTATTCTGTAAGGTTGGAAGCACAAGAGCTGTTAAAACAAATCGGGGAAAGCTCTCCTAACTTATCCCAAGAAATTGAACAGATTCTAAGGAAAGCCCCTGAAGCCAAAATATAAGATGAATATACCAAAAGTACTTGCCGGTCGTCCCATCGTCCATCTTAACAAAAGAGGGAAACTTTCTGTTTCACAAGCAGAAACAGATCTTTCTCCCTTAACTTCAGCCCCTGCCCATATAAAAGATCAAATAATTAAGCTTATGGCAGAAGACCATAAGTTCACCTGGGGTCTAGTTATGGCAATTCTTACTAATGATGCATGCAGGGAAGCGTTTTTTAGAACCTTTGTGGTAAAAGAGGAACTACCGGAGATACCCCAAAACCAACCCATGGAAAAAATTGGGAATATTACAATAGATCCTTTCCCGGGTTTTGATTTTAGCCCACAGATATGTTTTATTGTGAGCATAGGAAAGCACTTTCTTGCGTTAACAACCGAAATGTCTGATGAAGTTGCAAAAAAATGCCTTATTGCTGTTGATCTTGATGGAGTAAGAGGTGAGTTAAGTGGTAATCCAGGTAAAATAAAAGCTTAACCTCTAATTTTTCCCAAAAAACTAGTCAGCTTCTAAAAGATGCTCCTCCGGCTAAAGTCCCTTGATACTCTCCACATCCTTATCCCCCCGACCAGAGAGACAGACAATAACAATTTGCGATCGATCAAGTTTTGGAGCTAATTTTTTAAGATAAGCCAAGGCGTGTGAAGATTCTAAGGCCGGAATAATTCCTTCTAATTCTGATAATTGTTTAAAGGCTGCAATGGCCTCTTTGTCAGAAACATTGGTATATTCAACTCTTCCGGATTCTTTTAAGTAACTATGTTCCGGCCCGACTCCGGGATAATCTAATCCGGCGGAAATTGAATGGGTCGGCAAAACCTGTCCGGTCTTTGATTGCAAAAGATAAGAATATGCTCCATGTAAAACGCCAGGCTCTCCCTCGCACAATGCCGCCCCATGTTTTCCTGGTTTTAGAGATAAACCCCCAGCCTCAACCCCAACCATCTTTACCCCCGAATCATCCAGAAATTCATAAAACAGACCGATTGAATTTGACCCCCCGCCAACACAGGCAACTAAATAGTCCGGAAGCTTTTTCTCTGCTTCCATAATCTGCCCCTTTGCCTCTCTCCCAATAACAGCCTGAAAATTACGTACCATCATCGGATATGGGTGCGGTCCGACACAAGAGCCTAAACAATAAAATGTTGTTTGTACATTTGCCATCCAATCACGCAGCGCTTCGTTAGTAGCATCTTTTAATGTCATTGTTCCAGAAGTTACCGGAATAACTTTTGCTCCCATTAATTTCATTCGGTAGACATTTAAGGCTTGACGATGAGTATCTTCTTCTCCCATATAAACTATGCAATCTAAATCCAAAAGTGCACAGGCAGTTGCAGTGGCAACCCCATGCTGCCCAGCTCCGGTCTCGGCAATTATTCTTTTTTTGCCCATTTTTTGCGCTAGCAAGCATTGACCAATTGTATTGTTAATTTTATGCGCTCCGGTGTGGGCTAGATCCTCGCGCTTCAAATAAATCTTGGGTCCGGCTAATTTCTCGGTCAATCTTTCGGCAAAGTATAAGGGGGTTGGACGGCCGACATATTCATCAAAATAGTATTCGACTTGTTCTTTGAACTGCGGATCATTTTTCGCCTTTTCATATGCAGAGGTCAACTCTTCAAGAGCAGGGATAAGGGTTTCGGGAACAAAACGTCCTCCGAATTTATCAAAATGACCGGTTTTATCCGGGAGATTCTTGAACATAGATATATGGATTATATCAATGGTATAATGTATTTACAATGGTTAGGAACTTTTTAGACCTGGAAAAGAAATTCTCGTCACCAAAGACTTCTCAATTTGTAGTAATCCCCTGCCCCCACGAAACCACCGTAAGCTATGGGAAAGGGACAAAATACGGCCCGCAAGCAATCATTGATGCATCAAAATACTTAGAAGAATTCGACGAAGAGCTACACCATGTGACCTATAAAAAAGTTGGAGTCCATACAACAAAAACAACAAAAAAGTCCGAACTCATAAAAACCTGCCTAAAGGTCCTAAAAAGTAAAAAGATTCCAATTGTACTTGGCGGCGAACACTCAATTAGCCCCGAAGTAGTGAAAGCAGCCAAGGCAGTATATCCCGATTTGTCAGTACTGCATTTTGATGCCCATGCAGATCTGGATGATATTTATGAAGGATCTAAACAGAGTCATGCCTGTGCTGCAAGACGGATGCTCGAAATCTGTCCGGTAGTTTCTGTTGGAATCAGAAACATCTCAGAAGCAGGTTATAAATTTGCAAAGGAATCAAAACAGATTGAAAAGATACACTTTGGCAATAATTTATTAAGAGACGAGGATATTCTGGCAAAACTCTCAAACACCGTTTTTATTAGTTTTGATGTCGATGTCTTTGATCCGTCTATTATGCCATCCACCGGAACTCCGGAGCCCGGAGGACTGCTTTGGAAACAAATAATAAATTTACTAAAAAAACTTTGCAAAGAAAAGAAAGTTATTGGGGCAGATTTTGTTGAATTAGCTCCAATTGAAAGCTTAGCCGCTCCGGATTTTATGATTGCGAAGTTGATTTATAAGTTGATGGGGTATATTCTTTAATCAAAACCTACACATATTTATTCGTTCCAGGATTAAAACTAATTAACCTGCTTACTCTACGCCCTATTTCCGGATTTAATTCGTTTAAATCTTTTTCCAGCGGGCAAAAAGCGGATCTAATCTCATATTTTCTGTTAAACAACCTCATCCTCTGATCCTCTAAGGGAGTAATCCTGGCAGCAACTTCCTTTTTCTTGTCCTGGTTGTCTAAGAAAAATTTCATAGAAGGAACACCAAACCCCATACACTTCTCCCTAAAAGCTTGTACGAGTTTATCCAAAGCTTTGTTCTCCACATCAAGCTTTGCATGCAAACCATCAATCATTAAAGTTAGATGATTATACTCAGCCAACAAAAACAGCGCAGCTC
>JABMQY010000025.1 GCA_013202975.1 Candidatus Saganbacteria bacterium
GAAACATGCCAAAAGCAATGAAACATACGAAGTTGGCAAATGGAAACACAGAACTTTTGTCGGAGATGAATCGTATAAATGGCCCATTACTTATAGTGGAAAATTCTATGTCCCGGTCGCCTATCTAAGCGGAGGAAAAGTTAGCGGTTATATTTGGATTGATCAACCAGGAAACATTGTTTCTAGCGTAAAGGCCAATCGGGCATTATTTACCTATATGTACGTATTTGGTTTTGGAAATGAATCAGTTATGAAGGATGAAATCAAAACATATGAAGAAGACGCAAAAAGAAATGATGAAGAAGAAAAAGACTACAGCAACTATAAGGACGCCGCAAAAGTTTTAAAGGTAGCGTCAAGCGCAATGGGAGCTTATCTGTCCGGTGGATTAGGCGTTGGCTTAGCCGCAGCCGATGTCGGTATATTTTTAACAAAGATGGATATGCTGGAAGATTCAGGAGCTGCTTCTCCCAATCTATCAAGCTATGAAGATTTATCTGATGCCGCTCAAACCCTGGATAATTTATCCGATTTATCAAAGGCCGTTTCTGCAGCAAAGGATATACAAAGGCTGCAAATACAAATGCAGACATTAAAAACCATGCAGGAAGTAAAAAATAGTAAAGCGGCAATGGACCTCTCCCGAGTAAAAATGCTTGATGCGGTTAAAAGCTTAGGCTGGGCTATTTTTGCTAAAGCAGAGTCAACCGGAGAGATTGCAGAGCAGGCCGCTGTAATAGCAATTAAGTTTAAGGGATTAAAACTTTTAAACGGATTAATAGCAAAGACTTACAAAGAAGCCCTAAATGGAGTTGGTGATGACAAAGAGGCAAAGAACATATTTTTACTTCACAGGATGAGGGCAAAGGCTTATAAATTAAAGGGCGATTTGGCACAATTGCTCCTTAATTCATATCGCCAAAGAAAGGGCCGGCTTTCTGGATATATTGGACGATTTACACTTTACGTTCAGGGAAAATCGGTTGATGAAGATAAAGCTGAGCAGGCAATCATAAACCTACAAATGTCAGTTGAAAAAGAACTCGATTATTACTTCGATATGAAGATAAATACGGATGTGAGTACCGGTTTGGCAGTGCAGAGGGCCAGGTTTTAAAATTTATTCTTCCTAATCAACTCTTTTAAACGATTAATCCTTTTGGTTGTCACCGGATGGGAATCATAGTAAGAATCGAGTGCTTCCTCAAGAACCCTGGCAACCTCGCCTACCGGCGTCTTGGCCCGGGCTGGATCAGTTTCATTGTTATAAGCCTTGAGCCGGGTAAATAAATCGACTGTAGCAGAAGGATCATAACCAGCCTTTTTCATAAGCACCAGACCAAAGGAATCAGCATCTAATTCCTGATACTTTCGGTAACCCATTGAAATTGATCTTCGCAAAAGGTCGACCACCATCCCAATATCCTCCATCTCTAGAGCCTCAAAAAATAATTCGTATTGAAAAAGCTCAACACAGTGGCGAAGATCAACATGCGCCATCTCATGGCCAAGAATCGCAGCAAGTTCAGCCTCTGAGCTAACAAAATCCAACATCCCGCTCATAACAAAAACCTGCCCGCCGGGGAGAGCAAAGGCATTAAGGCGGCTTGATTTGATAACATGAAATTCATACTTAATATCTTTTCGGTTGAGATTAGGTAAGAGTTTTTGTGAAACCCGGCTAACATAAGCCTCTTTTGATGGGTTATTTTCAAACCAAAAGCTAACCTTTTTTGCCAGCTTTTTCCCCAGTTCCATCTCTCTTTCTGCAGATACCCGGGTCAGCTTAAAACCAAACTGGTCTACATCACGCAAAACATCAGACCAGACCTCGGAAACAGAATCAAGACTGACATCCTGCTCAATATTGCCAAGATACACAACCGCTCCTGCAGCAAGTAAAATTATAAGTAAGACCAAAAAAGCAAAACGCGAAAACATATTAATCCTCCACCAAATAGCTCTTGATCTGTTTGCTAAAACGGGTATAAATCAACGATACCCCCAAAAGCAAAAGACCCAAAACAATAAATGATAAAATTCGATGGATAGTTTCTAATCCGCTTAAATCAAAAACAAAGAGCTTTATGATACAGAGCATCAGCAAAAAGAGTCCGGATAAGCGCAGGCTTTTTTCCCGCGTCGGAAAACCGACCGATAAAAGGGCAACCGCTTCAATTCCCCACGCCACCGTTAACCACCCGCCCTGGACTTCATAAAAAATCAGAACCGTTAAAAGCACAGTTGCCAAAACAGAAAACATCATGCGGCCATATTTTTCCAACTCATCCTTGTAGCGGGGAAGAATAAACTGGCAGGCATAAAAAATGGCAATTACAATTGATCCGGTTACCACCCGGCCAAACATACCGGAGAGACTCTCCGGCATATTAAAATTAGTCACCCAGCTGCGCAAAAAGACAATCAAAGCAAGAATATAACCCTGCCAGCGCAAATCAATATTGTTGCGGCGGGTGCCTAAAAGGACAAAGACAAGGACAAGAAGCGACCAACCCACCACCGCCAGAACCCGGCCAAATTCAAAGCGTATTAAAAAGAAGAATAATATAGCCGGAGCCCAAAGATAGATCCTATTCAGATATAGCTCAAAATCCAGCTTCTCGGCTACCGTTCGATATTTTTTTGAAAAATAGCCAAATAACAGAGCCAATGGCAAAACAGTAATAACACGATGAGATATTCCAAATGTTTCACCAATGCCGGTAAAGTTAGCCAAAAAGAGGCGGCCAAAGCTCAATGCCGCCATGATATTGCCCTGAATACGAAGAGCCGGAAGATTCACAAAAAATCCCAGCTCCAAAACCAATAAGGCTAATACCCCCCATCCGATTGCAATCAACGGAACCGGCAGGAGATACCAGCAGAGGATTGCAAGGAGAATTGTACCCAGACCTGAAGAAATATCCCGCAAATAAACACTTTCATCTTTTGAAATATTCGAAGGAGCAAATTTATAGAAACGAAAAAACGAGAGATAGGCCAGAGCGGCAGTAAGTCCCAGAGAGAGCCTGGATGCAAAATTACTTACTGACAAATCAAAGACATTAATAAAAACTAAGGTAAACAGGGCAAGAACAGCAACGCAATAAGCCTGGATCCTAAATTCTTCCAAATTGGTTTTTATGCCGTTTTCAAAAAGAGTGATTGCATAGAGCAGCAAGCCCAGGGCCAGCAGATGGGAATGCAATTCAAATCCCAAAACAACGGCAATTACGATTGCAGCAGAATAGGAATAACCCCTTTCGGCCAACACGGTTTTTAGACCTCTTATTGAATTGAGGATAAGCCGATTTAGATAAAAAACTGCGGCCGACAGGAATGCCAGCGGAGTCCAGTATTTAAGATTAAGGCCTGATAAAATTATTTCACCCGGTTGATTGATATCATAAACAAGCAATTTCCCCAAAGGAATGATAAACAGCGCCAGGCTTAGGTATCGCAAATAAGGCAATCGAAAATATAATCCGAGTAAAAAGAGGAACTGGGCTTCAAGCATCAAGGCAATATTTATATTTAACCCCGAAAACCTGATATAAATAAATGGAACCAGCAGCGCAGCTGCAAGAGTAACCGCTCCTTCATAACCGCCCCCAACAAGCCTGGTGACTATATCATCTTTTTTAGAAGAGGCGGAAGGAGGCATCAATCTGAAACGGATAATTGTGCTGACAAGATAAGCGGCCGCAGTCATAAATAAAAGATGAGAAATTATCAGGTTTGAACCAGTTGACCATTGTAGAAATGAAACACCCAAAAAACCACAGGCATTAAGAGGAAAAATGGTCATGGAAAGATCAAGCCGGCTGGATCGTTTTTTTATTGCAATAAGATCAAATGCTTCAAATAAAACCCAGTAAATAATTAATATAGAATGCTGAAATAAAAACTGGACAAAGGAAAGTTCCCGCGGCATCTCAAGGCCGCTGGTCTTAAATGCATAGATTGCGTAGGTTGCAACCAGACCAAAGACTGCCATTTTATTCCAGGATAATTTATAGGCAACGGCAAGCAAAGAAAAAGCCAGCATTAAGAGCGCAATTGAAGAAAAACCGGTAACCGGCGTAATAGCAAGAGTAATAAAACCTATAAAAAAAGCCAGACCGCTCACTATTTCTGATCGATAGATAAAAGAATGCAAAATCATTCCAACGGCAACAACAAATAACATAACGGAGGCGATTAGCGGGTCATAAATAATACGGGAAGCATCCATGGCATGCATGGCATAAGTTGTGATATATAAACCGGCCCATCCGGCCCCGAGCAGCCCGCGGGCAAAGATTGCATAGCGTTTTTTTGACTCTGTAAGAATTCCTATTCCTAACAATACTAAGCTAATAACCAGGCCAATTACTATTCTGCCCAGAGGACCAAAATACCTGAAAGAATAACCTAAAAATAATGCAACACCGATAATCAGGACCAAGGCCCCGATTTTATTAAGCCAACTACCGCCAACAACCGATTCCCACTCTTCTGTAGCCATACCGCCAAAAAGACGCTGGATTAAATCCGGCTCCTTGCGTCTTTCAGCCTTTGATACCTTTTTTGTCTTAGGAACTTCTGCAACACTTTCTATTTTTTCTGTAACTATAGGTTCTTTTTTAATTGACACATCAAAACGAGACGGCAAGGGTTCATTTTTTATTGATACATCGAAGCGAGAAGTTTGTGGGGATTGAATTCTTTGTTCCAAATCCTCTTTTTTGGCCTTTCCCAGAACATAATCCCGCAGCAGATCAATCCTGCGATCAATTGCCCTGAGGCGGTCGAAAACAATAACCAAAGTAATAATAACAACTATCAGTAAAATAAATGTCATAAAATTATATTGAAAGAATTATAGTCTTGTGGCAAGTAAAAGTCAAGTTGGGCGTTTTTGGTTTATTGTAGTATACTATTCTAATGACTGATAAGAATACTGCCTGGTATTTAAAGCCGATCACGGTTATCTTTCTGATATTTTTTGTCCTGGGCCCTTTTGGCCTGCCGCTGCTTTATAAGAGTCCTGAATTTAGTAAGGGTTTAAAGATAATATTAACTCTTATTGTGTTATTTTATACTGCCTTTTTTGTCTTTATTATATACTTCTTTGTACAATCGACTCTGGAGAGTATTGACCAGCTGCTGGGGCCGTTGAATTTATAGGGGAAATATTATCTATCCCTGCATCTGGCCGCTGCCTTCAAAACCCACTTTTCTCCCTTTATTAGTGCAATCTTTTTGGTTCTAGTCCAGCCTTTAATTTGAATTTCCCTTTTTGTAGCAGCGCTTCTATTTTGGTGCTCTTCTGAATAAAGGAATTGGACTGGGGGATTTGATGAAGTATAGTGTCCTCCTTTTCCATCTTTGTGCTCTTTGAATCTTCTTTCCAAATTAGATGTAATTCCGGTGTAGAGAGCTCCATCCTTGCATTTGAGGATATAAACATGGTATGTCATATTAGCTTGGTGGTTTCAACCTCGACTCACTCCGTTCGCTCGGTTTGGTTCGACAATGAGGGAGTCGAATGGTGAGCGAGCGCAGCGAGTCGAACCATAGCGGGGGTGGGATTCGAACCCACGACCTCAAGGTTATGAGCCTTGCGAGCTACCAGGCTGCTCCACCCCGCGATAATATATGCTATTATACTATAGTTATGAAAATAACGCTAATTTTGGTAGTAAGTTATCTGCTTGGGTCAATCCCCTTCGGTTATATTATTGGAAAATTCTATGGCAAAGACATAACAAAAGAGGGAAGCGGAAACATCGGCGCAACCAATGCCTTCCGACTGCTCGGAACCGGCCCCGGAATTCTGGCCTTTATTCTTGATTTGCTAAAAGGCACGGTTGCAATATTGATTGCCTATAAGCTATCGTATGGCCAGGTTTCAAACTTGTCCTTATATTTAATTGCCGCCGGAGCCTGCGCAATCCTCGGCCATTCTTTTTCTATATTCATGAAATTTAGGGGCGGAAAGGGAGTTGCAGTCGGTCTGGGAGTTCTACTGGGCCTGGCACCCGGCGTCTTTATAATCTGTGCTTTATGGGCGGTATTAGTAATTGCAATTACCCGCTATGTCTCGGCCGCATCCATCACCGGGGCAACTCTTGCAACATTTCTAATGTTCTTATTTGGGAAACCGCAAACCCTCTCCTTTTTTCTTTTGGCGGTAAACATCCTGATAATCATTAAACATAAAGATAACATCACAAGAATAATTAACGGAACAGAGAGGAAGATCGGAGAACATGAATAATAAAGTTTCTGTAATTGGAGCAGGTAACTGGGGCACTACCCTGGCCCAGTTGTTATGTGAAAACCGGTGCCAGACTACCCTCTGGGCATACGAAAAAGAGGTCGTCTCGGACATTAAAAATTATCGGGAAAACAAACTTTTTTTACCCGGGTGCGAGCTTCCGGCCTCCCTCGAAGCAACCGATGATATAAATCAGGCTGTCTCTAACTCTAAATTAATAATATTTGTCGTTCCGGTGCAGCACCTAAGCGCTGTAATTAATAAAATCAATAAGCTGCCGCCAAACTGCCTGCTGATCTCTGCCGCAAAAGGGATTGAAATTAAGTCACTAAAAAGACCGTCACAAATTATTCACGAACACTTTAAAAAGGAAATTGCCGTACTCTCCGGACCAAATCTGGCAAAAGAAATTGCTGCGGGGCTTCCTGCGGCATCGGTTGTTGCTTCAAAAAACAAGGATAATGCAGCGGCAATCCAGAAAATTATCATGTCAAACCGCTTTCGAATCTATACCCAGGAAGATGTATGCGGAGTAGAACTGGGGGGAGCATTAAAGAATATTATTGCAATAGCTGCCGGAATTTGTGACGGTCTTGACCTGGGAGAAAATGCCCGGGCAGCCCTGATTGTCCGGGGAATTACAGAAATCAGCCGGCTGGGAAAAGCGCTGGGTGCTGAAGAAAAAACTTTTTACGGGCTGTCGGGAATCGGGGACTTAATACTGACCGCCGGAAGCCCAAAATCCAGAAACCATAAAATAGGTGAAGCAATCAGCCGGGGTAAAAAACTCGATGAAATCATCAGGGGAATGAGCGAAATTGCGGAAGGGATCCCGACTACAAAAGCAGTTTATAAACTGTCTCAGGAATTAAAAATCGATATGCCGATTTGCTCAAAAACCTACCAGGTCCTGTATAAAGGATTAGACCCATACACTGCAATAACTGATCTGTTAACCAGAAAAGCAAAACAAGAAAATTAGGCCTTCTTACCTTTTAAGCGGGCGATCTCTTCTTTTAAATGCACCATTTCCAGTTCGCGGCCGACAAAGAGTTCATTCATCCTTTCAATATCAGCATATTTATCGCGCAGCTCCTGGTTAAAATTCTCAATGGTTTTTATTTTATTTTTTAATTCCTGAGCGTAGGCCTCGGCCTCTTCTTTTCTCTTTTTAAAATTATACCCGGCAGAGACCGAAATAGCAGCAGCACCAAGATACAAGACCACCATGGCCGAAATATAATCAATCATATACGGCAGATTCTTCCAGGTGTCGGTTCCATAGGCGCCGAAATGGGGAATAAGCTCAAGATATTCCAGCCAGACCATTCCGGCAAAAGCGATGATTGAGAGAAAGGCCATTGTCAAAGCAGTTGCGAGAGAAAAATACAATCCGGAAATAACGATAACAACCGAAAGCAGAAATCCCCAGGTATTTTCTATCCCTCCGCTAAAATAAATAGCCAAAATGATCAGTAAAAGGTCCAGGACAAACTGAAAGTTAGAGAAATAATAGAGCAGCCTATTATTCTTGAGCAGCAGGTAGGCAAAAAAATTGAGCAAAAAGGCTACAGTCAAAAGAATATAGGCCGGAAGCAAAACCAGGGCAGAGGAAAAACCCAAAAGCGATTTAAAGATCAGGAAAAAGAGCACCCCGCATAAGACAACATTGCGCAGGCGCAGGGCGGCTTTTATGTTTTCAATATCCGGATGTTTAAATTTTATCAATCAAAACCACCTAGTGGATCAGGGAACTACCCTGCGACTCTTGTTTTTTTATAAATTTCTTAACGTCAGACTGCATAGTTTCAAGGTACTCGGGGGTAATTATCCTTGGCCTTATAAAGACAATCAACTCGCGGTCTTCGTTTGAGATCACCGTCTTTTTGAAGGCCATTCCGATAAACGGTATATGCATTAATATCGGGATGCCGGTTTCGGTCTGCAGCTCTTTTTTCTTGATCAGCCCGCCGATCACAATAGTCTGCCCGTCTTTAACCAGGACCTCACTCTTGGTTTCGGTTGTATTTTCGTTAGGAACTCCGGTAGTCTTATCTACTGTCCCTTCGCTTATTTTTGGAGCAATATTCATTCGGATATATCCGTTGCTGCTGACATGGGGTGTTATGACTAATTTTGTGCCGGTCTCTAAAAATTTAATCGTTGTAGAGGTCCCGGTTGTAGTAGTTGTTGTTGTTTGATACCCCAGTTTTTCGCCGATTAAAATAGTGGCCTCTTTGTGGTTTATTGTTGTAATGCGGGGAGAGGCGATAATACTATAATTTTTTGCTTCAAGAACAGCGGATAGATATCCTTCGTAATTGCTTGAAATTACCTGCGCATAGAGGCCGGTAGTGGTCTTGCTGTTGGTAAATCCGACCGTCTGGGTATATTTGTTTGCATCACTGGGCATCTGTCCCTTTAAGCCCACCCCCAGGGTACCGTCGTCGCTGCGTTTAATTTCTACAATATGCGCTTCAACTACAACCTGGGTCTGGGGGACATCAACCTTGGCAATGGCCCGGTCAATGCTTGCAATCTTATCACTGCTGGCACTTACAATAATCTGGTTATAGGATTTGTTAACTGATATAGTTCCGGACTTGCTGCCGGCAGAACCGGTGCCGGTAGAAGTAGATGCTAAAAGCGGCAGAATGCTATCTTTTACCTCTTCTGCATTGGCAAATTGCAAAGTATAGGTCTTTACCGCCATATCGGTTGTAATCATGAGGGTATCCCCTTCCCTGACCCAGCTATACCCTTTTACCCTAAGGATTGCATCCAGCCCTTCCATCGGATCGACATTGGTAAAGGCCATTGAAACCGTGCCGGTAATATTATCTCCGGCCACAATATTTAGTCCCAGCTGCCGGCTAAAAATCTGCAGCACGGTCTTTATGTCCGCATTATTGAGCCTAAAGGTGATTTTGCCCCGGCCGCTCTTTTTTAAGATTATGTCTCCCTGCGCTGCCTGTGTCTCAATGCTCAGGCCAAAAAAGAAAACCCCCAGCATAAATAAAATCAATATTATTTTTTTTGACATTTTTAATAACCTCCCAGTTTTAAATAGAGCCTTTTAATCAGGCCTCCTCTTTTCAATCCTACCCGGTCTTTCTTTATTCCGACTACTCTCCAGCCATGGATATATTCTCCGATCCTCAACGCTTTATCATCAATTAATGCAATACTGTTTCGTCCGGCATCGACAATTCCCTGCAGAATAAAATATTTTTTAGCAGAAGCCGCGACAGAGGCCGCTGTTGATTCTTCCGCTTCGGTCGTCCCCTTTATTTTTCTTATCCGAAAATTGACAGTAAACGGATCGGATATTTTCTTGAACGGAATTACAGAAACGACCTTCTTTTTCTTGACCTGAACCGCTTTAGTGCTGGTCGTCGTTTTCTTGGTGTGAATTACAATTTTGGGAACTTTGACTTTTGGCTTTGCCTTTTTTACTTCTACTTTTTTAGGCTCAACCTTCTTTGGTTTGGAAACAACTTTTTTCTTTTCTTTTTTGGGCTTAGCCGAAACCTTTGTTTTAGCTTTTATTTTGGGGGGAGCAGCTTTCTTTATATCAATCGTTTCATTAGTTTTTATTTTTTCACTTTCAACGTTAACTTTCTTTGGTGCAGAAACAAAATTGCCACCTGCAAGCCCCATATAAAAAGCCCCGCCACAGATAACCCCTATTATAAGAGGCCATTTTACTATTCCAAATATCGTTTTTATCATAATTTTAATAATAGGCTGAAATCGCAACTGAAGAAGTAATGGTATTATTCTTCTTGCGGCCCAGCTTAAACGAATCGACGACCAAGAGATTGGGAGACTGCTCAATTGCGCTCATAAATTTATAAACCTGATTATAGCTCCCTTCGACAATAAGATCAAACTTCATCAGACTGGCCTGTTTCACGGTTGTAGTAGAATAATGCGGTTTTAGCGAAACCAGGTTCAGATCCAGATAAGCAATATTGTCGGCCAGATAGCTTATGACATCAAGCGCCAGCTCCTCTTTTGTTTTGCGTCTGATTTTTTCCGGCGCTTTGGCCTGAACACTCTTTAACTGTTTCTCTTTAGCACGGGCGGTCAACAGACTCAATTCAACGGTCTTAATTTCATCTTTTAAGACCCCGATTGCCTTAAACTGCGCAGTAAAGACATACTGCTGCAGGATATAGGCCGCAGCAATACAGAGCGCGCCTAATAATAGCCATTGTTCTCTTTTACTTACTTTCATTTTTTCTTTATTTCCGTTTTTATTTCAAATTTAAAATTCTTGGGGCTGTATTCCAGACCAAGCCCGGCCTGTTTTAGCTCTACCTCTTTAAAAAGAGGAGAACTTGCCAGGTTATTTACCAGTTTGGATAGGACCTTTTCTGCCGCCCCCCCCTGCTCAAAGGCCAGCCCTTTGAGCGAGACCGCTTCGGAACTGGGGGAGTAATCGATTTGTTCAAGCAGGACAGAAGACGGGACGACAGAACTTAATTCTGCCAGCATCTGTGAGATACTAACCCTTTTGGTCAGGGCGGAGGAAAAAACGGTGCGCAGTCCCTCTGCCTCCCGGTGGGTCTTTACCAAAGCCTCCAGCTGCTTAACCCTGGGCTCAACCGTTGCCAGCTCCTTTTTTAATCCCGCTTTTTTATTGGCATACATCTGGGTATTTAGCATTAAGACACCCCAGAAAAGCAGAAGTATTATTCCGATCAAAGCCCCGATGTAGGGGGGGCTTACGTATTTGCGCATAACCACTTTCCAGCGGTCGCGGTACTCTTCCGGAATAAGATTTATTTTTGTTTTGCCGGCAAAGACCGCTCCGACGGCAGTACCAAAATAAGCTTTCTGTTTTTGCAGTTTTTCCGGCTGATGGATCCCATCTTTTATCTTTATCTTTGCAAATGGGTCGATACTTTCGCACTGGATGCCGATGGAGTTAGTCAGGGCTTCGGCCAGGTGGGGGGTTTGGGAGGCCGAGCCGGTAAAGATCAATTTTCTTATTGCCGTATCGGACATGTTATTGCGGAAGTATTCCAATGTCCGGATAATTTCTTCTTCTATGCGCTCAAGCGCCGGTCGGACGACCGCCTGCAGATGGGCGATTGGTATATGCTCGAGTTTAGGATATTTTTCAAGGTCGACAGGAACACCATATTCGGTTCTGATTTTTTCGGCCTGTTCGTAATCGAGCTCCAGCCTCCCCTCTTCTGATACCAGAATTGAGGTCATAGCATTTGTGATATCGTCTGATCCAATTGGAATGTCGCGGGATAGCTGTAAGTTCCCATTTTCGTAGAAGCTGATAGAGCTCAAAAATTTTCCCATCCGTAATAGACAGATTACCCCTTCCTGTGTTATTTCTGATTCAAAGGTATGGAAGAGGGCTTCTGATGTGGGAATAACTGAGACCGCTTTTATTCCGGCAAGTCCGGCTGTTTGGAGCGCCTTTAGGACGATATCCTGTTTTGCCACCACCACCATATAGCAGTGCTGGTTTTTTTCTTTATTGAGCTGGTTTTGGGGTATTTTATAAAAGCTAAAGTAGCCCTCTTCTATTTTGAAGGGGATTTCATCTTTCATCTGCCATTTGATTGCTTCGGCCGCTTCGTCGTCTCCGAGTGACGGGAGGGTAATTATTTTTGAGACGACATCCAGGCCGCCGACGACGATGACAGAATCCCGGGTAGATGCGTTGGTAATAAATTTTTTGATTGCTTCGGCCTGAAACACTTCGCGCTCAGGGTGCTTATCGCGGAGATCCAGGGGAAGGTCTACCAAGGCCCAGTTGTTCAGGATAAAGTCATTGCCCTTTTTGTCTATTTCGACAATCTTTATCGAACTATTTCCTATTTCTATTCCGAGTAAGGCCATTTATATTCCTTTATTTATTCAAATTTTAATCTTTCTTTAAAATTAACATAGTGAATTTTATTATTCATTTTATCAAGACCTGGCTGAAAAAAGTCTGGAAAATTATCTCTCATGCCATAAGCTAGTCGGACAATTTGATCATATTCTATTCTAATGCTGCTCGGATTTCCAGATGCGTCCTTTGCTCCCTCAAGATAGACCCCATATCCAGGAGTCACAGGACCAGGGCTTGGTCCGTTCTCCACTCCAGCTGATACAGCCCCTCTAATATCAATAGAATTTAAGTCCTCTTTATAAAAAAGCTTTAGCCCAACATAACCATTGGCATGGATAAGTCCTTCAACCTCAATACTTCCAAGTTCTGTTATATTATTATTAAATTGCCCGGTAGTGATATTTTCGTTTGCAACAAGAGCAGGCATATACTCATTATTATTATTTGGATTAGAAATTATCCTGACTCTCGTTCGCGGAGAAACTGGAACTGGCCATTCAATACTTTGTTCTATAATAATATTTCCATTCACAAAAATTGAACCATATACAGTAACATCCCCAGAAATTTTCAGATCTCCATTCTTAAAATACCTTATGGGTTGGGTCGGAGAACCAAGAACTACAGGTCCATCTCCAAACCGATAACCGCCTGCGGTCCCGTATGGTGCATTAAAACTTGTTAAAGTATCGTTCTTCAGGGTTTGCAAGGTAACAACATTATCTGCAATCTTTCTAAAATCCTCAATTTCAACCCTCATGGGAAACCACTGATCATTTTGAAAAGCTACATTAAATATTGGTTGGCCACCCATAGTATCCGGGGAATTATTAAATAAGAGCCCCGTACCCCAAGATGTACTACAATTTCCACTTGAAATAAATCTAATTTCACTAGGGAGAGATTCCTTACCAGGATTAGTAGAAAGAACAACATTATTTGGAGGAGCAGCATAGTCATAGTTTTCAAAATAAGCGCTAGCAGTAGATCCAACATAAACATCTCCCTGGCCTGCGGAAACCGCATACTTTAACGTTGGACATAGATATCTTTTTACATGCTGTTCTATAGAAGACTCCGAACCGGAAGCATATCCACCTGAAACGATTTTTGCCTCGGACCAAAGAAATTCACCCTTAAAATGGGGGTCATCGCCAATATTACCGTTAATAGGCCCTGAAAAAAGCGGCTTGACATTTGTGATATCTACTTGAAATGAGCCAATGCTATTATCCAATTGGTTTCTTATTTCTCTGGATATCCTATTATAATCCCAATTTCCTATAAAAAGAGAGCTCGGATTGTCGCCGGAATCATGACATGGGTAACCAAACGAATTATTATCTATTCTCATTGGTACTACTGTAGCACCAGGCGCTAAATTATTTATCATCCAATCGTAGTCATTTTTCAGCAGGCGATTTGCTGCATAATGGGCCCCTGCTTCTGCCATATAAAGGGCATTAGTATAATTGACCTCTTTTGATGCAGAAATTAACTGGCCGGATAACAATTGGACCATGGTCATTCCAAGCATTAGAAAAATTATCATTACAAAGATACTGGCAATTAGCGAAAAACCTTTACTTTTAATTTTCATTGAATATCATTCCTCATTTTAACAACGGTAACAAGGGGAAAGGTCTTATCCACCTCTTCTACCGAAAACCCAACCTTTATCAACCTGCTCGAGCGAGGCGAGGGCCAGTTTGGATCAAGAAAAGTATCTCTAGGAGTAGGGGGTGCCAAATCTAGATCAATTTTAGTTATATTACCATCCCCAAGATTTACCCCATAATATTCAAAACGGAAATCATCGGTAACAGTATTTGCCAAATCAAATTTTAGAACATCTATTCCCATTAAATTGATTACATTTCCAGTGTGCGGAGCTTTAAAATCATCGCCATAACGGGTATCAAAAGGGGCAGGTCTGGCGGCAAATTTGTCAAAAAATATCAGGTTCTTGGCAGGAGCCCCGAGTAGAACAAAACCGACCTTGTTTTGATCTATTGGATCAGCATCAGGGGGAATATTTATAGTAAAAGCAAATGATTTTTCTTCAACATAAAATTCTTGATCAAACTGTCTATTTAATGCTCTCATATTGCGAGTCTCTCTTATAATTTTAGTCATGGTAAGACGTGCTTTGGCCTGAGCCTTATAGCTGTCTCTGTAAAAGACCCAAATATCCAAACCTTTAACAATAAAAACGGTAATCAGACTACCAATTACCGTTATCAGTGTCATTACAATTACTAATTCAATAAGAGTAACTCCATGTTTACGTTTCATCTAAATAATATCCTTGGCTGAAGAACAGAAAAAAAGTTTTTTGAAAATTGGGGATTCCCGTCTGAATCGGTCTTAAACACCTGTACAGTCAATAAACGAAAATCATATTCATTCCCCTCACCAGGCATAGACTTGACCCTCAAAATAGAAGAAGCATTAGGAAAAGCAGGAGGTGGGGCATCTTCCATATAATAAATCCATGCCCTATATTTGTAATCCTGAAAATACGGAGTAGTACTCAGTGGATTGCCAGGATTAAAAAAAGACTCTCCCAAAGGACTATTTCCCACAAACGGATCCATTTGAGTACCAGCAGCATATACAACTGGGTCTTCACAAAGGGCGGTAGCAAGAAATTCCTCGGTCTTACCCATCCCTAAAAATGAAGCAATAGTTATATCACGGCTGTTCTGGCTTTTGCCTGCAACCAAAGAGATCACATTTATCAAAGAATAAAAAGCAATGCCAATAATTACAACACTGATTATTAACTCAACCAGCGTTACCCCTTTTATCCGTTTTTTATTATGGGGTCCAATCTTCAACTTTTACCCCCCCTGTATTGGGAGTTACAACAATCTGTTTTGTTGCGTCCCCTTTCCTGAAACGAATATAAAAATAATCATTTAAAGGTTCAACTAGTTCAAAATCAATGTGAGGAACACCCTCGTGATCAAATGCAAGGTCATAAGTGATAAACCAAGGTTCCCTTCCTATCCACACCCCAGTTACTCCCCTATAATCGTTAGCAAAATTTACCGGATTAATATGAGTAGGGTCAGAATATTCTGGATAAACCCCCGGTGAATCGCGATAGTTTAAATAATAAGAAACAAAATTATCAGAGCCGGGAATTTGATTAAATCTAAGTCCATGTACTTTTCCACTGCTAACCGCCAAAGATCGCATGTACCGTATATCACCCGCAATCCGCTCAGCCGCCAAATTGAGGGAGGTCTGGCCTTCTCCGCTATAACGCACAAAAGCAACAGCCGCAAGAATCGCCATAATGACCATAACAATAACCAATTCTATCAACGTGAACGCACGCCGTGAATTAGTTTTATTTCTTTTCATTTGCATTATTTTAGAACTTAAATAAGGGGTTGTCAATTGGTATTTTTTTGTTTTGTTCTTTAATCGCCAAGGCACTCAGATCTTATCGCTGGATTAAGGATAATCGCAGGATCTCGCAGGATAAAACAATAGCAGATAAAACGCAGATCTACTCGGATTAAGCAGATATAATATCGGTGTTATCTGTGATAATCAGAGTTCTATCAGCGATGTGGATTTATCGGCGAGATCCGTGAGTATCAAAATCTAGCGATAGGATCTGCGAAGCGGCGTTTAAAGAATACTATAAATTACGCCATCTCGTAATCGTGACACTAGCCCCTACCCCAACAAAAGGGGTTAGCAGAATTTTTGGATCATAAGTTAAAGATAAAAAATTAGCATTCACCATGCTTATACGTCCGCCGCTGACTATGCCGCCGTTAAAAACCATATCGTCATTATTATTCATTGTAATATTGTCGGAGGCATAAACTAATCCATTAATATATCCGCTTCCGGATTGAGTTCCGTTGATGTGGCCGTTAGCCATAATAGCCGGATAACTTGCTTCGGCGCTGACATATAAATAATCGGCCTGGTTCATATTGACATTTCCCATAGTAATAATAGACCCGTTAACAATAACATCATCCTCGATATCAACATTTCCCTCGGCAAAGATAATACCGTTTACGGTCTGGTTATCCAACTCCAGATCTCCAGAATAATAATTGCCGGATGCCTGTGCCAGCGCGCGATACTGGTCCCAGTCTATTGGCGGAATACTAATACTCTCGTTTGAAGCAAGATCATGCTCACCGGTCATCTGAGAAACAATATCCGAGCCGGAGACTAAATCCCCGTCATTAATCGTACCGCTGCCATTATTTAAATTAATCCGATTGGCGGCATACATTGCACCAAGTAAAGCCTCTTCATAATTCCTCTGAAGAGTAACCTCAACCTCCCGCCGGATCTCGGACAAGACATTGCCGCGGTTAAAATATCCGCTTGCCTCAATGGTACAAATGGTCGGCTCATAACTTCGAATCACAGTATCAAATTCCCCGTCGCCCAGAGCTATATTTGAGTTGGTCTGGCCGTTGTTATCGCTCCAGTCATAATCAACTAAGAGATCTTTCGCCAGCGCATACTCCGCCCCCCCCTCGGCAATATGGATAGACTTAATCCCGGAAAGGGTCAGGACATTGCCGATTGATTCGGATGAGATAAAAGCGGCAATGGTAATACCTATGGCCGAAAAAATTACAATTACATAAATTGTAACTATCAGCGCATAAGCCTTATTATTATTATCTTTTAGTTTTAGTCTCATCATATAACCCTTAAACGGACGGCCGACTGGATATTAATAATCTCCGCACCTCTTTCAAATTTAATTTCCACCCGTATGGCCCTGATATCATCCCTGACTGCCGTCGGATTCCCAAAAACATCAAGATAAGTAAACAGTAAACCGTTGGCGGTGAGGTTATCGCTTAATGAAACACCGTTGTGAAACAGATTTCCGCCAACCGCATCAAAGGTATAATTATGGTTTTCGCCGTCAATATTATTAAACTCAAAAATAATTGGGTCAAAGACCAGGATATTATTGGTATCGGGAATTTTTCTAACCTCGTCCAGCACCTGAACTATCACCCGCCGCGATTCGGCCTGCAGGGCATTGCGCTGCCTAAGTAAGTTCCAGACATCAATTCCCTTTATTATAAAAATTCCCAGGCCATAGACAATTATTACCAGCAAAACCATCCCGATAATTATTTCAATTAATGTATACCCTTCGACAGTCCGCTTACGCGGACTTCTCAGGGCAAGCCCTCTTCTATTGCCCATATCTCACCTTTAGCGTAGTTAATTTGACCGGAATATTCATGGCCTCATTGGAGACCAGAACCTCTATCCTCTTATAATCGGTGGGAGGAGCGACCGCCTTACCGGCTAAATTATCAAGATCAACATACTCAACATCTACCCGGTAGGTATAATTAGAAAAATCTCCGCCAAAGCTTACGGTCTCCTGGGTTACATAATCAGTGCTCCAATCCTTATCTTCCATTGTAAATTCTTCCATGGCCTGCTCGGCTAAAAAAGAACCGGTCAGCACCTGCTGGCTGGCGACATTTTTAAAAGCGGTGTTGCTCAAAAAAGACATCAGGGTATAGAAGGCCAGGGCAATCAGGGATATGCTTATCACAATTTCTATAAGAGTGAAACCGTTTCTCTTCATGGATTTACAACCTCTATCTGCCCGCTATTCGGGTAGATATAAATATATTTATAAATTGGGGAAGAATTGCCGCATCCCTCCGGGCTATAACTAACCTTGACCCTGGTTTCTTCCTCTTTAGTATCCCCATAGAAATGACAGGGTATCCCTTTTGAATTAAACAAAAGATAATTGGTAGAGACCCAAAAAAACCAGACCTTATACTGCACATCTGCAATTGCGAGATTCTTGTATATATCGCCGACATATATTTTATAAGGGGTTCCCAGGTTGGCCGGATTATCGTCCAGCGGATCAAAAAAAAGTCCCGACCCCAGCCCGTTATAAACATAATAGTAATTTGAATCAGACAACCAGTCGGAGCGCTCGCGAAACCTGACCCCGTACCAGTCCTTTTTGTTCATTGCCAGGCTCTGGGCGTAACGGATATCAGAAGCTACCCGCTGGACGCCAACATCAAGATAGGTCCCGGTTGCAGAGTTTAGCGAAACAAATACCGTGGCAGAAAGAATCGAAACCAAAACCACAACAAGTATAACTTCTATCAGCGTAAAACCGCGCAACGCAAAGGCTGTCTTCATTTGTGAATATTCTAGGTTTTATAGAACGATTTGTCAATATGATTCTTTAATCCCCCGGCCCCTGATTTTATCCCGGATAGTGATCTTCCCTGATCTCCCGGATAGGGGAATCCCAAATTGTTACCCGGATTGTCCCTGATTTCCCGGATATTTTTATCTAATTTAATATTTTCTATCAGGGAATTCTGTGGGATCAGGGAAAAATCTGAGGCTTTTAATATCCGGGAGATCCTGGGACAATCAAAATCAGGGATAAGATCTGGGTTCTGGGATTAAAGAATATACTTTGATTTGTTAACAACATACTTCAAACAAACAGCTAAAGTCTGAAAACCATAGATGGTACTGTTAACAAAGTTAACTGACGAGGCTTCGGAAAAATAGCGGCAGGGAACCGGGATTTCGCCCGCGCGAAACTTTGCAGCCGCCACCTCGGCCAGGACTTCGGTATCAAAAACAAAGTTATCGGAATTTTTTTGGTATGGAATTTTTTCTAAGACCTCCCTGCTATAAGCGCGCATGCCGGTATGGTATTCTGACAGTTTTAAACGCAGGGTAAGATTTTCGCATAATGTTAAAAAACGGTTCGATATAAATTTATAGATCGGCATACCGCCGGCCAGGGTCCCCAGCCGGCCGCCCAGTACCCTGGAACCGAGCATTACATCTTTTTCCCCTTTTAGAATCGGAGCGATTAATTGGGGAATTTTTGTCGCATCGTACTGCCAGTCCGGATGGATCATAACAACCACATCGGCGCCATCCTTTAAGGCTTCGTCGTATAACATTTTTTGGTTGCCGCCGTAGCCGAGGTTAAGGGGGGTTTTGAGAACTTTAATTCCGAGTGATTTTGCAATTTCAATAGTATTATCCTTTGAACAGTCATCACCCAAAATAATTCCTGAAATAATATCTTTGGGAATATCTTCAAAGGTCCGCTTTAGCGTCTTCTCCGCGTTGTAGGCGGGCATTATGATTATGGTTTTTTTAGTTTTTGGCAGCATCTTATCCATTATTTTTCTAAACCCAATTCCTTTTTTAAGCTCCGTAAACCAGAAATAAACCTGATATGCTCTAAAATTACATTTAGAACTTTAATCTTTGAAGCGCCAAACTTTCTAACGGAAAGAACGGTCGGGTATTCTACAATATTAAATCCTAAACATATTGCGCGGACCAGGATTTCTGTCACTGCAATAAATCCATCATTAAAAAAATTAAGTTTACCTACTACCCTCTTTCGATAAATCCGCATAAAACCGGTATAGGTATATAATTTTTTTGGCAAAATCAAACGATAAACGAAAGATGCTCCTTTACTAAAAAATAGCCGCCAGGCCGGAACATCCTTTATTCCGCCGTCGGGATGATATTGTGAGGCCGAAATGATATCGATTTTTGGCGATTTTTGCATTATTTTTAGCATCGGGATAATCTCTTCGGGTGCATAGGTACAGTCAGAATCAAGGAAGGCAATAAAATCGCCGGTGGCATTTTTAAAACCCGAGCGCATTGCCGCCCCTATACCAAAGTTTTTGGGATGCTTTACCAGTAAAGCATCGGGAAAATGTTTTTTGAGCAAGTCGAATGTTTTATCTGTACTGCCATCGTCAACCAAGATTAGTTCCACAGCAACGGTTTTCTCAAGTTCTAGGATTACATTAGAAAGCCTTTCGTTTAGATGAGGAATCCCGCTCTCTTCGTTATAAAATGGTATTGATATCGATAGTTTCTCTGTTTTCTTCACTTTAACTATTTCCTATAGATTTATTTTATCACAATTAATGCTATGGGCACATTCAGATTGACATTGTTTTTCAGGAAGACTATATTAGGACATAAGTAATTATGGATTATTATTCAAATAACTATATAGATTATTTAGCACAAAATCCTCCCAAAAAACTGCGGTTCTACCTAAAAGCAATAAAAGAAAATGCATATGAAATGGATTCGATTTTTGAAATTGGTTTTGGCAAGGGATTATTTTTAGAGTACGCCACAAAAGCAGGCCTTAAAATAGAAGGTTGTGATATAAATCAAAATGCATTAGACGGAGTAAAACTGCTATTTCCAAAAACAATAATCCATCAAGGGAATTTTCAAGACATATCAGGAAACATTAAAAAACAACAAATCATTGTTGCTTTTGATGTTGTGGAACACATAAAAGAGGTGCAAACCCTCTTTAAATCTATTTATGAAAAACTTGAGAATAATGGGAAATTTATTTTTGTTTGTCCGGTTTACGATGGGCCGCTTGGTCTATTAGTAAAAATGCTTGATCGAGACCCTACCCATATTCACAAAAAATCACGGTATTGGTGGCTCAAACAAGCTAAATCGGCGGGGTTTAAAATAATTGACTGGAAAGGAATTATAAGATATCTATTGCCTACAAATTACTATCTTCATATGGAGATGAGAGGATTTCTAAGGTTTTTTTCTTCCGCTATTATGGTTATTTGTTCTAAGCCTTAACGATATTACAACAAAGATTAGGGTCAGCAAACAAAAAGAAAAACTAATTATTGCTCCCAATTTAAACCAAAATGGCTCATAACGAAAGACGACTTGTTGCTTTCCGGGAATCACAACAATCGCCCTAAATCTGTAGTTAGCCTTATGTATTTCTGTCTCCTTGCCATTTATATATGCTTTCCACCCAGGATAAAATGAATCACTTAAAAACAATAATTGATTTTTATGCGAAGTTACCCTTAGGATAATCTCGTCTGAATCATATTTTTCAATTTCCACCTCATCAATTTTATTTAAAACCATCCTACCATCATCAAATTTCGGGTCTTTATTTAGAATCAATGTACTTGAAGGATCAAAATTTTTCCTTTTTAATGTTTTAATAAAATGAGCTTCATTAGATACAACCCTATAACTTGAAGAAAGAAACGCCCGGGGCATCCAATACTTATTAAGATAAACATAGGTAGCCCCGTAAAAATAAGAAGTATCTTCTTTAATTAACTTTGCCCCTTTACTGATAAATGGGAACTTCTCTGAACCAAAAGGATAAAGGCTGATTACATATTTAACATTAAGTGCCCCTAACCACCTCAGGCGTTGATCAAGAGTTAATTTACTCATTATTTTGTTAAGATCAATATAATCTTTAAGGACCACAGATTCATATCCGTCACAATTATAAAGTCTATTAATCAACGGCATATTTTCCGTAAGCATGTCTTTTGCATCTATTAGCGCTTCGTTATAATCATCCCCATACAGACTGCGATTATGCAAACTTAATTTACCGGTAGAACAATAACGATAAAGCGATTTATCTCTTATTAAGAGAGCTAGGTTGGGGGTTATTTTACTATAAAAAGAACTCCGAATGGGAATATTCAAAGAGGTATTAACAGAAAAAAGGTCAAAAACAACAATTGAGATAATTACAAAAAAACCCAATTTTTTATTAATTTTACTATATTTAATTCCATAAAAAACCGATCCAGAGATAAGAACAATCATGTTCAAATTGATTAGGCTTTCTAAATTAAAATTAATAGTCTCTTGTGGAACGCTAAAAACCTGATACGCAAACAATTTTCCTGCAAGATAAACAATGGATAGAAGAAATGATAATAAGAATAACCCAAAAACCTTTCTACACTTTTTATTCTCAACCATAAAAAATCTATCCCAACCCAATCCAGCAAGCAAAGCAATGGAAAAAATTGGAATAAACAAAAACTTAACCGGATAGCGAATAAATGAGAATCCGGGAACAAATTTATAAAACAATGAATATATGGGCGTGTAGCGGCCAAAAGCTAAAAACATACCTATTGTTCCAATAACAGCCCAAAATCCTATTCTTCTGCACTTTTTCCATGCAAACAATGAACAAAAAACAAAGAATAAAGGTAAAAATCCTATATAGGGGGAAAGAAGCCAATTTTGGATACGAGGCCCCAAGAATATTTCACTATATGCTCCAGGATCTAATGGGTTTCCAAAAAAAACAGGAAAAAGGAAATTCACTACTTCTCTAATTGGAAATGATTCTAAAGACATAAGCTTTATACTATTAATCACTAATCGATCCGAGAAATTTGCAAGCTCGATAAAAGGCAATATCTGAACTGCCAAAAGAAGAAGCAACAAAACTAGCACAATTATTAACATTAAAAATCTTTGGGCCTTGCTCAACAAGGATCTTGAAAAATACAACCCATAAGCAAACAAAATCAAAACCGTCATATATATTATTGTTGGTTCGCCTCCCAAAAACATGCATGCAAGTATTATTAATAATAAAAGGGTATTCTTGATCGTAATTTCTTTGACAAGTTTGTCATAAAAAAGTATCACCAAGGGCAACCAAATCACAGAACTGAGCGTGGTATTCATATTTGATATGGACAGGAGATATCCGGAAAAAGCAAAAACCAATCCTGCCAAAAAGGATGCTGGACGGGAAACAGAATAGTGACGCATTAAAAAATAAGTAAAAAGAGCAGCAAGAAAATAGTGAATAACAATATAATAATTAAAAGCAAAATTGAAAGGCAAAAAATAAAAGATAATTGAAAAAGGATAGAAAAACCCAATCTGAAGACTAGCTAAAAACGGATAACCGCAAAAAAGATAGGGATTCCATAAAGGAACAATTCCTGACTTTGCCTGTTCAACCATAAAATGACGCAGGGGATAAAAATAACGAGACAGATCCTTAAACCCAAAAACAAACTTACCATCTAGGAATGGATAGAAAAGCAAAAGAGCAAACACAGCAAAAACACAATATATGAAAGAATCTTTTTTATTTATTTTCATTCTTTTTTGTTTTACGCAACCTAACAATATAAATTAAACAGTAGCCCGCTATCCCCAGAATAGAAATAAAACTAATAAATGCTCCTAAACGGAACGACAATGGATCATAAGAGAAAACAACACTATGATTTCCAGCTGACAATGGCACTGCCCTAAACATATAATTAGCCCTATAAATTGTTGTTTTTTTACCATCAACATAAGCCTTCCAGCCAGGATAAAAATGGTCGCTCAAAAACAAAATTCCAGGTTTTTTTAGGGAAGTATTAATAACTACCTTATCATGTGTATAACTGCTGATTTTTGAATTATAATCACTCCCAGGTCCTTTCTTAACAACATCAAAACCGGGAATTTTTTCTTCAAGGACAACCTCCATTAAGGGCTTAAACTTATTCTCAGTAATATAGCTCAAAATCTTCTTTCTATCCTTCATGATTTTATAAGCAGGGACAATAAACGCTCGAGGGAGATAATTATCATTACGATAGAGATAGAGATCTTTTTCCCTTATTTGCATCCTTGTCTTATTTACTAAAACATATCCCTTTGCATCAAAATGAAAAGGAGATAAAAGATATTTCGAATTTAACATATTCAATATTTCAGTGTTGTCCAAGGTATTCAATGAAGCGATTTTCCGCTGCAAATCAATTATATCTGCAGCAACAATTGATTCGTATCCATCCAAAAGCTGAATATCATAAAGCATGTTTTGGTTAACAAGAAGGAAATTTCTATAATCAACAATTGCTTTTTCAAAATTAATCGTTTCATAATAACTAAATACTTCCCTATCCTTCTTCAAGGCAGGAGAGATATACACCCTAAACAGATCGGGATCTTCCTTTAGAATCTCAATATTTGAGGCAGTTTGATGATATTTCTTACTTTGCATTGAAACATTCATCCCTCTATTGGAAATAAACAAATCTACCAAAACAAGCAGAATGATCGCTATTGCAAACCAGCTTTCTTTTTTGGTCTTTTGAAATACCTTTGTAATTATATAAAACATAGAAAGAAACAGACACAAAATACCCGCATTAGCAATATTGCGCGAAACAATCAATAAAACATCCAAATTTAGACCATTTCTTAGCTCGGGCATAAATAATATTTTTGTAAAGCTAAACGCAAAGCCATAATTGAAATAAGAAAGGACAAACACAACAAAAACAGATAGGCAAAGTGAAAAAAATACATTCAGAAATAGATTGATTTTTTTATCTTGTCCCACAAGTATCAACCTTCTTATCTCGTCAAATCCAAAGCCGGCTAACAAAGCAATAAAAAAGGTCGAGAAAATAAGGAATTTTTGAGGATACCTAATAAACCCAAAAAACGGAACCAATTTAAAAAACAAATGATAAAAGGGGGTATGATTACCAAGAACTAGAACCAGGCTGAAAACAAGAGCCGAAAAAACAATCCTTCTTTTCTTAAGGAAAAAGAATGAAAACACAGCAAAAAACAAAGCAAAAAAACTCATGTAAAAAGATGAGGCCCATTCGCCAGAAGTAAAAACAAATTTCCCATAATGGAACAAATATGGAATTATAAAATTCAAAAGCTTCCTCGGTTCAAGTGACCAGAGGCTTGACTCGGCAAAAGTTATTCCCACACCTCGAATTGAACGAAAAACCAATTCAAGAAAGGGCAATATTTGGATAGAGGTAAGCAGCAAAAAGAGGATTCCAGAAACAAACAGAAAGAGAAATCCTTTTAAATCTTCAAGTTTTTTATCTCTAACAAAAAGATAACAAATATATAGAAAAATAAAGAATAGCGTTCCTAATAAAACGGTTGGTTCCCCTCCCAAAAACATCAAAGTCATCATTAGTGAAGTCAAAATCGTATTGTTAATACGGCTTCGAAAATCGGTTGACTTCAAAGTCCTTCTGAAAAACATTACCAATAAGGGCATCCACGCAGCTGCGGCTAAAGTAGTTGGCATGTGTAATACGGAAAGCATAAAACCAGAAAACGCAAAAACAAGACCAGCTAGCATTGCACCATACCGGCTAATTCTTAAATCCCGGCACAATAAATAACTCGAAATAAAAGCCAAGGGATAGTGAATTATAATAACAAAATTAAAGACCCAATCAAAAGGGAAAAAATACAATAATATATTTATCGGATAAAGCACTCCTGCTTGAAGGGTGGCAAAAAACGGATAGCCTGCAAATATATATGGGTTCCATAACGGAAAACTACCTGCCTTTACGGCATTTGCCAAAAATAGACGATATGGATAAAAATAATAATTAATATCACTGTAATAGAAAAGATACCCCTGAAAAATCTCACGAAAGAACCAAAGGCCGGAAAACAAAATAACAAAAAGAAAAACCCAGAAATCTTTCTGCCATTTAAATTGCATGATTACATTCTAACACCCTGTATGGAAGATTGTGAAGTAAAATAATGTTAAAAATGATAAAATATGCTATGGGTAAAAATGAAAAGTCTATATTAGAATTTTTTCTAAAGCTTTTTAACCTAACATTAATTATTACTCCAATATTCATCCTGGTCTATTTTGTGCTAAAATATCATGTCGATGCCCCATTTATAGACCAATGGTCACTTATCCCATATCTTGAAAAATTCTATCAGGGCAATTTATCTCTAGGAGATCTCTTCAGGCAACACAACGAACATCGAATATTCTTCCCGTTAATACTCATGATTGCTCTGGCGCACATTTCAAAATGGATCATAACTTACGAAGTCATTACAAATATATTTTTAGCTGTTTGTTTATTTGGTGTTATTGCCTACCAAGTTCAAATTACCTTGAAAAATAGAGAAATCGGCAGGATCAACTGGCTACTTCCCGGCATTGCTTTATTTGTTTTTTCTCTCACTCAATGGCAAAATTGGTTATGGGGCTGGCAGATACAAATATTTTTAAGTGTACTAATGGTTGTAAGTGGAATTTGTTTCCTCTCCAACCCTCCCATAACATCATATAAACTTTTTGGGGCAATTATATCTGGTATTATAGCAACTTATTCATTTGCAAATGGAAGCCTGCTGTGGGGAATAGGCTTATTGATCCTCTTTTTTTCGGCTTTTGAGAATAACAGAATAAAACGAGTCTTTATTTTATTTTGGATTCTGATCGGATCTGGGGTTATTTTTCTTTATTATTTCGGTTATCATTCGCTTCCGCATCATCCCCCCTTGACCTTATTTTTAAAACATCCCCTTCAGTTTATTCAATACGTTTGCAACTATCTTGGTGGCGCGGTAGGAGGTAAGAATGCATTTGTAATTGGCCTTGGAGGCCTAGCTATTTGGATAACTAGCATACTCTTTCTAATTAACAACCAAAAAGTTAAGATCAAAAGATTAATTCCTTATATTGCAATGGGGCTTTATTCTATTGGCAGTGCTTTTTTAACTGGCATTGCAAGATCCGGATTCGGAGCACTTCAGGCATTATCTTCCCGCTATGTAACAATATCTAATCTTTTCTGGGTTTCTATCATTTCATTACTATTTATTATTCTAAAAGGTTCTAATATAAAGACCCCAAAATATCAAAAATATCTATTTTCTCTCAGTTTTTTTCTTATTCTGGCTTTAAATGTTCAAGGTTCTCTTCAAGCAACCAAGTCCTTTGCTGCTTGGAATAACTGGCTGAAACCCGCCCGCCAGCAATTAATTGCAAAGGAAAAAAACTGGATAATATTAAGCCGTCTTTGTCCCAATCAGCCATACCTAATAAAAGAAAGAATTCCTATCCTAATAAAACATAATTTATCAGTCTACCGCAAAAAATAAGGGTAATCCTCTCGGATTACCCTTATTTTAAATATTAAAAAAACTAGCTATCTAAGCCTGAATTAACTACCACGCAAAAGCATCCCCCAGAGAACCGGCTACAGCCGTAGTATAATTTGACCAAACCCTTCCGGATATCGTATTATAAATCCAAGCCACTGTTACCACTCCTGGTCCTGGATGCGTTAACTGGCCGTTATTAACATAAGCAACCCCAGTAACGGTATCACCCAGCAGTTTATTGGCGGGAACCCTCCCATCTGCAAATTGACTGCCTGCTAAATCAGTAAAGCCACTGCCACCTCCGGCAACAGTGTCAGCATATGTAATTGCCACAGCTGATCTAACAGCACCTAAAGCACCTTTTGCTGCAGATACTCTTGCTTGCTGTTGTAGATCAATAAACCTCGGCAATATCATAGCAGCCAAAATACCTAAGATTGCAATAACCATTACTAACTCGATTAATGTAAAACCTCTCTTTTTCATATTTCACCCCCTTTGTTTTTAAATTTTAATATAAAACTATTCAGCTGTCAAGCTGATTAACTATTATACCTATCCAGCAAATTCTGTCAAGCGCTAATCCAGATGCACACTTTCTGCAAAATAGACATGCTTTTCAAATTAGGATAGAATTAACAGATGAAAATGAAACTTACTCTGCTCGGAATTGTTTTGGCATCATTGATATTTCTTCTTGGAGCTAGTCTATTCAAGAATATTTCATTTCCCCTGTTATGGAATGATGAATCAGAAACAGCAATGATGGCAGAACATGTACTAGATTACGGATATCCCAAAGTGCACGACGAAAAGAATAAAGTATATCACTTCTCTACTCCAATTGGCTTGAATAAAGAGTACGATGCAAACCTCAATTGCAGCTGGGCACAATATTATTTTGCCTCATTTGGAGCTTCTCTTGCAAGAATGACAAATAGTATTTATACAAAAACAGCCATCATGAGAATTCCTTTCGCAACAATTGGATTAGTCGGGCTTTTTATTTTTGCACTTACAATACTCCCCTTATTTAAAAATGTGTTTAATAGATTATTGTTTCTGACATTTTTCTTTCTTTTTGAGATCTTTTCTGTTCCCCTGGCTCTTCATTTAAGAGAAGTTAGATATTACAGCCTCACTGTTTTTTTGATTTCCCTAATATTCCTTGTTTATTTAAATCATGTTTTTTATAAAAAATTATCATTTAAGCCCTATTTCTTTTCGATAATCATACTGCTATTTCTATTGTTCAATACTTTTTATCCTGCATTTATCATATTTATCTTTTCCATTGGATTGCACCAAGTAACATTGCTAATTTCCGCGGTCAGAAAAAAACAAAACAAATTAAAACCCGTTATCATCAGCTTTTTAAAGCAGGTATCACCCCTAATTGTTTCATTTGCAATAGTATTACCTTTGATCTACTTTTTTCGAATATTTGAAATTGCCCAAATACAATACCAACACCCCCAACCGCTCCTTCAATTATACCTACAACATCTAAATACAATTATATTGTTTTTTATAAGGTATGATTTTCTATATCTTGGCCTGCTCAACAAAATATTTTTAATTTCTCTTCTTATACATTTTAAAAAGAATAATATCTCTCTGCTCTCAGACAATAAAATTAAAATCTCAAATTTCTTAACGTTCTTCTTTGTTATTTATATTGTCATTATTGCCAGAAGCTCCTATTTTTTTGAACGATATTATATTACACTTCAACCAATATTTATATTAATATTACTAATTGATGGTTTTTGCATTTTTAAAATGCTTGGCCTATTAAACAAGAAAAGTCCTTCAAACCGATTTAGACAGATTGTCCCGCTGTCAATTGGAATGGTCTTGATTCTAAGCTTAATCAATATTTATCCTGTTTTTAAAAATCACTTGTACGAATTGACCCATCAGTATAAAGGGCCGCTTGACTATACTATCCCATACATCAAAAAGAATTATAAAAATCCCAAAAACCTAGTAATTGCAACAAACTACGAAGAAACCTCATATATGTATTATTTAGGGAGTAAAACAATAATCGGCTTTGTGTTCAACAACCTGGAAAAAGATATAAAAGAAAAGCCTGATATCCTTATTTATAGAAAGGGATGGCCACAGCACACAAAATTATTTAATATTTTTTTGCAAAGAGACAAATATAAAAGAATATCTTTTCCTGTGTTTGACTATCCCTTTAACACCATCCCGGAAATGTCTTTGCACTTATTTAGAACAGAGATGGCAACAAATGAAACTGAAAGGGCAGATATCTTTGTTAAAATACCAGACTCAAAATGAAGTCCCCCACCCCTCAAACATCGCCCCGTCAATGATTGGGAAATTAAAGAAAACAGATTTTGAAGCTTCAAAAAGATAAGTAAATCTTAATAAGAAAGCTAGTAAAAATATTACAAGAGGCCAGAAGAGTTTGGATCCGCTTAGATATTTTGTCATCTGGATAAATTATAGCAAAAACAACATGCATAAGATTGCGGAAATTATAAATTAAAGATTTTTGGCTTTGGCCAAAACCGATTTTGTCAATTTAAGATATTCTTCGTTTTCCTTTTGGCTGACAGATAGGCCTCCGGCATAAAGGCCAACATTTCGATCCTGTCTCATTTTATTCCCTAAAATGGCGATGTTTTCATCTTTTAGTGTCTCTGCCAGTTTTTCCAGGATTTTAATGTGATGTCCGAATCCGCTTTTGACCTTATAGCCCTCTTTTGCGATAAGATATATCCCAATTTTAAGCAACGCATCGTAAGAAAACTTAAAAACAACCTCGGGGATATCGGATTTGTCGGCTATTTCCACATCCCGTTTAGCGGAATTTAGATGGTTTTCTAATTGTTCTTTCGAAAATTTTGTTTTTTGAAAACTTTGGTTGTCAAAATTGGTCATAACAACTTAATCGGCCCAGCCTTAAAAATATTTTTGATAAACTGATCTTTCTTTTTTTCTGCGTATTCGGCCCCGCTTAGATTTACAACGTTAAATTCCCGGCCGGTCTCTTTTTGCAGGGTATTAATTTTTTTTTGAAGTTCCAATATGGAATGGCTGCCGATTATCAGAAGGTCAATATCGCTTGACGAATCCATTTTTTCTTTGGCGTAAGATCCAAAAATATAGGCTTCTTTAATCCCGGCAATTTCCACTGCAATTTTATTTAATTTATGTTCCAGCCCGAAAGTCTTTAGGAAGATTTGTTTGTAGTGATCGAGCAGGGCGAATTTTTTGTTTAACGAGAAATAGCGCTCTTTTCCCCGAAATTCGCTTTTAAAAAGCCCTTCTTTCTCCAGTTCTTCCAATTTGCGGTGAAGGTTTTTAGGATCCAATTCAAGCGCTTTGGCCAGTTCGTTTGTATAATGCTCCGTATCCGGATTAAGAAAGTAATAATCCAGTATTTTTATTGTTATTTTCGATTTAAATGAGATCATAGTCTTTTACCATATATATGGTAGATTGTTACCATGATAGCCGCTTTGCTTATTTTTGTCAAGCCACCCGAAACAGAACCTTTGGAGCGATTTTGGTACTACTGATACACTTTTATCAGGTCCCACATCGGCAGGAAAATACCGAGGGCTAAAACAGTAACAAAGACCGCCAGAACTGCAATCATTAAAGGCTCAATCAATGGTGTTAAATTCTTAATCATATAATCGGCATCGCGATCAAAATAATCTGCAACCTTCGACAACATCCCCTCCAAATTTCCCGACTTCTCACCAATCGCAACCATCTGCGAAGCCAGGGGAGGAATGATCTTAACATGTTCCCTCATCGGCTCGGCCACCGATTTACCCATTTCAACCTGATCCCTGATATATCCAATCATATTTGATACCACCAAATTATCAATCGTATCTTTAATAATCAATAAAGCATCCAAAATCGGAACACCCGCTTTTAACATAGAAGAGAGCATGCGGGTAAAACGGGCTAAGGTCAGCTTTCTGTTTAAAGTGCCGAATACCGGTATTTTTAACTTAAACCCATCCCACCACAACTTTCCTTTGGGAGTTTTAATTAACATCCGAAACAGATAAATAAAACCAACCAGGGCCGGGATGACAATATAGAAATAGTTCCTGATTATATAATTGGTCCCGATCAAAAAGCGGGTCGGCATAGGAAGCTGGGCATTGGCTGAAGCAAAAACAGAGGAAAACTTTGGCACGACAAAAGCAATTACAAAGAAAAAGGCCGCCATTAAAACCACAAAAACCAGGGTCGGATAGCGGGTAGCCGATTTTATCTTCTGCACATTCTCATAATCCTTCTCTAAAAGATTGGCCAAACGCTCTAAAACCTCACCTAAAATACCGGCCTTCTCACCCACCCTGATCATTGCAACAAATGGAAGCGAAAACACCTGGGGGAATTTATTTAGAGCATCAGAAAAAGAGCTCCCCGATTCAATATCCTTTTTTAAATCTGCAATTATCCCCTTTAGCTTTGGAGTTGTAACCTGGTCGTAGAGCGCCTCAAGCGATGCCAATAGAGGGACGCCGGCTTCAAGGATAGAAGATAACTGCCTGACAAAAACTAAAAGCTCTTCTGTCTTTACCTTCTGGAAATGAATTAAGTATTGGTCCAGATTTAGAGAAGAACCGCCCCCTTTTTCTGCAATTGAAATAGGGACAAAGCCCAGCTGGACCAGGCGGCTGGCTACCGCTGACGAATCATTGGCATCCATCGTCCCGCCTACCGTAACCCCCCGCTTATCCTTTGCCTTATAAGTAAAAAAAGCCATTACTTGCCTCCTTTGAATATTGGAATATTAACATAAAAAGAGGTGCCTCGTCCTAACTCAGACTTGGCCCAAATACGCCCGCCATGCGCCTCTATTAAATTCTTTGCAATATAAAGCCCCAGACCGGTCCCTTTTTCCGGCGGTTTGACATTACTCTTACTCGGGATCTGTTCAAATTTCATAAAGATGCGCTCCAAATTTGTATTTGAAATTCCCATCCCGCTGTCCTTTACACATATTTCAACCTTACTATCTTTTTGGCCGGCTGAAAGTTCAACCTGGCCCTCATTAGTATATTTATAGGCATTGTTTAAGAGATTAGCAATTACCTGCGCTAGGCGGTCTTCGTCTGCCGCCAGAGGAGGCAGCCCCTTCTCTACATTTAATGTCAGTTTAACATTCTTCTTGGCAAATATAGGCTTAAATGAATCAACCAGGTTCTTAAGCAGGGGATCTATTAAAACTTTGCTGATTTCTACTCTCAAATGTCCGGTCTCCATGCGCACAATATCCAGGACATTGTCGACTAAACGGGCCAGCCGCTTTTGGTTGCGCTCTGCCAGATCAACACACTCCTGCTTCTTTGGATTAAGCACCCCCCCGACATTTTTATTTTTCAACAGACTGATTGTTTCTGCTATTACCGTAAGCGGGGTGCGCAGTTCATGCGAAACCGTAGCAATAAAATCATATTTTAAACGGTCGAGCTTGCGAAACTCTGTCACATTATGAAAAACACCGACTATTCCCTCAATAACACTCCCCGGAAATCTAAGCGGAGCCATGATCGTCCTTAAATACAATTCTTTGGCCTGCCCCGGATACAATACCAGTTCGGTTTCAAATATTTTTGCCTCTTTCAATACATCTTCCTGCCGGCTGGAAATATCAATATTAGGATTGGCCTCTTTAAGCAAAGCACTAAAATCATTGCCTTTCTTCAAATTCTGCCCGGAAAAGAGGTTTTCCATCTGGGGATTAGAATAAACTATCCGGCCCTTCGGGTCCAAAACCACCACCGCATCCCCTAAATTCTCCAGCACCAGACCGAATTTTAGTTTTTCCGACTCCAATTCCTTTTTTATTGACCCGATATCATCAAGAACGTTTAAAATAGCAGTCTCTCTGCGCGGATCAGTAAGAGGAGACGCCCCCTTGCATTCTGATTCCAGGCGCCCTTCTCTCTCTTTGAGCGAACTGATCATAAAATTGACCGGCCGGGACAAAAACCAGAGAGATTTATTTTTTGCAAAATTACCCTGAGAAACCTGAAAAAAAGTTTTTTTAAGACGGAAGAATTCACGCACAGCCGCTGCCAGAATAACCATCAAAAAAGCGGTTAAAAGGATAAAGGGGACATTAGTCAAGCTGAGTCACCCTTAGTACTTCATCAAGTGAGGTCTTTCCCTGGGCAACCTTCATCAGTCCGTCATCTCGTAAGGTACGCATACCGGCTTTTATTGCAGCTGCTTTTATAAGATGTCCCGGAACTTTTTCAAGGACCATCTGACGAATTTCATTTGACATTGGCAGTTGTTCTATAATGGCCAGCCTTCCGCGAAAACCGCGGTCACGGCACTGCCGGCATCCCTTTCCTTTATAGAGGGTTGTAATGTTGTTCTCTTTAAAATACGGATACAGCTCCTTGACCGCATCTTCAATCGGATAAGATATTTTGCAGTTGGGGCAGATACTCCTGACCAGCCGCTGGGCAATGACCGAAGCGGTTGCCGAGGCCGATAAGAAGGGCTCTACCCCCATCTCTGTCAGCCGGGTTAATGCTCCGGCAGCATCGTTAGTATGCAGGGTAGAAAAGACCAAATGGCCGGTCAGAGCGGATTCAATCGCTATCTGGGCGGTCTCTAAATCACGGATTTCTCCAACCAGGATTACATCCGGATCCTGACGCAGCATAGACCTCAATGCAGTTGAAAAGAGCAGGCCGGCCTTAACATTAACATTAGCCTGACGAATGCCTTCTAGCTGATACTCAACCGGATCCTCAATCGTAATTATGTTATTCTCCGGTGAATTAATATAATTAAGGGCGGCATAAAGAGTGGTGGTTTTTCCTGAACCGGTCGGTCCGGTTAAAAGAATAATTCCGTAAGGCCTCTTTACAGTATTTTGGAATATTTCCAGGTTATCCTTTTCAAAGCCAAGATTCTTTAATGTCATTCCCATAGCCTGCTTGTCTAAAATCCTCATAACAACCGATTCGCCGTTTATACTTGGATAAGTCGAAACACGGACATCAATCCGGCGTGCCTCAAATTCAAATTCCATTTTACCGTCCTGGGGAAGGCGTGATTCCGCTATATTGAGATTCGAGAGAATTTTTATTCGTGTAACCAGCGCAGCATGCAGATGGATCGGAGAAGTTGAGGCTTCGTGCATTATTCCGTCTACACGGTATCGCACCATAACTTGTTTTTCGTGCGGATCGATATGGATATCAGAGGCTTTTTCTTCCATCGCCTGGATTATAATAAGATTAACCAGCTTAACTACCGGAGCATCCTCTGAAACCTCAATAATCTCTCTTTTAACTACATCCTTCTTAGTATCTTTTATCGTTTCAAGAATCTCTTCTAAGGCGCCGGATATTCCGTAATACTGGTTCAGCGCTGCGCCAATATCACTGGGGGTCGCGGCCATAACCTCTATCTGCATTCGGGTGCGGCTGCGCAGTTCATCGGTCGCCTGAATATCAAAAGGATCAATCATGGCAACCGACAGAGTGCTTCCGGTCTTAAAAAGAGGGGTAACGCCGAACTTCTTTGCAATATTGGACGGCACCAGTTCAATGACCCCGGGATCAATCAGATAATTCCCCAGATCAACATGGGGAATATCCATCTCAAATTCAAAAAAATCAAGCAGCTGTTTTTCGGTCAGGTATTTCTTCATCAACAAAACCCGCACCAGGCTCTTTCCGCTCTTCTTGGATTCCCTGATTATAGTCTGGATTTTTTCAGCCGTCAGAAGGCCGGATTCAAGCAAGGCATCTTTTAAGTCTCGTCTTCTCATTTTTTTGTCCTCTGTGTATATTTTTTTATTAACATTACTAACTGTTCCGGACTAAAGGGCTTGGTCAGGTATTCGTCTGCGCCCACCTCTTTACCCAAATTTTTATCAACATCGGTCACTTTTGCAGTCAACATTATGATCGGAATATCTTTTAAATTTTCATCATATTTAACTACCCGGCAAACCTTATATCCGTCCAGTTTTGGAAGCATGATGTCCAGAAGAACTACATCCGGTTTTTCTGCCCGGATCTTTTCCAGCCCGACCAGACCGTCTGCAGCAGTTACTACCTCGTATCCCAAAGAATGAAGACGGATAGTTAAAGCCTTTACAATATCTTCTTCATCGTCAATAATCAAAATCATTTTTGCAGCTGCCATATAGCTTGTGATTATATGATATAATCATTAAATAATCAACATGGAAAAAGCAGTACTCGTCGGCATTAAATTTAGGAACGAAATCCTTCCCCTCTCCGAATCACTGGAAGAGCTCAAAAAGCTGGCTGACTCAGCCGGAGCAAAAGCCGCAGCCGTCTTAACCCAGACCAAAGATAGGCCGGACCAGAGATATTGTATCGGATCGGGAAAGCTGGTCGAATTACAAGCACTCTGCGAATCAGTCGGAGCGGACCTGGTTATTTTTGACCATGAGATAACTCCTTCCCAATCACGCAACCTGGAAGAGGCTCTGAACGTAAAAGTAATCGACCGGACCGAACTTATTATTGATATTTTTTCCCAGCATGCCCACACACGAGAAGGAAAACTACAGGTAAGATTAGCCCAATCGGTCTTTTTGCTTAGTCACCTGAGCGGACATAGAACCAGCCTCTCAAGACTTGGAGGAGGGATCGGAACCCGCGGACCGGGAGAGACAAAGCTTGAAACAGACCGCCGCAAAGTTCGAAAGGATATTTCTGTCCTAAAAAAAGAGCTTGAAAAAGTAAAAAATAAAAGGCAGCTGCTTAGAACAAGAAGAAAATCAAGCAGAATGAAAGTTGCTGCCCTGATCGGCTATACTAATTCCGGAAAATCAACTCTGCTTAACTCATTAACTAATGCAAATGTTTTATCAGAAGATAAATTGTTTGCAACACTCGATCCTGTAACCAGAAGGCGCTATCTAAAGGATCGGGGGGAAACAATCCTGCTCACCGACACAGTCGGTTTTATCCAAAAGCTTCCCCTCCAGTTAATAAGTGCTTTTCGGGCTACTCTTGAAGAAACAATTGAGGCTGATTTGCTGTTACACGTAATTGATGCCTCTTCTGAATTTGCAGAGCATCAGATAGAATCGGTTTATACTACTCTGGAAGAGTTGAAGATCCTCAATACTCCGGTATTAAATATATTCAACAAAATTGACAAGGCCGGAAAAGATAATTTAA
>JABMQY010000026.1 GCA_013202975.1 Candidatus Saganbacteria bacterium
CCTTTACTGCTTGCTCAATAAAATAAACAGCCTCCAGTTGATAGCTTTTTTGAATGTTCCACTTTTTTGGTAATTTGTTTTTATAGAAATTGCTTTGAGTTGGGAGAGGATGAACTCTATACTCTTTATCAGATGTTTTGACAATTAAGGTTTTATCGTCACAAATAGCATTCCAGGGAGAAGGAATTCTGTTGCAGCAGGTTGTTTTTCCCGTTCCTCTGCGGGCTGATAATAGGTATGCTTTTTTGTTTTTTACAATCATGGCGGCATGCAGTGGGAATCCCCCTGTCTCTACGGTTTTTTTGTAAATCACTTTTAGTACGCGTGATAGATTTGCAATTGACAGCTCTTCACTTGGCGCCTGCTTGATAGTGACTAAGGTGTCGCGGGGATTTAAAGAGAATATTGAATCTGGCTGCGCGATGATGATTCGGGGCAGTTGTCCTGATTTGCCCGGTTCAAGCCCTAAGACTAAGGCAATTTTTTCCAGCCAATGTTGAACTTCACTTGTTGCAGACAGATGCCAGGACAAGCCATTAGCCAAACGGAGCGAAAACTCTTTAGTCAACTGCCTGAAGCTCTTTCTTTGGAACCTTCCTGCTCTGTGGAAACAATCCCTGCTCATCCGCCTGTTGACACATCCAATAAGGAGCAAATAGATTATGGGTAGAATAATAGTTTTGTGCGATACAGCTTCCGCGGCAGCGCGATTTCATTATACACTCACCGCATACGCCTTCTAACTTTGATGGTAGCCCCTCACGGATTTCATTTAACATCGGGGTGTTGTTCCAGACATCAACCAACTTGTTTTTTGCCGCATGGCCAAAGACGAATTCGGGCACAGTTGTTCCAATCCCGCATATCGCGTATGAGCCGTTAGAAATTACTCCAAGAATTCCAAAGATGCCGCATAATCCGCAGCCGGTGCCGTTATCTCCAAACATCCGGTTCATAGGCTTAAACGCCATCGGGTGAGAGTAATGTAATCGTATTTTGCATGTTTTGGAGAGGTCGTTCTCAACCCATTGTCCTAAATCAATTAATTCTTTAAGGGTTAATGTTTCTCCGTCCTTGTGCATCTGTTCGCCCCGGGCAGTTGGCTGTACCAGATTGAATTTGACCGATCCGGCTCCCAAGCACTCTGCCATTCTTACTACCGGTTCCATCTGGTCTTTATTCTTTCTCATAATGCTCATGATGATCTGGGGCCTAAAACCGGCAGCAACCAGGTTTTTGACTCCCTGTACTGCATCATGCCAGCTTCCTTTTACTCCCCGGACCCATTCGTGGGTTTCGGGTAATATTCCGTCAATGCTTACCGAGACAAATGCATTGTTGCATTCTTTAATTTTTTTACATAATTCCGGAGTTGCTACAACTCCATTTGTTTCAATAACCAGGCGAAGGTTTTGTTCTTTAATATAGTCGAGAATTTCGTATATCCTTGGGTGGATCAGTGGTTCTCCTCCGGTTAATTTTACAGAAGATAGTCCTAGCGGCTTGGCCTGCTCAATAATAGATTTAAATAATTCAAAATCTAAAGATGGGTATTCTTTACCGGGCCCCTGATATTTTGGCTGGATCCAGCAGTGCCTGCAGGCAAGATTACATCCTTCTGTAAGATAGAAATAGAGACAATTTAAAGTGAACTTCTTTTTTTCCTGATCTTTTGGATCCTCATTTTGTTTTTCAATCATTAGCAGCCACAATCCTCCTTTGATGGTAATAATCTTTCGTCAGGCAATTCTCCGCCTTCTTGTAAAAACTTTCTCAAACAAGCATCCGGACTTGGACCATAGACCTCTCCGGTCCAGCTATACGCCAGGGCAGGGCAGCCGCCGCGGCAATATTGCATGTATTCACAGCCTTTACAGAATTCGAAGTTTGATAGAGGCATTTCTCGTCTTTTTCTTAGTTTCCAGACCTCCGGATGATTCTGCCAGATATCTTTTAATGAATCTTTGTTGATTTTGCCAAGCTCAATATGCGCCATTTGTCCGCAAAGGACAATAACACCATCCGCTCTAACGGCAAGTTTGCTGTTTGGACCTCCGC
>JABMQY010000027.1 GCA_013202975.1 Candidatus Saganbacteria bacterium
GTAATTACAATTGGCTTTCCAATTGAATGGGGATCCATCGGATCGCAACCGTCTGGATATGGACCATGGACATAGATTTCTCCACTGTCATTTCGCAAAACCCAATCTCGCCGAGAAAAAGGGGTCGGCTCGCCGATATCATCCCAGCCGGCAAAAGATCCTCTAAGGATAACGATTCGTCCTTCTAATTCCGGGATATCTATGATTTCATTAATCCCAAGCATTACAGGAGCATCCTTATCCTCGGGAAGGTTTATTAACAAATGCGGCTCAGGCGGTGGACCGCCAAAGCTAAAAACAGGTGAAGGCATAAAGGCAAAGGTTAGGCAAAGAACTAAAATGATTTTCATAACTCAAGTATAACATATTGCCCCTTTTAGGGTTAATTCTCCCGCTTGACTTTTTTTTAAGTTTCTATATAATTACATTGTTCAAATCAAAAAAGCAAAGAGGGGTAAAAAAATGGTTTTTAAAAAATGTTTGTATTGTAAACCAGTTATCGTTTCTCTGGACTCAAAAGATGCTTTAGGAGCTTGTAATAATGGGGATTGGTTTAACACTACTTGTGCTGGTGGGGATACCCCTGATACTGAAGTAACTACTTGTAATGCAGGGACAGGTGCTGATACTGCGTGTGGTAATGGTTACGGTTTTGATGACCAAGATGCTTGCTTTGCTACTGGGGGCAGTGCTGTAGGTGAATGTGGTGGTGGAGCAGGTGCTAGTTGCGTCGATGGTAACACCACAGCTTAACAAGATTATCTTTGTATATACATAAGGGCCGATATGAATTATCCCTTTCTGACGGACAAAGATGGATTTTGTCCGCTTCTCCTGATTTGAAAGATTGGTTTAAGCAATATGTAAAAATTCAGGGCTTGGAAAATTGGCATCATCTTGAAACAAAAAAACATCTCAAATTTATCAGCCCAAAAACTTCCGTGTCCGGCAGCAGTAAATCAAAAATCAAAGATTTGAATGATTGTAAATTTTTCTTTCTGGATGGCACTCAAGAGGTTCTTTGCCAAGTCTTAAACCAAAAACTAAAAAAAACCTCATCTTGTTTTTTGTATCCTGTTTTCCGTGAAGCCCACCAAAAAAATGGCCTCCACACACACGGAGCTTTAGTAGAATTTAACAACCAAGGTTTCATTATTACTGCCAAAGGAGGGACAGGTAAAACCACCTGCTGCCAGCACCTCCCTTCCTCATGGCAGGTACACTGCGACGATGAAATTCTGATCACGGAAACAAAATCAGGCGCTTATCACGGCCACCCGCTCCCAACCTGGAGTAACCCTCTGGGAGAGAAAATCCCGAAATCAAAAATAAACACCTCTCTTCCTATTGCCGGCATCTTTTTCCTGGAACAAGCTGATACAGATTCCTGCACCCCTATGGAAGTGGATTATGCTATTGGGTTGGTTTATAAGGCTGCTCTGCAAGCCCTGGTTATTTACTACAAAAAACTATCGAAAGAAGAACAAGATAATACTAAAGATCGATTACTAAGAAATTCCATTGCCTTCGCCCGCTCTGTCCCGGCTTACAAGCTTCAAGCAACCATCAACGGAAAATTTTGGAAAAAGATTGAAACAGTTATAAATTAGCAGTCCGCCTTATATACAGGAAATTTTTCAAAGTCAAATATCATATCTTTCTCGAGTAAAGGATAAGGAAGATTTTCATGCCTAAAGTATAGCATATAGGCAAGATAAAAATAATGTGAAATTTTTCAAAAACTTTCAAGATAAAACCATGGATACAATTATAAAGGAGGAATAGTTTGATGAATATTTTTTCTGTAAGGCCGCGAGTGTTTTATTCTGCCAGTCAGGCAAGTGGGGTTGGCCGGCAAGACATTGGAACACGAAAAATAGATAAGATTCAGGACAAAATAAACCAAATATTATTAGAGAGGATGCTTGATTTTGTTGTAAATCCTAAGTTAGTATCAATAGCAGGTGATAATGGCAAATATACTGGCACAGAATTATTTTGTCCTATGAGAATTGTTAATTTAAGAATAGATCTCACCAGAGAATACAAAGAGGTCAGTGTAAAAGTTGAGCCATTACCAGGACAAGAGGCTGATGAGATAGCAGAAAGATCTCTTGCTTTATTCAATAAATTATTCAAATCTGAGGGAAAATTAGTTCCAACTCAAGATCGAAGCATTACCTATTCTTGGCAAGGGGTTAATTGGGACGGGATTTTAGGACAGTAGAAATTGGGGAAAGCTTCGGGAGAATTTATATGATTAAGTCTGGCATCTCAGGTTTCTTTTCTATTAGTAGAAACGGACTTGTTTCTATTCCACAACAAATACGCTCAAAATTAATATTTCCTAAAAGAGTGATCTTTAAACCAGGCGCTATTAATAAAATAGGAGATGAAATAGAAAGGCTTCCTCACCTAAAAAAAGGACTACTGGTTACAGGTAAAAAAGCCATGAAAAGAGGAGGAATTCCCCAAACACTAGCAGCTGCATTAAAAGATAAAGGAATTGAAACCATTTTGTTTGATCAGATCGAATCAAATCCAGATGTTTTGTCTGTTGAGGAAGGAAGAAAAATCCTAAGAAGAAACGGTTGTGATTTTGTCATTGGTCTTGGCGGAGGGAGTGTTTTGGATGCAGCAAAGATGATTGCCTTTCTTGCAAACAAAGACGATTCTCCACTTGATTATCTTGATGGAAAAGAAGCGGTCGAGGCAGGTATCCCATATATTGCAATCACAACTACCGGCACTGGTTCAGAGGTTACCAACAATCTAAATCTTGTATCAAGGGAGCTTGGAAAAAAAGGGACAGTCCGAAGCCCTCTGCTTGTCCCGGATTTAGCATTGGTTGATTCAGAACTTACCCATTCTCTTCCGAGAAATTTTACTATTGCGGTGGGAGTAGACGGCCTGGTTGCACCGCTTGAAGCATATGTCGGCAAAAAAGCTACGCCTCTTACAGATGAGTTTGCTTTTGAAGCTATTCGCTTGGTGATAGAAAACATAAAACTCGTAGCAAATGATGGAAATGATGCCGTGGCTCGAGAAGGGATGGCCTTGGCTAGTTTACTTGGAGCTATTTCTTTTGTAAATTCTGCTCTAGGAGCAGTACACGGTTTGGCATTGCCATTTGGCACACATTTTAATCTTATCCATGGAGAAATTTGTGGAACATTTCTTCCTCTAATTATGGAGTATAACTTACCCATTTCATATAAAAAATATGAGCAGGTAGCCAAATTTATGGGAGTAGAAAGTCAAGGTCGGGATAGCTTTGCAGTTGCCCTTGAAGGAATTGAAAGAATAAAATCTCTTCTTTTGGAACTTGGCATCCCTTTAAGTCTTCGAGCTTTAGTCGGCGATCGTTTGATAGAAGAAAATGACATTGAACAGATTTTAGATAATGTCGGAGGCACCAGCATCCTAAATAATCCTAATCCCCCAGATTCTGCTCCATCAAGGGAAGACCAATATCGGATTATTCAGGCTGGGATGTAAATTCTAAGACGCCGAATTGCCGGTCCAACAGCTTCCGCCATTTCCGCTGTGACAATCATCCCCTGCAGATGAAGCACTGGTCCCATTATTGCAAGCATCCTCCGGGCTATCACCTTGAAAACATTCCTCAGTCCCTTCTCCCACAGCAACGTTGCCATTTCTACAATCCGTATCACCCGATCCATCTTGGCAAGCTCCGGCAGAAGGGTTTTGGGTCAAAAGAAAAAGTTGTGGTTTTGAATAATGAATGAAACTGTGAAATCTCTTTTTTATACTCATGGCATTCCTCCTTGGCTTGGTAGCCTTCTTTTTATCTCAACTCCTATGGTGAGCGAGAGAACGATAGTGAACGAGTCGAACCATAGCCCTAAGGGGGATCGAACCCCTATTTGTACCTTGAGAGGGTACCGTCCTAGCCGTTAGACGATAGGGCCATGTCAGAATATCAGATTATTAGAATATCAGAATATCAGAAATATGTACAGAAGGAGAAACTATTCCGCTTCCTCCAGTCTCATCTTAATCTCATACGCCCCCAATGCAACTTTTCGTAACCTTTCCTAAAACAATTCGAACAACACACCCTCTTCTCCACCTCACCCCCGATTCTTCATCATCCGCTATTTCCCAATCAAAACGTGAGGGACTATCAATATCCAAAGTCCCCTCATGCATCTCAACAATTTCTCTCGCCCGAGACAGACCAAAACCTCGCCCACTCTTTCCAGAGGTAGAATAACCCGGCGTTAATAGATCTTCTTTGCTATCCAAACCAAAGCCAGAACCATCATCAATTATCTCAATCTGAAGTTGATTTTTACTTATTACTTTTAATTTAATATCTACTCTTAAAGCACCATAATTATATGAATTTTGAGCTATATTAAATAAGGCCCACCCAAACGATTCAACATTAATTCTTGCACTTATCTTTTCTTCTGTAGTCACAAGATTAAACACCGGCCTGGCATACATATCTGTAAGTAACAAGGTGAAATCATCAATTGCATCTTTCAAAAATCCGGCTAAATCGATTTCGCTCTTCTTTAATATACCCGAATCAGCTTTGACAACAAATGCATAGGTCTTTGCTGCAACCAAAACGAACTTTTTTATTTTATCGATAATATCTAGTTGGTCAGCTACTAATTCATCTTTCTTCAAGGTTAATAATTCAGCATAGTGAATTGCTCTTTGTAAATCCTGAGGCAAACCGTGATCAGACCATAAGGCTGTAACACCAACCCAAGGCAACCGTCTTGCATCATCCCTTTCGCTGATCAAGGCAACTACAGAGTGATCGCTTAAAAAATCTGCTACCCTTCTTATATTTGAAAGTGGCATATCGCTTATTCTTTTATGCAATTCCAAATGTGACTTAACAACAGCAGAATATCTTACAATACTTGGCTGTTTTTTAATAAAGTGTCTGATTTTTGCAACACTGCTCATTAAAACAGATCCTTGTTCATCAAGTTTTCTTCAACTACTTTTTGATAAACCCTATCAGCAAACATCGGGTTTTTCTTAAAATATTCCTTCATTAAAGTATGTCTATTAGCAGTATCAACTGCTCTTAAAACCTCAACATTTTCTTCAACAGTCAGTTTTTCTAAGATCCCTAAGAATTTATTATATAAATTCCTGGGCTTATAAAGCACCTCATAGATTATCCAAAATAAAAGTAGTGCTGCTATGGTTAAGCACGGCGGACCAACGATAACCCCCAACAAAGACCCTTTTAAAACACCAGAAATCCCTGCACCTAATGTGGTTAAAAATGCTACTGAATTACGAATTGCAAAATTCCGTCGAGTACGCAAAGGAAGGATTTGATCATCAACCTTATATTTATACAAAGTAGCCAGCTCTTCCAAAGACTGGGGCAGAGCATCTTTTTTAGATAATAGACCACTATCTTTCACAATTTGCGCAATCCGCTCTTGATCTGCATTCTCAAGAGAAGGGCCAACAATATCTGTAATTCTTCCTCTCTCAAGCGCCCTTTTAATTAAGACCTGAGCATACGGAAATCCGGCCAGCCGCAGATCTTTTGCGGTTCTTGAAAGATCTACTCCGGGAGCCATATCCTTTTCAAGGTCAAATGATACCAGTTTTAGTTTAAGCATGGCTCTCATGCTTTTATTTCTGTATAATATTTTAGAAATTTCACCTTATTTTAGGGGTTAGGTTATAGGTGATAGGTGATAGAAAAAGAGAAAGGCTTCAATACTAATCACTAAACCCTATTATCTCTTTTGATTCTTACTCTTTTTAAATCCTTTGGGAAGCTCAAACAGTGATCGCTTCAATTTCTTTTTTTCGGCCCTAATTAATTCCCAAAAAACAGTTTTTCCATTTTTGAAATAAGCGATTCTTTTTACCGGAAATCCATTTATTTTTGATTCCTTAGTATAAGTTCTATAATCCGGATGAGACCCGGTGAATGATTTATATCCAAGAGCTCGGGCTAGCTTTTGAAAACCCTTAAAATCATTAGAGGTTAAACCAAAATCACTCCACTTTGCAGCCCACAGATCTGCAACCTTTTCTTTTCTTCTTGTGATTTCGTATTTATCACAATTCCATTTCCCAATTTTTTGATTTGAAGCAACTTTATTATAAACCAAAGGATTATTTGAGGGCTGCTTCGCTTCATTTGCCCGCATTTCCTGTTCCAGCTTTTCCCTTTCTGCCTTAGGAAGCACACTTAGGTTAGAATAAAGCTTCTTTCTAAAATCCTCAATTTTTTTTAAAATCTGCGCTTGTTCTTTATCGGTCCTCTCCCGGTATGCTCTCTGATCCTTATTAATTGTCCAAAAAAGCTTTTTATCGGCCCGATAAATAAAAAGCTGATTGCCTGCTTCTGCCCGAACACGGTCATCCTCTAAATAGGTTTTGCCGGTGGCGCTTCGGTCTTTTGTTTTAAACCGAGCCTCGATCTCTACCCCGGCATTAGCCGAAATAGCAAAACTATAAATTAAAATCAATAAAAAAATAAATTGTTTTATCTTCATCTATTTCTTCTCCCTATTGTTTCTTCATCTTTTTTAATCCCGAAGGCAAATCAAATAAAGAGCCGTTAATCCGTTCTTTTTTCATCTCTTTCATTGTCCAGCTAGAATTCTGCCCCACTCTCTTAACCGGAACACCGTTTAAGCCAGACTTTTTGCTAAAGGCCTTATAGTTTACTGAATAACCGGCCGGCATATTTTGGGACATCATTTTGCTAAAAGAATCAAATACTTTAAAATCATTGGGCCCAAGACGAAAAGCCCTCCAATCAGTTGTCCAAACAGTGGCTATTCTTTTGTTATCTTGTAGAACCGCATATTTATCACATTTCCATTTACCGACCTTTTGATTTGATGCAACTTTTTTATAAACAAGTTTGGATGGCTTTTTGGGCTTAACCATCTGCCCCTTCATCATCTTCTCCATCATTTTTCGTTGCGCCGGAGGCATTTTCTTCATCTCTGCCTGCATTTTTTTCATAGCATCATTCATTTGAGTATTCATCTTTTTGAAATCAGCTTCGGTCATTTCATGATAAGCCTTTTTCTTATTATCAATCGCCCACATTAATTTTTTGTCAGCGCGAAATATCATGATGCTGTCCATTTTACCGCTTTTGGCATCAGCCCTTAGTTTATTATTTTCAACATAGGCTCTATTTATAGATGTCTTACCGCCAGACTTTACCTCAGTAACCATCACTACCCCGGCATTTGCGATTGCAACGAAGAAAATGGAAATAAGAAAAAGAGAAACAAGTTGTTTAAATTTCATATTAAATCCTCCATGAAGAATAATATCATGAGGTTTTATAAAATGCTAGATTCAGCTCATTTTGCTGTTTCATCCCTTGCCGCAATAATCTTTTCAACCTCAGCCAAAATAAATGTATCCCTCTGATCAGCTGGTATTGTATTAAACCAATCATAAGGATGCGAGAAAGCAATCTTTCTGGCCAATTGCGTCGCAATCGCCTCTCTTACAATTGACTGACTTAATCTATCCAAGATTTCATCCGGATCCACTGTTTCTGCAATAGATTTTGCAACAGAATCAAACAAAAACGAATAGACCCCGTTTTGCTCCTGATTTGCTTCATATCCTACCTTAATAATACTCTTCATAACCGTCATGCCGCGTACTACCTGATGAACCAGGTCAGGAATCGAAACACTACCCTCCATCCTTTCATATTCATCCCAGAAATATTTGGCATTATCCCTGGTGGTCTTAATAATAGAAGCCTCATTATCCTGCGCCAGCCTATTCAACCGCCCCTTAAATTGATCTACCCCCAAAATTTGAGTATTTAGTATTTCACTGGTAGAGGTAGATACCCCTCCCCCGTTTGCCATTACATCTAAAATCCTCTTCCCTAAAGCCTTATCAAAAGTCCGGGCGGCCTCCGGCGTGAAAGCAATATTGGCCCCCTCTACCGTCAATTCATGTGCCTTCAAAAATTCAGCAACATTTCCTTTATGAATTACATTTCCAATAGCTGCAGGAATAAATATAGTTGAAGGCATTGTAACTATTTCATCAATCCGATCGCGCCCTCTAAGCTCAAGCCCTTCTCCAAGCAAAGCTGGTGAAAACTGATCAATGGTCAGCCCCTTTTGTCTCAAACGCTCAAGCTCATCTTCCCATTCTTTTTTTGAAGCAAAGCCCTCCGGGCAAACCAGCATCCCGGTATGATCAGAAATGGCTGTAATTTTAATTGAGCGCTTCTTATTCAAAATCAAATATGCCATCGATCCGCCAACATCACCAAAACCCTGAATAGAGGCTGTGACCGCACCTTGTTCCGGATCAATTTTAAGCCTCTCTAGCGCAATAAGCATATTCTCAAAAACCCCTCTGCCGGTTACCATAAATTTTGCATGGGGAAAGCCGCCAAACTCAAGGCTTTTACCGGTATAGATTGCCTCCCAGTTTAATACCCCTAAATGTTTTGCGACATAAGCCAAAAAATCCATTTCAGCGGGAGTCATCCGCATATCAGGCCCCGGCCGCTTATCGCCAAGATTACCTAAATCAAATTCGCCAAAACTCAAATTAACCAGGTTCTCAAGCTGAACTAATTTTGCCAGCAGCTCATTAATTTCATCATGATTTTCCTCCGCTAAAGTTGTTCTTATCTCCTGGTCTACATCTATTTCAAGTTCAAAGAGAGCGGCCTTTATAGCCGGAAAGGCTATTGATTCTTCAATTGCTTTAATTGCAGCTATCAATTCATCAAGACCGGCATTTTCCGCAACAACCGGTGCTGCAACTAACACGGTCTTTAAGCCGTTTACATAGCATCCCCATAAAAGATTTTTTAATTCCTGAGTCCAGGCCAGCCGGAGAGCATCGATCAAAGACGATCTGGAGACAGCTTCATAAGTAGACTTGTTAGTAGGCTGGTAGCGGTCCCCACCCTTACTCACTCCACCGCCATAACGCGCGCCAATCGCATGGGATCCGGTTCGAGTAGAATAAACATAAGTAATATCCGTAGGATAGGTAATCATAAAATGATCCGCAATCTTTTGAACAACTTCATGATTTAATTTAAAAGCAACAACCTCCGGATTTCGATTCGGCAAAAAAGCATTGGTATTCTCCACAGATTGAATAAAGAGAAATAACAAGTTAAAGACCGCCCTCTCACGCTCATCTTCCAAGGAAGCTATTTGGGTATCGATGTGCATTTTCATCGCAGGCAAAACAGTTGTTCTATATCCATATGCCCTTGCAAATAGTTTGTCAAATTTTATTCTAAGATGGACAAAGATTTTTTCTGCCAAAGCAGGATGTTTCTTTATAGCTGCCTCAACAGAGTCTACATTAATATGCAGGATGCCGGGAACTTCCGGCATACAGTTTAAAAATCTACCAATACTATTTACAAAATTCTTATAAACAAAGACCAGTCTCTCCCCTTCGCTTCCCAGCTCTTCTATTGCCTTAATGCGAGATGAAAACGCTGATCTAAACTGATTAAAAATATCATTCACTCCCCGATTATCGTTCAGGCCTAATCGACAGTGAATATCAATCTTGCTCTTCCCCCCAAAGCGTTCCTGGTGAGATCTAACCCTGACAACATTCAAACAGATCAGGTTAGCAGAATTGGTAACCTCCTGCAATAAACCAAAAAAATCATCTGTCTCAACCCGAAGATAGAGTATTCTGGTATCTTTATCAATAATTGCAATAATTTCGTCGCTACCACTAAGTTCGCTTCTCTCTTCCGTGTTGGCCAAAGATATAACCGGGATATCTCCGCTGGCGTCCCTTATTCTCAACCTGGTTCCTAAGGCAGACTGAGTTCCGGGGGGGAGATTGACAATTGCTCTTTTCTTTAACTCGATCCCATTTAAAGCTTCGCCCAAGATCTTTGAGGAAGGCGCTCCCGGACCTCTAAACCTGACCGTACATATTAAATGCTTTGCTCCGGATCTTTGAACCTTGATTGGACGAAACGTTATATTTGCCATGTTTGATTCCTCCTTTTTGCTGCTTCTGTGTTTTTCTTCGGCATCAAATCTGAAAAATTTCACACTATTTTTAAAAGTAAGTTACGGGAAGTTACGATAGGTTACGAGAACATCCCGTAACCTATCGTAACAAAATGTTATAATTAATTATTACAATGAAACTTAACTCAGTCAAAGGAGCAACTCTATTATCTTCCTCAGAGCTTAAAAATAGAAATCAATGGTGCCGCGCCGGCTCGGGACAACCACCAAAAATTGCCTATGCTTTTACAACTAAACCCAGACAGCCAACCAGCCTGCATATTGCTAATGACCTGTTAGTTGTACAAACCCTATGCGGGCTAACTGTTCTCGATAAGAAAACAGGTGAAGAAATATGGAACCGATTTACCTACAACTGGACTTCGGTACCAGCGTTAATTGCCAATGGAGAGATCTTTTACTTTGAAGTTAATCGAGGGATCCACTGCTTTGACCTTGAAAGTGGAAATGAGCATTGGTTCCATCCCCTTCCAATCCAATACCCCTCTCCCTTTTGTTTTTCTTCCCCGGGAGACAAAACAAAAAACATATATTCTATCTCCCGCCGGCAGGAAGTCCGTGTAGAGGAGGAAGCAACAGGAAAAACAATCTTGCATTTTCCACTAAGAGAAGAGGTCGAAGCACCTAGATTTATTGGGCCAAGCACCCTTATTTATACCGCAGCCCGGACTGGAACGTTGACCAGATTTGACATTAACACACAAGAGGTTGTCTGGCGCTTTTCTGCACCTTCAGATAGTCTCCTAGGCCGCCCAGAAAAACTACAAATCGATCCCCCTTTTTACGGCTTTTATTCTCAAACAAGAGGAAAAGCCTGGTATGTTCTAAAAGATGATAACCCTCTGCCAGATAAACTTATAATATCTCCGAAACAGCCGAAAATTTGGGGCACGGCCGGATTAGCCAACGAACCATTTGAATTTTTGTTAAGAAACGGGTGGGTAAAGCTTTTTCCTGCACTCAATGGCATTAATGATGTTCGCTCTTCTTTCCTTATGACTTTGAGAATGGGGATTGATCCGCTCGATGATACTTCTTTGGCTAAGGAGATCAGCACCGCTTATGGAGAATTAATCAGGGGAAACATAGCATCGCAGGAAAAAAAGACCGGCATTTCTTCTTTAGCCTTGCGTAGAAACAGAATTAATGCAGATCATTTTGAAACAAAAAAATTCGATAATATATACACCGTATTGTTGGATATTTTTAGTTGTCAAAGAAAAAAGCGGATCGGAACTTTTGGGTTGGCAGTTGACAAATTCCGCCATGATTTGGCTTCTGAGTGCAATGTATCCCGACGCCTTGCTTTTAATACCCCCGGCAGAGAGGCCCTGGCTGCCGCAGGATTATCGGCCAAAGATTTAGAAACCGGAAAACTGTGGGTGGATGAGGAATTTGCTCCTGATGGACTTAGCTTTCTACTAGTAAGTACTGGTTTGAAAATCGCAGCCGAAGTCTATCGAGTGCTCGGATATGAAGTTAATCTTTCGGAACAGCACCCTCGCTATTTCTGGGAACAATTTGGCACTCAAGAGGGAAAATTTTCAACTCTGATAATTCCATTAGCCGGTACACCTCAAGAAATCCATATTGCTCAAGAAGAACAACTTGCAGCTTTTGGCTGGGGATAAGAATATTGATTAACAAAAGCCGGATTGTGAAATAAGTTATCTAAGCATGCTGAAAAATATGCTGATCCAACTTTTTATCAATATTAGTTACTCTTACATCAATATTAGTTACACTTTTCTCAATAACATTTACTTTATTTGCCACAAACTTAATAGCAGAACTATTCTCTTGTATTTTTTCAGTAAGTCTACTTTCCATCTGGTGCATTTCGTTTCTCAACACATCATGCCCTTCCAAGGACAACTTTACATTACCTCTTATCTCTTCTAACAAAACTTCTACTTTTGACACTTTCCTCAACCTCCTTCTCCCCGTAAACTATAAACATTATAACACATGATATAATTAAACTATGCCAGAACTCCTTATTCCCGCCGGTGATTTAGAACGGCTCGAAACCGCCATTCGCTTTGGCGCAGATGCGGTTTATGTCGGCGCCGGCCCCTACTCTCTTCGTGCTCAAGTGTCGGGATTTGGGAATCGGGAATTGGAAACTGGAATCAAAATCGCACACAAAAACAAAGTTAAAATCTATCTGGCCATGAATATATACGCCTATGATGAAGATCTTTCTGAAATGATAAAATACCTGGAAAAAGCAGTTGAAGCTGGCATTGACGGAGTTATCGTTTCTGACCCTGGACTGATCCACTTAATAAATCAAAAACATAAAAAACTAAAGCTTCATTTAAGTACACAGGCAAACACAATTAATAGTGAAGCTGTTAAATTTTGGACCAATCAGGGAATACAAAGAATCGTTCTGGGAAGGGAAGTCTCCCTTGCCCAAGCAAAAAAGATAAAACAAGAAAACCCTAACATAGAAATCGAGCTCTTTGTCCACGGAGCAATGTGTATCTCCTACGCCGGCAGATGTTTACTTTCGAAACACATGACTGGCCGTTCTGCCAATCGCGGTGAATGTACGCAACCGTGCCGTTGGGAATATAGGATGAAAGAACAAAATCGTCCTAACGAAGAATTTACAGTTGAACAAGATTGGCGCAGCACCTACATTTTAAATTCAAAAGATCTGTGTATGATCGAACATATTCAAGAATTAATTGATAGCGGAATTGATTCTTTTAAAGTAGAAGGACGGATGAAGTCGCCCTACTACGTCGCCCTAGTTGCCAAAATTTATCGTAAAGCAATTGACAATGCTCCTCATTTCGATCCAGAGTGGAAAACTGAACTAGAAAAAATCTCTCATCGACAATATACCACCGGTTTTTATTTTGGAGAAGATGATCGCGAAAAGACTGACAGCAGTAAATACATTCGTGATTATGATTTTGTCGGGGTGGTTGAAGGTCACAATGAGAACGAAATCGAAATCAAGGCCCGCAACTTTTTTGGAGTCGGTGATGAATTAGAGATTATTGATCCTAAAGTTGATGAAATCAGGAGATTTAAAGTTAATAAAATTAGAACCATTAAAAACGAGCAAGTTGATAAGGCTCATAATGAGTATCATGTGTTTGTAGATAGTGAATTAAAAGGAAAAGTTTCAAAATATTCTCTGCTCAGAAGAAAAAGGTAAACACCATATAATCCGCCTGCAGGCAGGCATTTAAATATGGAAAGCTTTCTGCTATAATTTATTCATGACAAAAAAATATGTTATCGGTGTTGATCTGGGCGGGACCAAAATCGCAGCAGGACTGGCCACCAAAACCGGAAAAATAATAAACGAGCTGGAAATCCTGACAGAAGCAAAAGAGGGACATAAAGAGGTAATCAACCGGATAATAGAATCGATCTATGCCGTTGCAGGGAAAAAAATAAAACAGGTCGGCAAAATCGGGGTTGGTGCACCCGGAACTGTTGATTACAAAGAGGGGCGCGTTCTCTACCCCCCTAACCTCCCGGGATGGAAAGAAATCAATCTTAGAGATCTGCTAAAAAAAGAATTTCACGTACCGGTTTATGTAGACAACGACGCAAACTGCGCCGCCCTGGCAGAAGCAAAGTTCGGAGCAGGACAAAATATCAGTAACTTTGTTTATGTAACAATATCAACCGGCATCGGCGGAGGGATTGTTATTAATAAAAAAATATACAGAGGTACAATCGGAGCAGCCGGAGAAATCGGCCATATCTCGATTCAACGGGAAGGAAAAACATGCTCCTGCGGACAAATAGGTCATTTTGAAGGGCTGGCTGCCGGAGGGGCAATCAACCAGCAATACGGGGTAAGCCCGATTGAGGTGCACGAAGCCGCCCAAAGAAAGAAACGCTGGGCTTTTAAAATAATAAATGAACTTGCCGATACCATCGGCCTGGGTTTTGCAAACATTGTAAACATCCTGAATCCGGAATTGATCATTGTCGGTGGCGGGATTTCAAACATGGGAGAACTTCTGTTGCAGCCGATCCGCTTTGCGTTAAGAAAATATGCCCTGCCACTCCCCTACTCCTCAGTTAAAATTGTTAGGGCCAAACTTGGGACAAAAGCCGGGTTAAAAGGCGCAATTGCACTCTGTTTAAAATGATAGTTATCATTGATTACGGCGCCGGTAATTTAAGGTCTGTCCAAAAAGCACTTGAACAGCTGGGTTATCAATCTTTAATCACCCGCGATAAAACAGAAATAAGGACTGCCAAAGCAATTATCCTGCCCGGGGTTGGCTCTTTTGATTCCGCCATAAAAGAATTAAGACAGCATGGACTGGAAGGAATAATTCAAGAAGTAATTGCAAGAAAAATACCTTTCCTGGGAATTTGTCTCGGATACCAGCTTCTGTTTCAAACATCAGAAGAAGGCAGCGAGAAGGGACTTGGAATAATTGAAGGAGCGGCAAAAAGGTTTAACTTTACAGGGACCTCTTTTTCTAATCACCAGATTCCTCATATGGGATGGAACCGGCTTTTAATAAAACATAAAAACCCGCTCCTAAAAGATATTCCGGAAGGCTCCATGGTATATTTTGCCCATTCTTACTATCCAGATCCCAAAGATAAGGCTATAATAATGACAGAAACAGATTATGGATTAAATTTTGCTTCATCAATTGCTAAAGATAATCTCTTTGGCATCCAGTTTCATCCGGAAAAAAGCGGAGAGGTCGGACTAAAAATGTTAAAGAATTTTGGGAGTATGCTCTCAAAATAAAAGGAGAAGGCTATGAACAATTTTGAAATAATCCCGGCAGTAGACATATTAGACGGAAAAGCGGTCAGGCTCAAACAGGGAAAGTTTGAAGCCAAGACTATTTATTTCAAAAATCCTCTGGACGCAGCAAAGAAATGGGAGGCCGAAGGAGCAAAAAGGCTGCATGTTGTGGACTTAGACGGCGCCAGGACCGGCAATTCTAAGAATCTTCCGGTTATCAAGAAAATCGCCGAGGAACTAAAAATTCCGGTTCAGCTTGGCGGCGGGATCCGCCATTTTGAACAGATAGAAGAGCTGCTTGACTGCGGAATCAACCGGGTAATACTTGGAACATCGGCAATATTTAACCCTAACCTTCTTGAGCGGGCCTGCAAAATTTTTGGGGACAAAATTATTGTTGCAATCGATGCAAAAGAGAACAAAGTAGCCGCCCAGGGTTGGAAAAAGGTCACAACTAAAGATATTATCAGCTTTGCAAAAGATGCGGTAAAGCTTGGAGTAAAACGTTTTGTTTACACCGATATTTCAAAAGACGGTATGCTTACCGGACCAAATTTTGAAGGGATTCGACACTTTATTGAGAATGTAAAAGCCAAGATCATAGCCTCCGGCGGGATAGCTTCTGCAGAAGACATCGAAAAACTGCGGGAGCTAAAAATTGAAGGGTGCATTGTAGGAATTGCTCTCTATGCCGGAACGGTTAAATTATCCGAAATTCTTTAATTAATCATGCAAAGGACAAAAATATTTTTAATCCGCCACGGAGAGACTGAATCAAACAAAGAATTCCGTTATATGGGCCAGGGAGAATCCCCCTTATCTGACCAAGGCAAAAAAGAAGCAGGATCACTTTCTCAATCTTTAAAAGGCGTTCCGCTTGATGTTATTTATTGCTCAACCCTTGGACGATCAAAAGAGACCGCCGAAATCATTGCTAAACACCACAAAGGCATTCCGATAAAACAAGAAAAAGACCTTATGGAAAGATACTACGGTGTTTTTGAAAATAAAACATTTGGAAAAATAATAAAAGAGATGCCTGATCTTTATAATCAATGGCTATACCATCCAAACCAGGCAATTATCCCTCAGGCCGAAACACTAAAAGAGCTTCAGGACCGTGCCGCGGCCGCAACTGAAAAAATCATAAAAAAACATCAGGGACAAACCATTTTCATTGTCGGGCATGGGGGGACAAACCGGACAATTTTGTTCCATTTCATGGGTCTCTCCCTTGATAATTTTTTTAGAATCAAACAGGACAATTGCTGCGTAAATATTATTGAGATTGACGAGCGAGGACCGATGGTTGCCCTTCTAAACAGCACCTTCTTCATCGGGGAGAAAAGGATTCGCAAAGAAGGAAGATATTGACATTTTCCCAAAAAAAGATATACTTAAATATTACTATATAATGTAATATAAGAATGCAAATAGCTAATAAAATATTTATCGCCCTTTTAATCTTGTGTTTAATTAATGTTCATGCGGCCTATTGTGCCAGCAGCAGCACAAATTTTATTAATAAAGAAGAGATATTTACCCTTTCCGATGGATCCGCTACATCATCTACTAATTTTTCGATAGTTCGCGGCCAGGCCATTGGGGGAACCGTAACAGGTAAAGACACTTCGTCGTCTTATATCAATATTTCTGGAGTTTACATTCCCCTATCTCAGGCAGTATCAACTTTCCTGGCAATGTATTTATCTGATTCAGACTCCGGATCAGCCAGCTATACCAACAGCCAGACGGCAACAATTACTTTTGAGGTTACCGGCAGCCCTTATCAAATGATAATATCAGAAAGCTCGGATTTTTCCGGGGCATCATGGCAGACCTATGCGGCATCAAGCGAAATTTCTTTTGAAAGCAGCAGCGAAGGGACCAAAACTGCTTATTCTCAATTGCGGGAAGAAGATTTAACAACTACGGAGGTAAAAAGTGCAAGCATAATCCTTGACACTACCCCTCCGACAATTGTTGTATCGCTCGAAGGACATCTAATAAAAGAGGGGGACATTATTTCCCCAAAACCGGATATCTCCGGATTGCTGGACGATGTATATTTGGATATCAGTTCCCTCATCATATCAATCGACAGCGCTGCGGTATCAGACGGAACCAGCGGCGGAGGTAAATATGATTCCTGGGATTCGTCAACCGGATTAGCGCAATATGCCCCAAAAACTGATTTAGCTGCCGGCTCGCACAGTTTAAGTGTTAGTGTCTCCGACCTAGCCGGAAATTCAACAAGCGAATCATTGGCAAGTATGGAGGTAAAGAGCGGAGAACTAAGCGTATTGGGAACGCCGCTTAATTTTCCCAATCCATTTAATCCAGAAACCGGACCGACCTACATTGCCTACACCCTGACAGCAGATTCTACCGTCAGCGTCTTTATCTTTGATATTACCCTGGCACCGGTATGGCGCAGAACTTATGCACAAGGAACCGACGGAGGACGAGCCGGATACAACGAAATTGCCTGGGACGGCATTACTGATTTTTCCAGCACGGTAGAAAATGGTATTTATTATTTTAGAATTGTTTCTGAAAGCGGCGGATCAAAAAAAGTAATTGGTAAAGGCAAGATTGCGGTATTGAGATGAAAAATAAATTTTTTGCATTAATTTTTACTACTTTTATACTTTTAAACTGTGCCACCCCCCTGCTTGGAACAGCAACCGATCCCTTCCGTATCGGAATGGGCGCCCGCCCCTTAGCAATGGGAAAAACCTTTGTTGGAATTGCCGATGACGCTAATGTCCTGTTTTTAAACCCGGCCGGACTCCCCTCCCTGAACGGAGAACAGGTCATATCCATGTATAGCAACGTTACTGACGATACAAACTATCTGCTTTTAGCGGGCACCTACACAACCAGGATCGGACGCATCGGATTAGGACTCCTTTCAATCGGAGTGGGAGATATTTACAGCACCAGCCGGGACAGCTATGGCCGGGTAACTATCGATTCAACCTTTAGCTACAGCAACCAGGTATTCCTGCTTTCCTGGGGAAAAAAATTAAGAAGCAACCTAAATCTTGGACTGAGCGGAAAATTGTACCAGGAAAATATGAGCGGAATTTCCGGGGGAAGCGCATCCGGGTATGGGATCGACCTGGGACTGCTTTACGACTTCTCTCCAAGCCTGAATTTTGGTCTTTTGTACCGCAATTTTCTAACCACCTCATTAGAATGGAAAACCGGAAGAAAGGCTGCCCTTCCCCGTCTTGGAAAAATCGGATTAGGATTTTATCCAAGGTCAAATATAACCTTTGGCCTGGACCTGGACTTACAAGCCAACAAACCTCCCCTGCTTCACGTCGGATCAGAATGGAGGCTAAACAATTTTTTTGCGCTCAGAGGAGGACTGGACCAGTCAGCGATTTCACAATTTGAAACGGTTATTAACTATGGTTTGGGTCTTGGCCTTCGTATGGGAGAGGTATCATTTGACTACACCTATACAATAGATCCCGATTTGCAATATAACAACACCCATTACTTTTCTATCTCATTTGGAGCATTAAGAAAAGAGGTTGGTCAGACTGAAAGAGAAAAACTGGAAGCAGAAAGGCTGGAGAGAGAAAGGCTGGAAAAAGAAAAACGAGAAAAAGAAAGACTAGAAAAAGAAAGACTGAGAAAAGAAAGAATAGAAAAAGCGAGACTTGAAAGGTCTAACCGCGAGAGGATACGCCAGGAAAGAAACCGTTTAGAAAGGGAAAAACAGGAACTTAAAGAAAAAGATAAAAGAGAAAAACAGGAAAAAGATCGACTCGAAAGAGAGAGAATTACACGTTTAAGGCCATCCAAACCAAAGACTAATATCTTTTCAAATATTGGAAATGCGCTGGGTGCAATTGGAAACAACATCGGGAAAGGGCTTGGTGTCACCGGCCAAAATATTGGAAATGCACTGGGAGCAGTCGGCAATAACATCGGAAAAGGGATTGGAACTACCGGCCAGAATATCGGAAATATTGTGTCCAAAACTGGCACCGCCATTGGGACTGCGGCAGGAAACACAGGAAGAGTCCTGGGTACTGTTGCGGGTAACACAGGAAAAGCCATTGGATCTGCCGTCGGCAACACCGGGAAAGCACTTGGTGCGGCAGGAAAGAATATCGGCACTGCCATCGGCAGCACCGGAAAAAACATCGGCACTGTAATTGACAATGTCGCTTCAACCATAAAAAACCTTTTTGGGCTGAAGCCAAGCACCGAGGATCTTGAGAGAGAGCTGGAGCGGGCCAGAGCTATTGAAAGAGGAGAAGCAGTCCCGGAAGAAACATTAACTATCCGGGAATCTTTTGAGATAATAAGAAAAGTAATTGCCGGGGAGAAGCCTCTGCAGGAGCTGGGAAAAGCTATCCCGCAGATTGCAACTAATCTGTTAATCCTGGCATTAAAAGCCGGAATATTCTTATTTGTGTTATTTGTTTTACTGATGTTATTTAAAGAATGGAAAAAAAGGACTAATCAATAATCCTCCGAAGCCCGCCGAAGGCGAGGCGTAGGAGGAAGGAGGAGATGTTATGAAAAAGATTCTATTAGGTTTCATCGGTTTTGCGGTTGTTTCAATCTTTATTTTGGGGGGAATAAGCTATGGAGATATCCCAAAAATACTCAGCTATCAGGGGAAGCTGACCGATTCGGGCGGAACGGTCATCACTGCCACAAAAAGCATGACCTTTAACCTCTATTCGAGCGTAACAGGAGGAAGCACCTTATGGACAGAAACCCAGAATGTTACGGTTGAAGCCGGTATTTATTCTGTCCTTTTGGGATCAGTTACTGCCCTAACCCTTGATTTTAATACCCCCTACTATCTTGGGGTAACTGTCGGATCTGATTCAGAAATGACTCCTCGAAAACAACTTGCCAGCGCCCCCTCGGCATTTAATGCCGATCTGCTGGATGGTTTGAACGCATCATCTTTGGTGAGCTCACCTGCCAGCTCTGTACAGGGAGACATTTTGTATCATGACGGAACTAGCTGGTCCAGACTGGCAGCAGGAACATCCGGACAATTTTTAAAGACTCAGGGATCCTCGGCTGATCCGGTCTGGGCTGCCGCAGGTGGATCCGGAACAGTAACATCAATAACCGCCGGAACCGGACTATCCGGCGGGACAATTGCAATTAGTGGAACTATTGCAATAGATAACTTAGGGGTTGACACAGCACAAATAGCAGCTGAAGCAATAAATGAATCAAAATTAGCCGGAAGCAATGCTCCAACTGACAATTATTTGTTAAGTTACGATCTTGCCTCTACCGGCTTTACCTGGGTAGACGGGAGCGGTGCGACTTTGGTTACTAATGGCGGGACACAAAACCTTTTTGCCGGAGAAAATGCTGGGGATAGTATTACCACCGCTCAGGATTTAGCTTTTGTGGGATACAATGTTGGCACAGCAGTTACAACAGGAAGCTATAATACAGCATTAGGAAGCACTGCACTTTTATCCACTACAACCGGAGCTTCAAACACAGCATTAGGTTACAACGCTCTTGCAGCCAACACCACAGGTCAAAATAATATCGCGGTTGGAGTAAACGCACTAGCAACAAATAATGCATCTGACAACCTTGCTATGGGTGGAGACAGCTTGACTTTAAACACTACCGGAACACAAAATACTGCTCTTGGCAGAGACACTCTCAAATCAAATACAACTGCCGATGACAATACAGCCGTTGGATTTCAAGCTTTGGATTTGAATACAACCGGAGCTGAGAATACCGCAATCGGAAGCGCAGCTTTGGGAGCAAACACAACTGGGACAGACAACACAGCAGTCGGGTATGGAGCACTCGACGCCAATACAACGGCAAGTGATAATACCGCTCTGGGAAGTGATTCCCTTGGAGATAATACTACCGGAACATTCAA
>JABMQY010000028.1 GCA_013202975.1 Candidatus Saganbacteria bacterium
CATTACCCTTGCCTTTGTAGTTTTTCCCGAGGGCATTTCCCTTCTTCCCGCTTTTAATAATCTCTTTGGCATGATCTTTTTTGGGGTTCTGGTCATTGCCGGTATTTCGTCCGGCATATCCCTAATTGAGGCTTTTTCTGCCGCAATAACCGACAAATTCAATTTTGACCGCAGGGTTGTTGTTACTTCTGTCTGTGTTCTGGGATTTTTTGGCAGCATAATCTTTACAACCTCAGCCGGTCTCTACTGGCTCGATATTGCCGACCATTATTTGATGAAATACGGACTGGTGGTTGCCGGTATTCTCGAATGCGTAATTATTGGTTGGTTCTTAAAGGCAAGGGTATTGCGCAATCATATTAATGCGGTTTCTACCTCAAAAATCACACGGGTTTGGGATCTGCTTATAAAGTATGTTGCTCCGGCAGTGCTTTTTATTATCTTAGCAGCCAGCTTTGTACAGGAAATAAAAGAGCCGTATGGTAATTATTCTGTTTTTTCTCTGGCAGTTATTGCCGCCTTATTTCTTGGCGGCGCAGCCCTGATTGCTCTTCTCTTTACCCTCCCCAAGTGGGAGAAGGAAAAATTAAAATATGACCACTTTGCGGAAGAGGATAAAATACTAGTATAATGACAAATGACAAACTTCAAATGATAAATAAATATATAAAGCCCAAATCATTAAATTATTTATTGATTAAAAGATTTATTTGGATTTTGATATTGGGATTTTGGATTTCTATTTCTGTGTTTTCAGCAAATGCTGCTACTCTCAAAAAAATCCGCTACAAAACATATCCTTTTAAAATCAGGGTGGTCTTTGATCTTGACGGACAGACCTATTATCAGGTCAAAAAAATGGATAAGGGATTTACTGTCCGGCTTTTTAATTGCGAGACAGAAAATGAGGAACACCGGGTCTATAATGTTAAGGACTGGGTAGTGCGCTCGCTGGAAGTTAAAAAAGAGAACAAAGATATTGTAGTCTACTTTCCGCTGGAATATCCGGTGCAGTATAAGGTTTTTCCTCTGGGATCTCCTTCCCGCCTGGTGATTGACTTTGGACGGGAATTCTCGCGCGTTGAATCGAGCAAAAAAATTGATGATGGACTGGTTTATTCGTATGTTACCCAGGGATTAAAGAGCGGTTTTGTCAGCGCCCATGTTTTGCTGGCCGATCCCAAAAAGACCGAGGTCTTTCCGGCCCTGGCCATGCGCTCCCCTGATTTTTTTCAGTCTTTAATGAATGTCTTTACCCCCTGGCAAAAGATAAGCCGGATCCATTTTTTTAAAGATAAAGTCAGCTCGATCGTCGATAAATATAACGGGATTGCAGGAATTAACGGCACCTATTTTTCTTCAACCGGCCGGCCGCTGGGGGTGTTGGTAATTAACCAGGAGCTGATTTCTTATCCGATTCATAACCGTACTGCTTTAATTATTGATGAAAACAATAAGGTCTCGATCGACCAGGTTCTTTTGGACGGCTTTGTCGAAATCGCAGGAGACCGTTTTGAAATCACCGGGGTGAATGAGCCCCGGGACAGTAATGATGTGATAATTTTTACCAAACATTACGGCGAGCTGACCGGGACTAACCGCTTTGGTTATGAACTGACGGTTCAGGATGGAAAGGTAACCAGGGGATATGTCGGCAATTCCCGCATACCCGATAACGGCTTTGTTGTCTCTTTTTCTCCGATGTTTATTGAGCATGTTTTTTCTAAGGTAAAGAAAAAGGATAAGGTAAAAATACAGATGGAGATGATTCCTTATTCCAGCCGGGACAGCGGAGATATCCGGCATGTTTTGGGCGGAGGACCGCGTCTGATCAAAAAAGGAAAAATCTATGTCTCGAAAAATTATGAAAAGTTCAGGCCCGACATTGCCTCGGGACGAGCCGCCCGCACTGCGGTGGGAGTGACAAAAGACAATAAGATTATTATGGTTACAGTAGACGGAAAACCGCGCAATCGCAGCCCTCATGAGAGGTCAAAGTATGCCCAAAGTATCGGGGTAACACTGGAAGAATTAGCCCGCCTAATGAAATCACTCGGAGCGGTTGATGCCCTAAATCTTGACGGCGGCGGATCTACCGCTATGGTAATAAACGGAAAAACAATTAACCGGCCGGTAAACGGCAGTCAAAGAGCGGTTTCAAACGCCCTGTTGGTGCGGCCGTTGGATTGATTGTTATTCGAAAAACCCTTTGAATTCTGACGACAATGGAACCTTGCCGTCCCAGCGGGCCAGAACATTTTCCCCTTCTTCAATTACTGTTGATGGAACTTTTGTAACAGAATAAAAGGCCCCTTCGGCCAAACCGTCGACTGTTTCCATATCAAAAAATTCCATCGGCGCAGCGCTGTCCCATCTTTTAAAAAATGTTTCAAATTTTTTAACAGTGGTTTTGCAAAATTCGCAGCCCGGTTTTCCGAATACTTTAACATTAACATTTTTAGTTTCCATAATTATATTCCCCCTTTCTTTCGATCTTTTAATTCGCCGATTTTACCTTTATTCCAGCCCTTAACTCTTGAAAAATAGCCGGTAATGCGGGTTATCCCCTCAATATTTAGTGAGCTGCAGGATGGACAGTGATCATCTAATCCCCGGGCTGTTTTTCCGCAATCCCCGCAGGAGGTAAACTCCGGAGAAAAGGCGATCTGGCTATTTTGTGTCTCGCGGAATGTTTTTACTACAAAGTTTGCCAGTGATTCGGCGTTTGGCCTCGATTCTCCCAGCCAGATGTGGGTTAATGCTCCCGCGTCGATCAATGGATGAAATAGACCCTCTAATTTTACCCTGTCGATCGAGTTGATTGGGTGTGAAACATTGAAATAAGTTGAATTGGTATAATATATTTCGTTTGTTTGCGGGTTCCCCTTAATGACCGGCTCTGCCTGTTTTTGGTAATGCTCGCGGTCGAGTTTTGCAAAACGGTAGGCGGTTGATTCTGCCGGGGTCTGTTCCAGCACAAATTGCATAGCATACTTTTTGGATAATTCTTCGCATTTTAGTTTCATAAAAGCAGTTATTTTAAGTCCTAATTTAAGGGCATCATTTCCCTCATGCAGTTCGGACCCGGAGTGAAACTGGACCATTTCATTTAGTCCCAAAATCCCGATCAGCTGAGTCGAGCGGCGAAGCCTAAGGTATGATTCTCCGTCACGGTTGTTGGCCAAAAGCGCCAGCGGTCCCTCTCTGCCTTCTTGTAATAGTTCGGTTATAAAGCTCCTTTTTTGGCGGTGGGCACGGGCAGCTATTTCCATTGCCTGCCCCAGTTTGTTAAATAGTTCTGAGCTGTTTTTTTCTGCCAGATAGGCAATGCGGGGCAGGTTAATGGTGACATTTTGGATTGCAGAATAGCGCATTCTCCACGGCTCCCTGGCATCTTCCAAATCGGACTTTTCAAGTTTAAAAGAAAGCCGGCAGCATTCGGAAATCTTGGCGGTATCTCCGCGGTCAAAAACAAAATAGGTGTTTCCCATGACCGAGGCAACATCGGAAATGAGCTTAAGGAAATCCTGATGTCCTTCTTCCTTAAAGAACTTGTCGGTAATATGTACCAGCGGTTTTGGGAAGAAAAATGGGCGGCCGGCTGCATCTCCTTCCATATATACCTCAAACATGGCGCGGGCAAAATCCTGCGCCTCCCTTTTGTATTCTGCGTAGGTTTTTCCGGTTAAGCGCCCCTCTCTTCCTATGGCAGGGGTAGATTCGAAATGTTTTGGTATCTCATAATAAATATTGAGGTCAGAAAATAATCCCTGTCCTCCGCGTGAGACTGCAATAAAGGCAAACTCAGAAATTAATTTGCGGGCTAATTTCTTTATGTGTCCTTTTCCCAGCCCCTCGATGTAGGGGGCCAAAAACATATTGACTGCGTCCCATCCGATTGCGCCGGCAAAGTGTCCGTGCAGTGCCAGGGAAAACTTTACTAAATGATCGATCAGCTCTTCGGCCTCTTCTGCCGGCTTGGCAGAACAGGGGGCATCGGGTAAATCTAATCCAAACTTTTTAATATATTCAACCGATTGTCCCGAGCAATACGGGCGGTCAATATATCCTAAGTCGTGCAGGTGAATTAATCCCTGCATATGGGCGTCGGCGATGTCGGGCGAAAAGACGTTGAGCAGGGCAAATTCTTTTTTTATGTTTTCAGAGAGGGTCAGGTTGGTTGCTTCGGGTGTGTGGGGCGTATTGGCGTTCTCTTTATTTTTGCGGTACATCATTCTTTTGACATCGTATACCGGTGTCCCGAGGCGGGTGTGTTTTCGGCGGGCAGCTTCCAGGTTGTATTCTAGCAGTTTGACATCAACCAGCTCTCGGATCAGCGGGGCCGTGATATTTTTTACATCCAGTGTCTGGATCTGTTTTTCTACTTCAATCGCGATGATATTGGCAATTTCTTTTTTTATGCCGGTTTCTTTTACCAGTGCATTGATGATTTTATTTTTGTCCCATTGGACAATGTTGTCTTTTGATGTCCTGACAAAGACTGATAGGTCGGTTGCCTCTTCGTTAATTGGCCCATCCCCATTCGGTGCTAGGGCAGGGCTTACTTCTGTTTTCGTTAGCACTAATTTAGCCCCCCTGTTCTATGTCGGTCATTCAGCTCTCCTGTTTTTCCCTTGTTCCAGCCGTTAATTTTTGAGAAATAACCGGTGATCCTGGTTATCCCCTCAATATTCTCCGAACTGCAGGACGGACATTTGTCAAGAAGTCCCCTGACCATTTTGCTGCATTCGTTGCAGGAGGTAAATTCCGGAGAAAAAGCGATTTGGGCGTTTTCTGTCTGGCGCATGGTCTTGATGACAAAATTGGCAATCGACTCGGCATTGGGCCTCGACTCACCCATCCAGATGTGGGTTAGCGCTCCGGCATCAATCAACGGATGGAACAGCCCTTCCTGTCTTACCTTGTCAACCGGGTTCATTTGGTGGGACACATTAAAATAGGTAGAGTTAGTATAGTAAATTTCGTTGCTGTCCGGATTTCCTTTTATAACCCTTTCGGCGTCGCTCTTAAAATGCTGAAGGTCAAGTTTTGCAAAGCGGTAGGCGGTTGATTCAGCCGGGGTCTGCTCCAGTACAAAATGCATTTTGTATTTTTTGGAGAGCTCGTCACATTTTAGCTTCAAAAAAGAGATTACTTTTAACCCCAGCTTAAGCGCGGCTTTACTTTCATGCAGCTCTTGTCCCAGGTGCGCCTGAACTACCTCGTTTAGACCCAGTATCCCGACCAGATAACTTACTCTCCACATCCTAAGATAGGGATTTCCGTCACGTTTCATCGCCAGCATAGAGAGCGGACCGTTGTGTCCCTGTGCCAGGATCTCTTCAATGAAATGTTTTTTCTGCAAATGGGCTTTTGCCGCCATTTCCAGCGCCACGCCTAAAAGGGTGAAGAATCTTTCATCATCCCTTTTTGCGCGAAAGGCTAAGCGGGGAAGGTTAACTGTTATATTTTGCAGTGCAGAGTAGCGCATCCTCCATGGCTCGCGGGCATCATCCAGATCCGATTGGTCAAGTTTAAAAGAGAGCCGGCAGCATTCGGAAATTTTTGCGGTCTCCCCTCTGTCAAAAACAAAATAGGTGTTTCCCATAACTGAAGCAACCTCTGAAATATGCCTTAAAAATTTATCACTCCCCTCGGTCTGGAAAAATTTCTCAGTCATGTGGACCAATGGTTTTGGGAAAAAGAAAGGACGTCCGGATCCGTCTCCTTCTTTGTATACATCAAATAAGGCCCAGACGAATCTTTGTGATTCTTTAATATAATCGGAATAATTTTTTCCGGTATATTTTCCCCCCGGTCCCATTGCCGGAACATTTTCAAAGTGTTTGGGGATTTCCCAGTAAAGATTAATATCAGAAAATATGGCCTGTCCGCCGCGGGCAACCGCCTGCTGGCTGTATTCGTAAATCATCATCTGGGCAACCTGTTTTATGTCCTTATCTGACATGCCGACTAAAAATGGGGCAAAGAAAATATTGACCGCATCCCAGCCGATTGCTCCGGCAAATACTCCCTGCAGAGCTGCGGAGAATTTTACCATCTGCGCCAGCAGTACATCGGCATGTTTGGCCGGCTTTGCAATTGATAATGCATTTGGCAGATCTAATCCAAACTTTTTCACATATTCAACCGACTGGCCGGAGCAATACGGGCGGTCAATAAAACCTAAATCGTGCAGGTGAATGTCTCCGCGCATATGCGCATCGGCAATGTCGGGGGTAAAGACATGCAGCAGGGCAAATTCTTTTTTAATGTTTTCTGCCAGGGTCAGGTTGGTTGCTTCCGGTCCGTGCGGAACATTTGCGTTTTCTTTGTTTTGGTTCAGAATAATTTCTTTTACGTCGTAGAGGGGTGTTCCAAGCCTGGTGTGTTTGCGCCGGGCTTCCTCTAATCCATATTCTAAAAGTTTTACATCTACCAGCTCTCTGATTAACGGGGCGGTGATCCCGTTTATTCTTAAGGCATAGATTTGCCGCTCGACTTCGTGGCCGATTATATCGGCTATATCTCTGGTCAGGCCGGTTTCCTTGATTAAGGCGACAATAATTCTTTCCCGGTCCCACCCGACAATATTCTCGGATGATGTGCGGACAAATAATGCCATATCGGTCGAGTCATCTACCTTCATTCTTGGTTTCACCTTCTTCTCTAGTGCTGTGGTCGGATTCATGCTGCTACCTCCTTTACGGCTTTCATAAATTCTTTTGGATCTTTGAATTGTTTATAGACAGAAGCAAAACGGATATAGGCAACTTCATCAATCTCTTGTAATTCCTCCATGATTATTTCTCCAATATTTTTTGATGAAATTTCTTTGCCCTGCTCATAGGCGGCTTTTTCTACTTTGTCGGCCAGCTCTTCAAAAGCCTGCATGGATGCCGGACTTTTTTCACATGCTTTTAAAATGCCGGCCAAAACTTTTTGGCGGGAAAATTCTTCTTTTCTTTCGTCTTTTTTTATGACCATTAAAGGTCTCTTTTCAACTCTCTCGTATGAGGTGAAGCGATTGTTGCAGTCATTGCATTCCCGTCTGCGCCGGATCACTTCTCCGTCATCTGTTGTTCTTGATTCTAAAACTTTATCGTCGTCTTTTTGACACACCGGGCACTTCATAAATCCCCCCCCCATATCTAGTGGTCTGCACATCATATCGCCTGCTAATGGGGTCTGTCAACCCCCATTTTTTTGGCGAGATTTAGTGAAATTTTTAATTATTTCTGACGATATATACTTATGGACGCATCAGTATCATCAATAGACAAATCAAAATATATAACCAGCTGGAAGAAACTAGAAAGAGTATTTAAAAAAACCTATGGCACCAAAAATATTCGCCTAAGAAAACGGAATTCAATTTCGCTTGTAGGAGAGCCTGGCTGCAAATATCCAAAGTCCTGGATAAAATCAAAAGATGTATGGGGAGTGGTCTTTAGAGAAAATCTTAGTCTTCTTCAAAAATCGAAAACCATTAAAAAAAGTCCTTTTTATCCCCTCAACTTTTGTGGCTGGGTCAGGGGCTTCTTTAGAAGTCACGCAGCTTATTGGGAGGCGGCAGAGACAAAAATGGTAACCGATCTGCTTGCCAGAAAAAAAACCAGGAATTTGCAAATGCTTTATCCGGCGGGGGCTTCACATGTAGGACCGCTTGATTTTTTTCACCGTTTGATTCAGCAAAATAAAATTGACAGTGCGACAGTTGTCTTTACCGAAATATCAAAGAGCGAATTGGATAATCTAAAATTAGTTTTACAGAATTTAGAGAAAAGGGGAGTCTACAGCGGTCTAAGCATAGCCACAGAAAAATTTCCGGAAATAAGCGGCGGCAGCTCAGAAACAATTTTTAAATTTGAATATAGAGGAAAACCGATAAAACTGATATTTGCCCTGCGAATGAGCGGAAAAAAGTATTATCATGAAAAATACCTGGCAAACTCGGACATTTTGGTTATCCACGATCCTTTGAATGGACAATTAATTGATTCAGTTAATATCTTGAACATATATTTACAGTCACTTGTTGCCAATCAAAAAACAGGTGATTCCCCAATTATTATAATGGAAAATCTGGCGGACAGCGGTCAGGCAGAGTATGATTTTTTTAGCAACACCAGACTGAGAGGGGATAGAAAAATAATTCCCTATCCTTCCGGCCACCACTCCAGTTTTGGCAGGCTCTTTGACGAAGGGGGCATTGCGAAATTCTCTTCCACACTGGTCTTTCGGCCGGATTTGAAAAACTTCTGGAAATTATTAACAAAGGGGGAGATCAAGTCGGTGCTGGATTTACACGCAAGCTGTATTGATAATGACAGGTTAAGAATTTTCCCCGATCTTGCATCCGGGAGAAAGATTGATTTCGGAGAATTTATTTCTGATCAGCAATGGAATTCAATATCCCTAAAAGTTTTTTTCAAAGAGACCTTTGTCCGTGCTTTGAGTGCGGCGGGAAAACTAGAAAAATCCCGGCCCAAATATTCAGAGATGATTCGGCAGGATGCGATTGGTCTTTACAATCATGTAAAACCCCATCCGTTGGCCGGAAAAGTGCTAAGTATTATTTTAGCTAAAATGAAATTAACAACTCGTTTGGCGCATCAGCAATTGCCGGTACCGGGACAAGTAAAAATATTCCCTTTGGGGAAAAATCCAAAGCTTGCTTATAGATCAACAGGCAAAAAAAATCTCCCGGAATTATATGATTTTCCCGGATCTTCCTCAGCCATTATTCCTGCCGCAAAGTTAGGATATACATTTAATAATTTACCGTCTTATTCCGGATTATATGATCGAAAAGGCAAATTTGCCGGGCTTGTGAGAATGGATGAGGGGATTAGAACCGATGGCCCCGCTTATTACAAGTATGCGAATAGTCAATTACTCAAAGCAAAGAAGACCGATTTTCTTTTTAAATATTCTTATTTAATAAAGAGTGGACAATATCATGTTGTGCTTGAGGATCCGAATGGGGAGAGGGTTGTCGGGTTAATTAGTAAGGATTCCCAGTAAGATTTAGTGAAATTTTTTAAATATACAGTCGATATAAATAAGTGAAAAAGCTAGTTATACTATTTTTGCTAATTTTTATTTTTGCCTGCTCTGCGCAGGCAGTTGATCTGCGCGCAATAAAACTGAAAAAGTTTTTAAGCCGCTATACAGGAACACCATTAATAAACCATGTCCAGGAAATATTATACTGTTCTGATAAGTTTGGATTGGACTACCGCCTCTATGTCGCCATAACCTGCGCCGAAAGCGGCTATGGAAGAAGGTTCCCCAAAAGCACCAAGAACCTGACCGGTTACAATAGTTGTAAAACCACTTTTAATTCTATCTGGCATAATATTTACCGGACCCATGAATTAATTGCTACCCATAAATGGTATGCAAAGTATCGAAAAACAAATGATATTTTGGATTTTGTTTATACTTGGAAGGGGGTCCCTCCGTATGAACATTATATTAAAAATATCCGCTATGCTTTAGATGGAATCTCAAAAGTTTCGGTTGAAAAGGAAAGGGAGATGGTTATAAGACGAAAGAATGAATCTTCTGTCAATGCATTTTATGCCTGGGGCGCAAGAAGATATGATAAGTTTTAGATGATTGACATAATTCCCCAAATCTAAGATAATAGTAGCAGTGAAACAACAGAAAAAGAAGAAAAACAGTCACTACACTTTTATGGTTGTTCCCCACGATGAGCAGGGCAGGATGCATTCGCTAAAACTTCCTTCAAAAATGGTTCATGGGATTTTTCTGGTTTTTATTTTTGTAGTCGGACTTATTGTCGGTTCGATAGGCTATAATGTTTATCTAACGGCCAAAACAGCTAATTATAAAATCGCCCTCACTACCACTACCGCCAAGGCCCAGAGAATTGACCATTTTGAAAAAAAGGCAGAAGAGCTAAAATTGGCGGTTACAGATATGCATCTTCGCAACAATCAGCTAAGAAGGCTGTTGGGTCTAAAACTTCAAAAACCGAGCAAGAATGTAATTAAGGTAGCTGATAAAAAACTGTTGCGTGACCTGGATAAAAAAGAAAAAACAATTTTTCAGGCATTGAACGAATCTAGTAGTGTTGCAAATGCTGATAAAAAAGAGTTGAGAAAACTAAAGGATCACGTAACTAAGGTTTATCAGCAAATGGTTTACCTCCCTTCTAAGTGGCCGGTTAGAGGAAGGATTGTTTCTCGTTTTGGCTATAGGTATACCCCCTGGAGAGGATTTCATACCGGGATAGATATTGATTCAAAGTATGGCTATCCAATCCGTGCATCTGCAGACGGGGTAGTAACTTATTCTGGATGGCGTCGGGGTTATGGCAAAACAGTTGAAATTAAACACAAATATGGGTATTCTACCCTTTATGCCCACTGTTCAAGTCTTTTGGTCTCCCGAGGCGAGAGGATAAAAGCCAGCCAAATTATCGGAAAAATAGGGGTAACCGGTTATTCTACCGGGTCCCATTTGCATTACGAAGTAAGAAAAAATAAACGCCCGATCAACCCCTATGCCTTCCTTGATTTAAAGGTTTTAACTGCTGCCCGACTTTTAAAGTGAGCCTTTTTGTTGTTGCCACCCCAATAGGAAATCTAGAAGATATTACTTATCGTGCGGTTCGAGTTTTGTCAGAGGTTGATCTTATAGCGGCAGAAGATACCCGCGTTACCGGAATATTATTAAAGCACTATACAATAAAAAAACCCCTTACCAGTTATCATAAATTTAATATAAAAGCTAAAACCGATTATTTAGTCGGACTTTTAAAAGAGGGCAAAGATATTGCCTTGGTTTCGGATGCCGGAACCCCCGGCATATCCGATCCGGGAGAAGAATTGGTATCCGCTGCGATTGAAAGCAATATTGAGGTAGTTCCTGTTCCGGGTCCGTCGGGGATTATAACTGCCCTTTCTGTATCCGGACTCCCAACCAAAAGTTTTTGTTTCTTCGGTTTTCTTCCCAAGAAGCCGGGGAAAAGAAAGAAATTGTTGGAAAGCCTGAAAGATAGGGAGGATACTATCATAATATATGAGTCGCCCTATCGACTTGAAAAGTGTCTTAGTGATATAATTCAGGTGATAGGGAATAGGGAATTGGTGATAGGGAGAGAATTGACCAAGAAATTTGAGGAATTTGTTCGCGGAAAGGCTTCAGAAGTTCTCGAACATTTTAAAAATAAAAAAGCAAAAGGGGAGGTGATAATCTTAGTTTCTGGATCCAGGTAAATCTTGTCAAAGACGCTCAGCGGGAGAGAATAAAACGGAATTGTGGGTTCTAATCCCACCTTGATAAAGATAGTTTCATGGAGTTTCCCGAAAACTCTGTACTTCAAATTTATTTTTAGGGGGTATAGAGTATGTTTAGATTATTAGGAATTGTTTTTCTTCTTGTTTCACTCTTTTTTTCAGTTTCTTTTGCAGAGAATGTGTTGATCTACGAAACAGAGATTGTGGTTACTGCATCAAAACTTCCCCAACCCAAATTAATGTCCCCCTGGGATGTTCAGGTTATTCCCAAAAAAGATCTTGAGGGCAAGTTAAACTTAGGAGAGGCTTTGAGGGAAACAGCGGGGGTTGATATAAAATCTTCCGGTTATTTAGGATCTGTTACTACTGCCCGTTTAAGGGGATCTACTTCCCAGCAGGTGCTTATTTTATTAAACGGCAGAAGGATTAATTCTCCCTTGCTTGGATTAATTGATCTTGGAGATGTGCTTTTGGGGGATGTTGAAAAAATCGAGGTTGTTCGTGCTCCCCTTTCTGCGCTTTATGGTGCAGATGCAGTTGGCGGGGCAGTCAATATTATCACAAAGAGGGCTGGAAATTCTTTTAAGCTTTCATACGGCGGGTTTAATACCCAGGCTTTAAATGTATCTTTAGCTAATACTTCTATCGGAATGATAAGATCTGATGGTTTTAGGCAAAACAGCATGTATACTGCGCAAAATATTTCTCAGGATTGGAACATTGATTTAGACTCTTTGGGTGAGCTTAGTCTAGGGGTTAATTATTACAATGCCCACAAGGGGGTTCCGCGTGTTCCAAATACTGCAGCGGATCCTGCTTCTGCCTCTACTCCAAACGATTGGCAAAAGGACCAAAATTTATTTTCTTATCTATCCCTAAAAAATGAACAGGATATTTTGTCTTCAAAAATTTCTTTGTCCCACAACCGATTTGATGAACAGACCCATCTGTATAACTTTTTTACCCTTGCCTTTGAAGATGAGGAATATAAGGCAGAGCAGCAGGTATTGGAACTGGGCCAGGTTTTAAAGTTATCTGAGACCGGGAGTTTTTCTTATGGAGTAGAAGCCAGAAAGGATTGGGGGAATGCTAGATATATTGGGGATCGCAGGGTGAATAATTATGCGGTTTATGGTGAGGCCCAGGTTTCTGCCCAACCGATAAGTTTTGTAATTGGCGGCAGGATGGACAAGCATACCCTTTTTGGTTATGAGGGGAGTCCGAGAGTTGGATTAAGTCTGCAGCCAAAAGAGGATCTTATTATTAGGGCATCAACCGGCAGGGCTTTCAAGGCGCCAACCTTAAATGATCTTTATTGGAATGATACGGTATGGCAGATGTTTGGAAGTACCGCTCTTAAACCAGAAAAAAGTCTCACTTCTGAGTTAGGGATTGAGAAAAAGTTTGGGGAAAAGAGCAAGCTTTCTGTAAATTATTTTAACTCTTCAGTCAGTAATCTAATTATGTGGGACTGGGATATTGTGACCAATATTACTACTGCAAAAAATATTGGAGCGGTCGAGGTTCGGGGGATTGAGGCAGAATTTAACACTCAGATTTCATCTGCCCTGGGCTTGTTTGCTAATTATACTTATTCACATTCCGAGGATACACAGGATGTAACTGCGGCAAATGTGGGAAAGCTGGTCCCTTATTCTCCAGAGACAAAATATAATTTGGGGCTTAGCGTTTATGACAACATCAAGTTAACAGCCTCTTATGTTGGCAGGCGCTATGCTGATGCCGGCAATACAATTGAATTGCCCGAGTATTCTCTAGTTGGTCTTTGGGTAGGACGTAAGGTTTATGACTATCAACTTTCTCTTAATGTAGATAATCTTTTTGATTATACTTATTATGAATCAGTCGGTTATCACCCAACCAGTTATGCCCAGATGAGATATCCGATGCCGGGGAGAAGGATAACTATGTCGGTTCAGGGGCAGATCTAGTTTTTATCAAAAAACACTGAAATTTCCCCTCTCTTATATAGATAAAGATAAGGGAGGGGAGTTTAGTTATGTTGACAATTAGTTTTACTTCACTAATAAGGCGCTTTATTCCGGCTAGAGGGGCCGGCCAAAGTATGCAGCCCTTTCTAGCTCGTACGTTATCTGTTGACACAAAAGCGACAGAGCTTGCCAGGGGATATGTCAACTTTTGGAATACCCCAATTTCTGCTGATATAATTACTGAGCCTTCTTTGTATACATTAGACGAAGATTCTCTCTCTTCTTTGAGAGATTTAGGTTGGCATAGCACTTCCCCACTTACTTATGCAGAGAAGCTATCTGAGAGGCTCTTTTCTGATTTGAATATGGACCCTGCTTCAAAAAGGCTTTGTATAAATCTTTATACTAAGACAATTGAAAAGCTTTGTGATCTACGAAAAGGACCGGTCTTTCGTCATGAGGTAGAAGAGATCTTTTTTGACCTTTTTCGTGACTATGATTTTTTAGAGAGAGAAAAAGTGCTTCAAAAGAGGGCGGCATCGAGGGTGGTATGGATTTGGACGAGGAAACTGTCTGCATTAGAGACAAAAAAAGCCCGCTTTCTTGCTTTGTGTAAACTGTCTGCAGCTGCAAATGCAATTGACTTTCGACGAGTTTATCGGCCGGGTAAGCTTTTTGACCAAATTATTTCTGAGCCAGAAGAGGGGGATGGTATTGATTTACTTTGGGAGAAGGTTAGGTTGGGTAAGGGGAGGGTTCTGTTTGGGTTAAATAATGCAAGTGAGGCAGTTGTTGATTCTATGCTTATTAAATACCTTGCCAGAGCGGGCCTTTTAGTTGATGTACTAGTAAATCAATATACGATTGAACTTGATGCTACCAAATCGGATTGTGATTTATTTGAATCAGTTCCAGGAGTCACAATTTACGCAACCCCCTCTTTGTTGCTCGGAAAAGATCCCAGAAAAATTCCTCCTGATTTGTGGCAGCAATCGGACATTCGTATTTTTAAGGGTCAGGGAAGTTGGCAAGCTATGCGTTATGCTGGCATGACCCCAACTGAGGTTGGAGAATATCAGGTTCCGGCGTTAGGGGGCAAATATAGTTTTTTGACTAAGGACTGCTTTTTTCTATTTCGTCCCAAAGCTAGTTATGTGTCTAAAAAAGAGGGGTTTAGTGAAGGTTTACCGTTGGTTATAGAGCATATTAAAGGGATTTTTGATGTTGTGCCAGATTATCAAGAACAGCGAGACCATTATTTTCGAGTCAGATTAGCTGGGCTTGATCCGGCTAAAAATCTATCAAACGGCGAAACCCGAGGCATCAGCACCTTAGCGCTTCCCCAGCAAAGGGTCAGAAAAATTTATCTACCTTATGCGGTTGAGAACAAAAAGTCTCTTCAAAAAATGCTTGAAGCCCTTTTTCCAGAAGCTGAGATAATTGCATCAAGGGAAGATAAAATTGCTGAATATTACAGAAGAGGGGCAGCAGTTGAAGATGTTACAAGTGTTAGTTGTACCACAGTAGCGGTCTGTTTGGGGTCAGTACTACACCATCAGGCCGAAGCTGACCTGATTTTTTATCCCCTACCAGAACATAAAGACCAGAGGAGTTGTGATATTGGGCAGCAATTTACCAATGCAGCGGGTTTTGATTCACAAAAAATATTTGCTTCCAAAATGCCGGTCGATTTTTCTTCTATGAGTGATGATCAGATCCGTTGTTCAGATATTTATCAATTTTTGACTGAGCATTTTCTTTTTTCTGATGCACAAATTTTCCATGTCTTAAGAGAGATTTATAGCAAGAGAGAGCCAAGATACAATCATTATTCTGCGGAGGCTTTGGGAAGACCGTCTGTTGAAGATGGGGGAGTGGTATTGTTGATGTTGGGAATTGATGCTTGGGCTTCTTACCGCAGCCCGCATCGACAGGGCAATATCTTAAACTGGTTAATAGATCGATTTCCGGATGTTTCTATCCTTTCCCCTGATTCTGTTGCTGCTTCAGAATCTTATGAAAATTTAACCTGCGACTCATATTGGAAGATGGCAAAACTTGTTCCTGCGGTCAGAGAGGTTGTTGGTCAAGGACTGGCTAGTGGTGTTTTAATTGTAAAGCCGTGGGCCTGTAGGGCACACCGGGCCTCTTTGGCAGTTGTAAAAAAAGAGGTTGATTTTTCTGACTTGCCGGTAGCGACCCTGGACCTTCCCCAAAAATCTTTTCAGTCTGATCCAAAAGGGAGGACAGTTTTAGAAGGTCTTTATGAGGCTTGTAAGATAGGACAAATAGGGGACCTTAGAGGATTTTTTGGTTCTTCCAGGGATGAAGGAGAGTTTTCTTTAGGAATAGACATTGGGTCAACCTTGATGAAGGCGGTGTTAGTTGATTCTAGTTTGAAAATTATTTTTCAAAGGGCGATTTCACGGCGAAAACAAAAAAACACTCAAGCTTTTGTTGCAAATTTATCCGACGAGATAGAGAGAGAGCTACGACTTAGTTGGGACGATCTGTATAAAGTTGGAACCGGGTATGGGAGGGAGGCTTTGTTTTCTGCGGGTTTGGTTGATTCATCTGTTACAGAACTTACTGCGCATGGATTAGCGGCCTTGCTCAATTATATTCAAAGAGAGGATTTGCCTGATTTGCCAATGTCGGTAATAGATTTGGGAGGAAATGATGCAAAGTTTATAGAATATAGTTCTAGTATGGTTCCGACAGCAACCAGAATGAGTGGTACCTGCCGAAACAGTTTTGGAACTTTTGTAGATGAGGTTATTCCATCGGTTCTTCCCCCTGCCTTTAGTGGTGATAGATATGCTGAGTTCGATAGATTAGCAGGAGCTGCACAAGATCCTGCATCAGTTCATTCTTTTTGCGTTGCAATGAGCAAACAGACTTTGGCCGGGCTGCAGGCTTCTCCGGAGGATAAAGCAAAAGGGGTACTTGATTCTTTAATGAGGCGTGCTTTAGCTGATGTTTCTCTCAAGGCTTCGGTCTTTGTTTTAACCGGAGGGTTGTTTAATTTATCTCAAGCAGTTGCAAGCATGCAGTCAGAGATTAGAAAAAGGTTGTTTGAGGCAGGTTATCCAGATGAGCCGCAGGTTTTTGTTCCAGAGAATCCACAATTGATAGGTGCCCATGGTGCGGCGATCTGGGGATTCTTGCAAAAGGAGAGAGGGAAATAAAATGCTAACAAGAATTAGTTCTATGAGGAGACAATTAATAAAACGTTTGGAGATTGTTCCAGCAGATGTGAGGAAAACCTTGGTTAACAATACCAGGGAAAAAATTAAGGGGGTTGGTCCTGGGCGGGTAGTAGTTGGTTTGTCTGGTGGGGTTGACTCAACCCTTGCTGCAACAATTGCGAGGCAAGCTTTAGGATCGTCTAATGTAATTGGGCTTAATTTCCCTTCTCTTCCAGTTGAAGGAGATGAATTGGTGAGACCTGATGGAATGAATGAGGCAGAGTTTGAAAAGAGAGAGTTTGATTTTGCCTGTGCAAAACTGGCTGCTACAAGTTTGGGAATTGACCTGGTTGTCCGTTCTATTTATGATGATATTTACCATTCTGCGGATCGGATAGAGGATGGAACCTTCACTGGTCGGCTTCGCAATGCCTGGTTTTGGCGCTATGCTTACCGAGAAAAGGCTTGGGTATTGGGGACCCTTAATCGGACAGAGCGGCTTTTGGGTTTTACTGTGCATGGTGGTTATAACGTTTATGCCATAAATCCAAATGGGATGCTTTTTAAAACCCAGCTTTGGCAATTAGCACGATCAATAGATGAAATTCCAGATCAGATAAAAAATCGGGCTGCAAGTACAGGATTGTTAAAGCCGGGGGAGCATGATATACCATTAAGTTCTAGTTTTGGTTGTGATTATGCCGATGTTGATCCTCTCTTATATCTTTTATTTGAAATGGGGGGATATCATAGATATCTTTCTCGAGGTTATTTCCCTGCTTTGGGTCGATATGGGTTTAGCCAAGAATTTGTTAAGGCAGTTATTGATCGTTATGAGGGGAGTAGGTTTAAGAATCGGGTTCCGATAAACCTTTCATTTAAGACGATTCCCGAGGATGCGGATACTTAAATCTCAATCTCCAAAAGTTCAGCTTTATTGAGCGGGCGGGCTTCTCCGTAATTGAGCAGCTCGCCTGCTATTATTCCAAAGTCCGGCTCATGGCCGACACATAGGATTGCTTTGCATTGCTGATGTGTAGTTATAATTTCTTTTATATTTTCAAGTCTGCAGCCGGAAGCAAGCGGGGGTTCTTTGTAGAGATCGTCGGTTAGATCCAGCTCCTTTGCTACAATTTCTGCGGTTTGAAATGCGCGCAGGTATGGTGAAGAAAAAATAGCATCAAAAACAATCCCCTTTTCTTTGATCTTTTTTGCAGCCGCGGCAACCTGCTTTTCACCAAACTCTGTTAGTGGGCGCTCAGCATCCCTTTTTACTTTTCCAAGGTTTTCGGCCTCTCCGTGGCGGAGCAAATACAGTTTCATGAGCGAATTATATCACGCTGGGCTTTTAGTACAAGTGTTTTTGAGGTAAAATAGGATATAGAAATGACTAAATCATTGGGTATTTGCCTCGGGGCTTCGTATATAAAAATTGTTGAGCTTCAAAAACAAAACGGCACTGTCTTAATATCCAACATAATTGTTGAGCCCCACTTTGGCAATCCTCTGGCAAAATATAAAGAGCTGCTTAAAAAAATCGATCTTTCAGATATCAAATATGCCGCCCTGACCGGACGGAGATTTAAGGAATTTATCCAGACGCCAACAATTACTGAGCCGGAAGCAATAGAAAACGCTTTGGCTTTTCACCAGGGTACAAATAGGCACCATTACCAGGGGATAGTAAGTCTTGGCAGTGAGAACTTTGTCCTCTACAAATTAAACAAAGAGGGCAACATCGTTGATGTGCGTACCGGAAATAAATGCGCCTCAGGAACCGGAGCCTTCTTTTTGCAGCAAATTGGGCGCATGAATCTGAGCCTTGAACAGGCGTTAGACAATCCTCTTGAATCCGAGCCTTATAAGGTTTCCGGGCGTTGTTCTGTTTTTTGCAAGAGTGACTGCACTCATGCTCTTAATAAGGGCATTCCCTCAAAAAGGGTGGTGCACGGATTATCCTTAATGATCGCGGAGAAGGTTCTTGAGCTTATCGGCAAAATGGAATTAAGGGATTTTATTGCTATTGGAGGTGTTACCCAAAACCATGCGGTTACTACCCTCCTTAAGAGAAAGGTGAAGAATTTCCACATTCCCAAAGAGGCAAATTATTTCGAAGCCCTGGGGGCGGCCTGCCATGCCTTACAAAATGAGGTTTCTGCTAAATCCTTAGATAAAATTTTATCCGGCCGGTCCTCTTTTGGTTTTCTTCCTGCGATACAAAAGGCCGAGAGCCTGGTTACGTTTGGCCAGATAGAAAAGGGAAGTCCAAAGGAAAACGAAGAATGCATCCTTGGACTGGACGTCGGTTCTACTACTACCAAAGCGGTAATAGTTAGTTCCGGCGAAAAAAAGATACTGGCGTCGATTTACCTGCGCACTAATGGAAACCCGGTTCAGGCTTCAAGGGAGTGCTATTCCGGCGTATTAAAACAGCTGGACAAACCGGTTAGAATAATCGGGCTTGGGGTTACCGGGTCGGGAAGATATATTGCCGCCCTGCATGCCCAAACTAAGGGGATTATTAATGAAATAATCAGCCACGCAACTGCCGCGGCCTTTTTTGATAAAGAGGTGGATACAATTTTTGAAATCGGTGGCCAGGATGCTAAATATACTTATTTGATCAATGGTGTTCCGGCCGATTATGCAATGAACGAAGCCTGTTCTGCCGGTACCGGATCTTTTTTAGAAGAAGCGGCCCTGGAAAACCTGGATGTGGATTACAAAGATATCGCGCAGGGGGCTCTGACTGTTGATCGGGCTCCAAATTTTAGTGATCAGTGTTCGGCCTTTGTCAGCAGTGATATCAAAAATGCATCCCAGGAAAATCTCTCCAGCAATGAAATTTTGGCCGGATTGGTTTATTCGATTTGTTTTAATTATTTAAACAAAGTCGTGATGAACCGGACGGTAGGGAAAAAGATTTTTATGCAGGGAGGGGTTTGCTATAACAAGGCGGTCCCTCTGGCCATGGCTAACATTCTTGGGAAGCCAATAATTGTTCCTCCGGAACCCGGCCTGATGGGGGCATTCGGGGTAGCCCTGGAGGTGAAAAATAAAATTGAAATGGGGTTGTTGGATCCCCAGGAATTTGATCTTCAGGAGCTTAGCGTCAGAAGCTTTTCTTATGGAAAAAGCTTCCGTTGCAAGGGTGGGGCTGAGAAGTGCGACCGCAACTGCGAAATCAATATGATAAATGTTGCGGACAAAAAAATTCCTTTTGGCGGGATTTGTGATAAATACTATAACCAGGGGGGGAAGGCCGAGGTTTCTACCGGAGAAAAAAACCAAATAAAGCAGCGGCAAAAGAGACTGTATCGGCGAGATGATAAAAATAAAGAGAAGGCGATCAGCATTGGCATTTCAAAAGCTTTTCTTACTAATACCCTTTTTCCTTTGTTTTATCATTTCTTTAATGAGCTCGGTTTTAAGATTGTCCTTCCTGATAATATCGATCCCGAAGGGATAAAGCGGGTCTCTGCCTCTTTTTGCTTCCCGGCCGAAATTGCGCACGGATATGTAATGGATTTAATTAAGAAGGGGGCTGATTATATATTTATCCCCCATATAGTTGAGCTGCATGTAGAAAACAGTATCAGCTATCAAAAAGAATACCAGTGTACCTGCTTTTTATTGCAGAGTGAGCCCTATTTTATAAAAAGCAGTTTTAAGGAATATCAGGATAAATTTTTAATGCCGGTTTTGGATTTTTACCGCGGATGGGAGACCCAAAGACATGTTTTTGCCCGGATGGTTAAGAGATTTGGGATAAATAAAAATCTTGCAGAGAAAGCATTTGACCAGGCCCTCCTAAAACAAAAGGAATTCTTTTCTTTTAGAAAAGAGCAGGGAAAGAAGGCGCTTGAATATCTAGAAAAAAACAAAGAATCTATCGGGATTGTTGTTTTTGGCCGCTCCTACAACTCTTTTGCAGACGAAGCAAACATGGGAATACCAGAAAAATTTTCAAGCCGCGGGCATCTGGTTATCCCTTTTGACTGCCTGCCGTTTGAGGGTGAGGACTGCACCTATAAATCCTGTTGGGCCAGCGGCCAGGATATATTAAGGGCTTCTAATTTTGTTTCAAAGCATCCCCAGCTTTTTGGGACCTATGTTACCAATTTTAGCTGCGGCCCGGATTCTTTTTTAGTCGCCTACTTTAGAGATATTATGAAAAACAAGCCATCTCTAACTCTTGAGCTAGACAGCCATACTGCTGATGCCGGGATTAATACCCGGGTTGAGGCTTTTCTTGACATTGTTGAAAGATATCAAAAACTTAATAATCCCCAAATTGATGAACCAGATTTTGTAAAAGCCCAAACTGTTTTTAAAAAGGATAAGAAGGTCTATTTTCAAACAGCTTCAGGAGATGAATATCCCTTGACCGATCCCAGGGTACAGGTGGTCTTTCCATCTATGGGGATATTGGGCTCCGAAGTCCTGGCTGCCTGTTTTTGCGGGTTGGGGGTTAAGGCAAAGGCGCTCCCGGTTGCGGATTCTGTTGTTTTATCTAAGGGTAGAAAAAATACTTCGTGTAAAGAATGTCTCCCTTTAATCCTGTGTTGCGGCAGTCTGGTAAAGTATTTAGAGGATCGAACAGATCAAAATGAGCTGACCGCCTTTTTTATGCCGACTACCTCTGGCAACTGCCGTTTTGGACAGTATTCGGTCTATTTGAATCGTTTAATAGAAAAGAACCGCTATGAAAATACAGCCCTATTAACCCTAACCAGCGAAAATGGTTATGGGGGGATGGGGGTTTTGTCCTCTATTAATCTTTTAAAGGGGGCAGTTGTTTCTGATGTGATGGATGATATCTTAAACAGCTTAAAGGTATTGGCCTGTGATAAGGAAGAGGCTAAAAAGATTTTTGATTGCGAGTGGAAGAAGATTATTAGGTCTTTTGAAAATAATTCAAAAAACTTGTATCAGGTTCTTGAGGAGGCGGCAGTTCGTTTGTCAAAGATTAAGCTTCAAGCAAAGCTGGATGATGCAAAAGTTGTCTCTATTTTAGGAGAGATCTTTGCCCGCCGCGACGATTTTTCTTGCGGTCCTCTGATCGAGCGGCTAAACAAAAGGGGAATTATTGCAAAAAAGGCTCCGGTGCTTGAGTGGCTGCACTATGTCGATTATTTGATTCAAAATAAACTGATGGGCGAAAAAATGGGGCTGCCGCAGTATCTGGAATTTAAGTCAAAATTGTTAATCCAGGCTTATCTTGAACGAAAAATAAAAAAGATATTGGTAAAGTCCGGGTTGGTTCATTATGAGCTTGTTAATGTTGAAAAACTGGTTGAAATGGGG
>JABMQY010000029.1 GCA_013202975.1 Candidatus Saganbacteria bacterium
GTGATGGCACGCCGGGATGTTGAATTTTCAGTTGAATATGCTAAGCTGATGGAGAAGATTTATGAGATCGAAAAAGATAAAAAAAACAACTCGTAAAAAACGGACTCCCCGCCCATTGGGTGCTGTCACCCATTATTTTGATAAGATAAATGTTGCCGTCATAAAACTAAAATCCTCTTTAAAGATTGGTGATTTCATTAAATTTCAGACGAAGGAAGGCTCCTTTACTCAAATTGTTGAGTCAATGCAGGTTAATCATAAGTACATTAAGGGGGCTCGAAAGGGATCAGAAATCGGGCTAAAAACCCTTCAAAAGGTAAAAGAGGGTAATCTGGTTTTTAAGGCCGAAGCCCCCAAGCCTATTGTTATTGAAGAAAAGATAGAGTACCAGCCTTTGTTTTCTATGGAACCAGAAAGGTCAAAACCTAAACCTTCTTCGTCCTTTTCACATCCTTTGATAAAGGATAAGAGTAGTAAGCCCTTGCAGAAAATGGTACCGGATAAACCGGTGCGTCCTTATTCTGAACCGCAAAGAGCGCAGCCGCAAAAGAAACCTTCCGGTTATTCTGAAGTCAAATTTCTCAAGTTTTAGAGATCTGCCTTATTTTCATTTAAAAATAGTATATGCAAATTTTTTACTGTCAGGGCTAAATTTATAATTGCTAACCCTATGATAGGGACCTTTCTTTTTTCCATCAATAAACACCCAGCTTCCTTCTTTGAAGTCCTTTGCCTTATAGGCTACCCTCTTTCCGTCCGGGCTAAAAAGAGGCAAATCAACACTCTCGAATGGTCCGCTTATTATCCCATCTATGACAATATAATTTCTTGTGCCCTGACTTAGTGTATAGGCTATTCTTTTTCCATCAAGACTAAATATAATACTAGATACTTTGCCCCATAACACTGTTTTTTTTCTATCTATAATTAGATAGCTTGTGTTTTTTTTGTTTGCCACGTAGGCGAATCTTTTACCGTTAGGGCTGAATGTAAACTTATCCACCCTATCAAACTTTTCACTCTTTTTTCCATTAACGGCCACAAAAACTTTTTTTCCGCTTTTTTTTATATATGCACGATTTGAACCATCCGGACTTAAGAAGTAGGTGAAATGTTTTAGGTTCACAGTTGTTGTTGTTTTAATCTTCCCCCCATTTTTATCTGCAAACCACGGAACCTTTTTCATTATCCTGCCATCAACTATCAGAGAAGATTTGAAGGTAATTATTTTACCATGATCGCTGCTTCTGTAAGAATACATCGAGCCAACTGCATCTAATGCTTTCAGAATCGGCACTTCCTGAATAATTTTATGTCCAAGTTTATCTCGCGAATATTTGGTCCGTCCTACATAAGCGCTTCTTTTGCTGTCAGGACTAAAGCCCAAAAACTCTACATCATAATAGGATTGGCTTTTTTTGCCGTCTATCACCATATATTTCCAGCCGTCACGGCTAAACTTATAGGCCATTCTTTTTCCGTCCGGGCTAAGCCAAAAATCATGTACCCACCCTAAAAGCCCAGCTTCTTGGTCATCTATAATCAGGCTCCACTTTTTTTTCTTATACTCTGGCCCAAAAGCAATAGGATAATTCCAGCCAAGTTTTAAATAGGGGCCTGGGTTGCTGGCTTGAACAGAAAATTCATGTCCGACTGCCAGATCTAAATAACCGAAGACAATTTCTTTTGGTAATATATAACCTGCTTCAAGAGCATAGCTTTCTGTATTATTTGTCGGGTGCTCATTTTGATATGTCACAATCCTCCATCTCAAGCCTGTTTGATACCGACGCTCAATCCCTAATCCTGTTTTTCTATATCCCCCCTTCTGACTATAAGAAAAATTTATTCCAAGGTCTACGCTTTTAGTAAATAAACTAACCATTCCTTCAAAAGGCATTCTTTCAGGATTATTGTTAAAGTATAATGATGGTCCACTTAGGTGAAAATTTACCATCATTTCTCGCTCTAGAGGTAAGGCATCTGCTCTGCTAAGCACAGCAAAGCCAGAGAAAAGAAGGATTATTAATAAAACCAGAAAGTGTTTTATTTCGCCACTCCAATCTCTTGCCGAACATTAACGGGATGCCCATCATCCCCGCTGATCTTTGCCGGGATAGGAAGGGTAAGTTTTACAGCCCCAGGCTCAAAGACTAAGAGGATGGAGGAACCGCCATATTTAAAATGGCCAATTTCTTCCCCTTTCTTAATGTAACTGCCCACCTTAACTTTGGGATCAGTTATGATAGATCCCACGCCCCAGAAACCAACCGGAATCATGGCCACCAAACCAAATTTCTTGGTTTCAATTATATAACAGGATCGTTTGTGTTTTGCCAGTTGCTGGTACCAATTTACATTACTAAAGTTGTAATTATACGATCCGGCGTATTCGCCGACCTCAACAATCTTGCCGGATACAGGGGCGTGAAAGCGATGATAGTTGGTAAACCATAATAGTATATCCAAAACTGATCCGCCAATAAACCTGTTCGCATAAGGACTATTATTAAGCGCCTGTCGAATATTAATGACATCCCTTTTTATAGTGAGATTTTTGTCGAGGTTCTCTGCGTAGATTTGGCAGATACTGCCATCCGCCGGAGAGACAATCACCGCGGAATCATTCTTGCCGCCGAGCGGCCGAACACTTGACTTGAGCGGCCTCAGGAAAAAATCATTAAAGTTCTTAAAACCACCTTTTGGTATAACATAATCATACATTTTTACAAGCGGGGTCGACATCCACTGGTCCATCGTCGCGGCAGACGAGTTGGTATCAAGGTATTGTCCCCGGGCATTGAGAAAGGCGATAAACCAGGAGCTAAAAACATTGTTATTGAATAGGATTTCCCCTGCTTTGGAGTTTGCAAGTTCATCAAAAAGCATGATGTACTTTCCCGGGGCGGTCGGAGTGGGATTATAAACCCGCCATTCTTTGAAAAACTCCACAAAATCTTTGCTCGACTTATTTTGCCAGTATGAAGATTTACCGAGGAATTTTAATGATTTATTAATTTGCTTCTTCAGTTCTGGAGTGTTCTCCAGCAATTCTTCCAGGTTTTGAACAATTGTTGTATCGGAAGCTCTATCGGTTTTTATGGTAGATGGATTTTGTCCCATACCAAAGGCACCATTTAGAGGGAGAGTTAGTAAGAGAATAATGAGCCCGAATTTTACGGCCGCGATTTTCATATTTTTCCTCCTTTGATTGTTTTGGGCATCGATAAGTTTAATTCCTTCTACCTGTACTTGCATTCCCACCGTGAAAGCGGGGCGATCCGGCATTCGAGAGCAGTCCGGTTGAAGTTGTCTGAAAAGCGTAAAGCTTTCCCTGAACCAATTCTGACATTGTTCCGACATATAAAATCCCTTCATCCGAAAGAACGGGCGAACACCAGGTTGTGTCATAGGGGAGATAGGATGACCAGACCGTAGCCCCGGTTGTGATATTCATTGCGTGCAGCCGCTGTTCATTTCCGGAATATTCAGAGCCAACATAGACTATGCCATTGTTCCCCAAGCACGGAGAACAATAGAGGTCGGCGTTGATCTCATTCTTCCAGAGCAGGGCTGAACCGTCCGCTTTTATTGCATAGAAAACGCTCCCCTGATTAGCTTTAGTCCCAAAATAAATATTATTGTTTTGGTCCACTGCCGGGGTGGCATTAAAATCACCCTGGATTCCGGGAGGGGTAAAGCTCCAGACCGTGCTTCCATCGGTTGTGCTAAAGCAATAGACTATATCATTAAATCCAATATATATTTTAGTCTCATCGGTTGAAAAAGCTGGACTTGAGGTAAAGTGAATATCATTTATCGTCCCAACCACGGAGACAAAACGGGCGGCTCCGGTGGCGGTTAAAGAGTAGACTGCTGCCGGGATAGTAAAGTTGGACCCGGGAGCACCAAAATAGATATTGCCGGACGAATCGATCGCCGGAGCAGTTCTAATAACCATGTTTGATCCATAGGTCCAACGGGTTGTGCCATCCGAGTTAAAAGCATAAAATTTATCTCCCCCAACATAGATCACATCATTAGTGCTTATTGCCGGAGTGAACACTCCGGTGGTGTTCATTCCTCCCGGCGGCCTGATCAGTTTTCTCCATCTAAAACTGCCGCTGCTATCGAGCGAATAGAGATAATCGGTAGCAATCTCTGCGTTATCTGGTATCTTCCCAACCTCAACTACAAAATAAATGTTTCCAGAGCTGTCCAGCACCGCACTCCCCCTGACCTCCATGGTTCCAAGGGAATACTCCCAGATCTTATTTAAACTTTTATCTAATTTAAAAAAGTAATTGTCATCTGCGTGGGCATTTTGAAATTTTCTTGAAGTCCCAATATATATATAGTCCCCAACCAAGGTTGGTGAGGCATAATAAAAACCAGCGCTGCCCTGGCTAAATGAGTAGAGGAGTCTTGAGTTTATATTGCCCGATGAGGTACTGGTTGTTCCCTGTCCGCAACCGGAGAGGAAAAGTATTCCGACCAATAAAAGCAGTATGAGTTTCATAAGACTGTGATTGCACTTCATCTTTATTTCCCCTCACTATCCTTCTTACTATGGGGAAATTATAGCATACAGCGAGTTAGGGTTAGTGGACAAGTTTCGGAACCTAGTCATGTTATAATTTATCCATACATGAAACAAGCCAGGATAGTTGCCCATTACAGGGGAAAATATAAAGTAAGAATTGAGAATAAGGAATTATTGGCAGAGATTTCTGGCAAAATGATGTATACCGCTTCCGAGCAAGCTGACTATCCAGTAGTTGGGGACTGGGTCAGGATATCTCAGTTTGAGAGTGACCACGCATTAATCCACGAAATATTACCCAGAAAGACTTTTATACAAAGAAAGGCTGCCGGAAAAGACGAAGCACAAGTTATTGCTGCTAACATAGATGTGGCATTTATTATACAGGCGGTTGACCGTGATTTTAACCTAAACCGTTTTGAAAGATATCTAAGTCTGGCTACAGCAGGGAAGATTAAGCCGGTTATTGTTTTAAATAAGATTGATTTAATCTCTAAAATAGAACTTGCTGAGAAAGTTTTTCAAACAAAAAACAGATTTAAGAAAATAGAGGTTCTAACAACCAGCGTGCTTAGTGATAACGGCATGGTTGAGTTTGCGAAATCAATAAAAAAACAAAAAACTTACTGTTTGCTGGGTTCTTCCGGAGTTGGAAAATCCTCTATTATCAATAAACTACTTGGCAAAAACATCTTAAAAACTCAAAACATTAGTCTCAGCACTAAAAAAGGAAAACATGCCACCACCCACCGGGAATTATTTGTTCTGAAAAATGGCGGGATGGTAATAGATAACCCAGGTATGCGGGAGGTAGGACTTACTGATACAGGAGAAGGGGTGGAGGGTGTTTTTGATGAAATTAGCAAATTGGCAACTGCCTGCAAATTTACGGACTGCACCCACAACCAAGAACCCGGTTGTGCGATTTTGGCAGCAGTCGAATCTGGCGAGTTAGACAAAAACAGGTATTTGAATTATTTAAAACTTAAAAAAGAGGCCGATTACTATGCAATGACAAAGCTTGAAAAACGCCACAAAGACCGCCAGTTCGGTAAAATGGTTCACGGGGTCATGAAGTATAAAAAGAGGAATTTATAAGTTCAGATTTGGATTTACGAGTCCAGCGTTGAGCGGGACGAGTTGGGCTTCGTGGAGGAGTTTCGGAACTTTCTCATGGTCAATCCTGCTTGTTTTCAAGACTCCTATATCTTTGCATAGCCAAAAGCATTGACAACACACACAGTTTTAACTAGACTATATATGGATAGGTGAATATATTGCAAAAAAATGAACTAACTAAGATATTTCGTGCCTTAAGCAATGATACTAGGCTAAGGCTAATCAGACTGCTTGTGTCCGGCGAGCAATGTGTTTGCAAACTTTTTCAAGCCTTGAAACTTAGCCAACCCAAAGTATCACGACATTTGGCCTATTTAAAAAAAGTTGGCCTAGTAAAAAGTAGAAAAGAAGGACTTTGGCAACATTATTCGCTTAATCTTAAGCTTATCAAAAGATTATCACTCGACAAAACTATTGGCTTAACCATAAAAAGGAGCAAGTAAATGAAAGAGCGAACAAAGTTTATATTAATACTTTTAGGATTTCTACTGGCGTATTATGTTCCTTTTTCCAATCTCCGCATCCAATCGGCAATTATGGAAGCATTTTTAATGCTTCAAGACTATGCCCGGGCTCATGTTTTAACCTGCTTAATCCCGGCCTTTTTCATTGCTGGGGCTATTTCTGTTTTTGTCTCTCAGGCGTCTGTTCTTAAGTATTTTGGGGCAAAAGCCAATAAGTTTTTGTCTTATAGTGTTGCTTCCGTTTCTGGATCAATTTTGGCGGTTTGCTCCTGCACTATCTTACCTCTTTTTGCCGGCATTTGGAAAAGAGGAGCAGGACTTGGGCCGGCAATTGCTTTTCTCTATTCGGGGCCAGCTATAAATATACTGGCGATAATTTTAACCACACGAGTCTTAGGTTGGCAGCTAGGTTTGGCGCGGGCAATTGGTGCTATTTCTTTTTCGATTATCATTGGTTTAATTATGGCCTTTATCTATCGGCATGAGGAAAAAGCCAAGCATGAATCCAACGAGGCGATGTTCAAGTCCCTGCCGGAAGAAAAACGTCCTTTGAGTAAAACTATTACATATTTTATGACCATGATTTTTGTTCTGCTTTTTGCTACCTGGACAAAGACAGATTTTCCTTCCGGAGCGTGGAACCTTCTTTTTGAGTTTAAATGGTTTTTTACTGGTTTTGTTCTATTGCTACTGTTATGGCAAACCTTCAGTTGGTTTGAATCTGACGAAAGGAAGAGCTGGGTCGAATCCACATGGGAATTTGCTAAACAGATATTTCCTTTGTTATTTTTGGGTGTTCTGGCTGCCGGATTTTTAATGGGGAGACCGGGCACCGGCAACGGGATAATACCTTCAGGGTATGTTGAAATGCTGGTCGGAGGAAATTCACTCTGGGCTAATCTTTTTGCTTCGGTTTCCGGAGCTTTGATGTATTTCGCGACTTTAACTGAAATTCCTATCCTGCAAGGTTTGTTAGGTGCTGGCATGGGTAAGGGGCCAGCTCTGGCCCTGCTTTTAGCTGGGCCTGCATTAAGCTTACCGAACATGTTGGTGATTAGGAGCGTTATTGGCACGCGAAAGATGTTGGTTTATGTCTTTTTAGTAGTTGTTATGTCGACTCTGGCGGGAATGATATATGGGAGTTTTTTTTAAAATGAAAAGACACTTGGTTCCAAGACTGCTGATAATCTTTTTATTGTTTTTAGTGGTTGCTGGGTGTGATGATAAAGATAAAGAGACAAAAACTGTTCATCAGGATACTTCTGAAGCAGTTCAGGTGCAAACGAAAGCGCTGACGGCAAAACCTTCGGATAAACCTGCACAAAAATTAAAAGTTACTTTTATTGAACTAGGTTCTGTTAAATGTATTCCCTGCAAAATGATGCAACCGATTATAGACGAAGTCGCTCAAGCGTATAAAGGTCAAGTTAAGGTTGTTTTTTACGATGTTTGGACTGACGAAGGCCAGCCTTATGCCGAAAAATACCGTGTTCGCGGAATTCCGACGCAGGTATTTCTTGATGATAACGGCGAGGAATTTTACCGCCATGTGGGGTTTTTCCCCAAAGATGAGTTGGTCAAAGTGCTGGAGCTCAGGGGGGTAAAATAATGTTGCTGGGATTGTTTGAATGGTTAACTGTTACGGTATCTTCTTCATCCGGGCTGGCAATTTTGGCCGCCCTTATCTGGGGGATTCTTAGTATCCTGCTTAGTCCCTGTCACCTGGCCAGCATCCCGTTGATTGTTGGGTTTGTTAATGGTCAAGGGAAGATATCTACTCGGCAGGCATTTATGATTTCCCTGTTTTTTTCCTCTGGTATCCTTGTTTCAATTATGGCAATTGGACTTATCACTGGACTTATGGGCAGGATATTGGGAGATATTGGTGCTTGGAGCAGTTATTTTGTTGCCGTGGTATTTATCTTTGTTGGCTTGACTTTACTGGATGTTATTCCGTTTCCTTCATTTGGTTTGGGGAACCAGCCAGTGTATCAAAAAAAAGGAATTTTGGCTGCTTTTATCCTTGGTCTGATTTTTGGCTTAGCGTTGGGTCCCTGCACTTTTGCCTACATGGCACCGATTCTGGCAATAGTCTTTAACCTCTCGTCTGCTAATTTGATTTTTGGCCTGGTATTGATTATGGCCTATGCTATTGGCCATTGTTCTGTCATTGTGCTGGCCGGAACCTCGACTGAAGTTGTCCAACATTACTTAAACTGGAATGAAAGGTCTCGGGGAACCATTATCGTTAAAAGAATTTGCGGTGCTCTGGTTATTCTGGGAGGTCTCTATCTTATTTTAGGAGGGTAAATAAAAATGCTTAATACTTTCGACCTTAAAAATGCCGCGGAGTTCAGTAAAAAAGGGGTCTTCAAAAAAGTTTTTCTTGAGCACGGCCATTTAAAAGCTCAAGTAACCTGTCTATCCGCCGGACAGCAAATTCCTCCCTGCAAAATGGAACATGATGTGCTTTTTTACGCAATAAATGGTAATGGAACAATCATTGTTGACGGTAAAAGAAAAAATTTAAAGACCGGGCTGTCTGCTTTTGTGCCAAAAGAAGCCAAATGGCGCAGCATAAAGGCAAAAACAAAGATGGTAATCCTGGCGGTGCAGGGGAGATAATGCAGATACTTATTGTGGTTTCGATTATTTGCCTGATTCTTTCGTTTCTCGTTAGCCGGAAAAAAACACTTGCGGGAGTAAAGCGCGGAGGGATTATGTTTTTAAACCTTCTGCCGGCAGTCTTTATTGTAATATTCCTGACCAGTGTTTTTCTTTATCTGATACCAGAAAAGGCTATTACCGAATACCTTGGGGTCGGCAGCGGTTTTTTTGGTGTTATGGGTGCGGCACTGGTAGGTTCAATTTCCTTAATTCCCGGTTTTGTAGCCTATCCTTTGTCAGGGTTGCTTATTAGTCGGGGGGTTGGTTATACGGTTGTAGCCGTTTTTATCACTACCTTAATGATGGTGGGCATGCTTACCCTGCCGATTGAGATTAAATATTTTGGGAGAAAAGCGGCCATTATGAGAAATGCATTGAGTTTTATCGGTGCATTGGTTATTGGTCTGTTGATTGGAGTATTTATTAAATGATAAATAAATTACTTAAACAATATTTTTGGGTAGTTTTATTGGTCCTGTTTTTGGCTGGCTCGCTTTTTCTTGATTTTGAACCGGGGGTAAAAATTTATTCCAATTTTAATCGTTTTTTTATTGAGATGATTACTTTTCTGCCGCTGATGTTTTTACTGGTCGGTCTGTTTGATGTTTGGGTGCCCAAAGAAAAGCTCGAAAAGCATATTGGCCATGGGACAGGTATTACCGGAACATTGTGGGTCATACTTTTTGCTACGTTCCAGGCCGGACCGCTCTACAGTGCTTTTCCAGTAGCTTATCTCCTTTCAAAAAAAGGGGCGAGTGTCAGGAATGTATTCATATACCTCGGAGCCTTCAGTTGTTTGAAAATTCCCATGCTGACTTTTGAAATCGGTTTTTTGGGTTTAAGGTTTTCTATCCTGCGCACATTCTTTTCCCTGCTTGTCTTTGTGATAATTGGGATTGTTATGGAAAAATATGTCGGAAGAGATTTTAAGGTAATGGGGGTGAAATAAAAAATGGAAATAAAAGTATTGGGTCCAGGGTGTCCTAATTGTGCAGAACTTGAACGAAGGGTAAAGGAAGCGTTGAATGAACTTAATGTCGAAGCCGCAATTACCAAGGTGGCTGATATTGCCGAGATTGGTAAATATATTATTATGACTCCTGGTTTGGTTATTAATGAAAAAGTGAAACATTCTGGTAAGCCATTGCCAAAACCGGAACAAATAAAAACCTGGATACAGGAAGAAAACAAATAAGAGAAGAGGAAGTGAGATGGCAGATTGTTGTCACAATGATGAAGTTTTAATTTATCCTTGTTCTGGGGCTTAGGATGTTGGAGAGTTATCAGACAGAGTTGCTAGGAAAATAGCAAAACAAGGAAAGGGCTTTCTGTCTTGTCCGGCCGGAATAGGCGCTAAATTCCCAGGTTTTATTGGAGCAGCTAAAAACTTGTCTCTATGATTTTCTGGGCTTCGTGGGCGAGTTTCGCAACTATTTTATTAAATCTGTTGCATTAAGCAAATAACTGCTCCTGCAGGGTCGGAAAGCATACAAACACGACCAGTATCTGGAATATCATGTGGTTTGACCAAAATCTTGCCTCCAAGGGCTTCTACTTTTGAAGCACATTCATCAACGTTGTCTACTGCAATATATGCACTCCAACGGGGAGCATCAATTGGGCCGGTGGGGTTCATCATTCCAGCAACATCTTTTCCATCATGCTGAAATATAGTGTAAGTTCCCATTGGACCTGTATCTATTTCTTTCTTGGTCCAACCGATAAGTTTACAATAAAATTCCCCACACTTTTTTTGGTCTGGGGTATCAAGCTCATTCCATATAAACGTTCCGTGATTTGTCATGTATTACCTCCTAAGAAATAAGTTTTTGCCCTCTGCAGAAAGGGCTGTGTAATTATCTCTAAAACCAAACAAAAATGCAAATAGTTAGAAATAATCTGCCCTTCGTGAATTTATCTCCCCGAAGTTCGTCGTAGGAGGACGGAGCAGGACTTTGTGCTAAAAGGTGTGTTTGGGATTTTGGATTTTGACATTTGGATTTACGAGTCCCGCTTTCAGCGGGACGAGTTGGGGGA
>JABMQY010000030.1 GCA_013202975.1 Candidatus Saganbacteria bacterium
CAAAAGAGCTAAATCCGCGATATTTTGCCAAAAGCATAGACCCAAATGCCGCAGCGGTAGTAAGAGTTGTCAGGGTAATTGCCCGGCCGGTACTTCTTATTGCCGGCGATAGGTTTTTTTCTAGTAAATAACGGTGTATCAGATGTACCCCGTCGTCAACACCAATTCCAATAATCATCGGCAGAGCCAAAACATTAACAAAATTAAACTTTAGACCAAACCAACCCATAATTCCCAAGACAATAGTTAAAGTTAAACCCATCGGCAGCATGGCAAAGGTTGCAAACTTGAAAGATCGAAGATCGATCAACAAGATAATATAAATAAACAATACCGTCAGCATCATTACCCGTCTCCCCTCTCGACCAGATATTTCCATAATCTGAATAATCATCTGCACCATCCCGGTTCCGGTGTTATTAATTGTTTTTAACTGGGCAAGATGAATCTCCTGAAAATCGACCTGCCAGGGATCATCGGTCGGATAAACCTGAGTTAAATACGCCCCATCTTTTCCAATGTAGCTCTCGCGTATATCTTTTGGTACATCCGCCAGGGTAATCACTTTTGAGCTGTTGGTATTTCTTACTTTATCTGCAAGATTGCGGATAAAAACTTTCTGAAAATGCCTGATCCAGGCAGTATTTTTGCCGATCATATCATCTGCCACAGTAAATATTTTTGACTTAATAATTGCATCGCACTTTCTAACCAGTTTCTTCTCTCCTCCAATATATGCCAAATCGCTCAATTCAATAATATTATTTTTGAGCCTGGTCATCTGTTTTCTTAAACCAGGAATATCAATATCATTATCCGGCCTTCTTGCTGCCAGGCTCTTAATCCTTGCCGCAACCTTCATCCGGGCCAACTGCTCCCTCTTTTCCGGAACATATTGTGAAATAGAATCAATAAATCCGACAGTTGAGAGATCCTCGGCTTTTTCTTTCAATCGATCTGACTCATCAAGGGTTTTGTTGATAAAGAGTGAGCTGCTCGAACTAAAATCAAATTTATCAATTATTATCTTCTCTATCTCAACACTGGGCATCCCCTTAGGCTCGATATCTAACCAATTCCTTGTAAAACTAACCCGCGGAATAGCAACTGCACAAATAACAGCAACTAAAAAAGTTATGACAACAACAAAAAAGGCTCGTTTGGAGAGAAAATTTTCAAAACGAAAGAGCTGATCGCCAAACTTATCTCTTACCTCTACCTTTTTAATTTTAAAGTGAAAGATTTTTAAGAGTGCCGGTAATACAAAGATAGAAGCCAATAAGGTTGTTAAAATACCGCAGCCCAGAACAAAGCCGAATTCACGGAATGCCTCAAAACTGCTTAAGGTAAACACAAAAAAGCCCAGGGCAGTAGTAACTGATCCGGTAATTACTCCCCGCATAGCCTTGTCAAAAACCATTTGCAAAGAGCTGTCAACATCCATCCCCTTGTTGCGGCCTTCGGTAAAAAGGGCAATAACATGGATAGCATAATCTATCCCCAGACCGATTAAAATTGCTACCATCATGGTTGTCATTATGTTTAGCGATCCAATCGTAAAAGAGGTAAAGCCAAGTCCCCAAATAATACCAATAATTAAAGGAACAACCGCTAATAATGAATAACGAATTACTCTAAAACCAATATAGAAAATTATTAAGATCAGCACCAAAGAGACAATAGAGGTAAGATTCATATCTGCAGTGGTATATCTCATTTCGTCCCTTTGCAGAGCAACGTTTCCTGCGATTTGAGCCCGCACATTGTATTTAGCGGCGCTATCCGCTAAAATATCCTCTATTCCATCGGTCACTACAGATATTTGCCCCATATCCGCGATATCAATTGAGGTCTTTGCCATCAGAATTCCCATGCTTTCGTCATGGGAAATCATATATTTTGGCCCTCGCACAAATTCACTCGATAATTCAACTAGATCACTTGCTGGGATAGTAGCCTTACTGCCACCAAAGGTCTTAACAAAGTTTTGAATTGTAGTTAAAAATCTTAAGACCTGTGATTTATCTTTGCTAAGCTTTTTTGAATCACCAGAATCAGTATAGGTTTGTTCAAGATTATCGTTTAACCCCTTCACAAAACCCTGCAAACTCGAAGCGGTTAGCATCCCCGAAATCTTTCTAAGTTCATCCGGATCCCCGGCCAAGATTAAGTTGTTTTTTTCAATAAACTCGGTATCTGTTTTATACAAAACATCATATATTCCGGGGACTTCTTCAATCTTAGGTGCAACTTCATTAATAAAGGAAATAATATCTTTTTTGTCACCCTCGACTGCAACAATAACCGACTCCATGCCGGTAAAGTTATCCATTGCATATTCAAAGAGCTTAACCTCTTTTGCCTCGCCGGGGAGCATGTCGGTCATCTGGGTCTCCATCTTGAGTTTGGAGATCCCATAAATGCTGAGGATAGTGATGAAGAGAGAGACAATCAGGACCCAAATATAGTTTTTGATTATAAATTTACCGAGTTTTTCAATCACGAATAAATTATAGCATTATTTATTGCGCTTTAAAATTGCCTGAAATTTTTCAAATTATCGTATGATATTATGTCAGGAGGAACAAACATGAAACTATTTTACTCACCAAGATATCACATAAACATCGGCGACCATGTCTTTCCTACTATCAAATACCAAAAGATCCAGGCTCGTTTGATTAAAGATGGAGTTGCAAAAGAGGCAGATTTTGTTGAACCAGGAATGGCACAAGACGCGGATATTCTATTAGCACATACCCCACAATATTTAGAAAAACTTAAAACCGGATCATTCACGCAACAGGAGATCGCTACAATGGAAATTCCTTATATGAAAGAATTCTTTGCTGTGCTCCAGATTTGCGCAAAAGGAACAATTTTAACCTGTAAAACCGCATTAGAAACTGGTATCGGAATTCATATTGGCGGAGGATTCCACCATGCCTTTCCAGATCACGGAGAAGGCTTTTGTATTATAAATGACATAGCAATCGGAATCTTGCGCTGTATACAAGATGGAGATATTAAGAGAGCCATGGTAATTGACGGCGACCTGCATCAGGGCAATGGCACTGCGGTTATTTTTCAGAGAAATCAAAATGTCTTTACATTCTCTATTCACGAAGAAAACATCTATCCGATGAAAGAAAAAAGCAATCTAGACATTGGTTTTGGTGATTTTATAGGAGATGAAGAATACCTCTCTCACCTTACAGGTAATATCCCAAGAATTTTGGATGATTTCAAACCAGAATTAGTTGTATACGTTGCCGGTGCTGATCCATATAAGGAAGACCAATTAGGAAGTTTAGAACTAACCTTTGAGGGACTTAAAAGAAGGGATAAAATTGTAATTGGCGAGGCAAGATCGAGAAAAATTCCGATTGCCACCGTCTTTGGCGGCGGCTATGCCCCAAATGTAGAAGATACGGTAACAATTCATACAAATACGATTAAGGCCGCCCTGGGATACTCCTTGCAATAAACCCTCCCAAAGACTAAAATTAATCAAACAAGAACCTTAGGAGGAAACCATGAAAATATCCGAAGAAAAACGTTACAAGAAGTTAAGCCCCTTTGAATTAAAAAACAAATTGATATCAATGTCGCAGTCCAATCATGAAAGGATGATGCTAAATGCCGGACGAGGAAACCCTAACTGGGTTGCAACCGTACCAAGACAGGCTTATTTTCAATTGGGATTGTTTGCAGTTGAAGAAGCTAAACGGATTATTGACCTGCCCGGTTTTGGAGGATCACCGGATAAAAAAGGAGTTGCAAAAAGATTTGATTCTTTCCTAAAAAATCACGCCTCCCTTCCCGGCATTGCCTTTTTAACTAAAGCCGTTAAATATGCGGAGAAGGAACTAAAATTTAATGCGGAAGACTTTGTCTTCGAAATGGTTGATGCAATATTGGGAGACCACTATCCCACCCCTGACCGCATGTTAACTTATCCCGAAAAAATAGTTCACAAATATCTTGAGCAGGAGATGTTTGGCAATAAAAATATCGGTAAATTCGATCTTTTTGCAACCGAAGGCGGGACTGCAGCAATGGATTATATTTTTAACACCCTGATGGAAAACAAATTATTGCACAAAGGAGATAAAATCGCACTTGGCACACCAATCTTTACTCCATATCTTGAAATCCCTCATCTAAATGACTACGAATTTGTCGAATTAGAAGTAAAACAGGACGAAAACTCCGACTGGCAGTATGCTGATTCTGAAATTGAAAAACTGAAAGACCCAAAGGTCAAAGCTTTCTTTTTAGTAAACCCCTCCAACCCCACCTCTGTCAGCATGGCGCCGGAATCATTAGAAAAAATTGCAAAATTAATACGAACCAAAAGAAAAGATTTAATCCTTTTAACGGATGATGTTTACGGGACCTTTGTGAACGGCTTTAAATCCCTGGCAGCTGCGGCGCCATTAAACACCATCCTGGTTTACTCTTACTCAAAATACTTTGGCTCAACCGGCTGGCGCCTGGGAGTGATTGCAATGCATGAAAACAATGTTTTTGATAAAAAGATTGCAGCCCTGCCCGAAAAAACCAAAAAAGAACTCTACAAACGCTATAGTACGGTCATTCTTGATCCGAACAAGATGAAACTAATCGATCGCATGGTTGCAGACAGCCGCTCAGTTGCCCTGCACCACACCGCCGGGCTGTCAACTCCGCAGCAAGTACAAATGTCCCTCTTCTCCCTGTATTGCCTGATTGACAAAAAAGGTGAATATAAAAAGACCGCCCAGCAAATTGTCGGCAAAAGATTTAAAACATTATACAAGGCGGTTGGAATGCCCTGCCCGGAAAATAAATACGACGCCCATTATTACACAACTATCAACATCCCCTCTCTGGCAAGAACAAGGTACAGCAAGGATTTTGCTAACTATCTGGTTAAAAGATTTGAGCCAATTGATTTTGTAGTGCGCCTGGCAGAAAAGAAATCAGTTGTTCTAATGGACGGCGGCGGCTTTGATGCACCCAACATGTCGATCAGAGTATCTCTGGCAAATCTACCGGACCAGGCTTATGCAAAAATAGGGAAAGCTATCAGCGAGCTTTTGGAAGATTATCATAAGCAGTGGAGGAAAACATAATGCTGGATTCGATAATTGAGTTGTGCCGAAGCTATCCCCAAATCGTAATATTTCTGGCAATTGCGATCGGCTATTTTGTCGGCAAAGTTAAAATATTTGGATTTAATCTGGGATCAACCGCAGGGGTTCTCCTGGCTGCGCTGGTTCTTGGACAGATGAATATTGCCGTTACACCATTATTAAAAAACGTCGGCTTTGCCCTATTTATCTTTGCAATCGGCTATAAAGTCGGGCCGCAATTCTTTGGGGGATTAAAGAAAGAAGGGATCCACTACATTCTACTTTCGGTCGTCGTTGCAATAACCGGACTCGTAACTGCCATTATCCTTGGAAAACTCTTTGCTTTTGATCGGGGGACAGTCGCCGGCTTATTAAGCGGAGCAATGACTCAATCGTCTGCGATCGGAACAGCCGAAGGGGCAATTAATCACCTCCCAATAACCGCCCAGGCAAAAGCTATTCTTGACGGAAATGTAGCAATTGCTTATGCGATTACCTACATCTTTGGAACTGCCGGACTGATTGTTTTCTTTAAACTGATCCCTCGTATAATGGGAATAAATCTCAAAGCAGAAGCGAAAAAACTAGAAGAAGAGATGTCGGGTGGATCCGCGGAAATGTCGCCAGAGCTATTTTCCTGGAGCAAACGTTTAAACCTTCGCGCATATCGTGTTACCAAAACCCCGCTCCCCAACAATATTGTAATCGACAGAATAAAGCGCAATGGGAAAGTCATTGATCCTATGCCGGACACAGTTATTCAACAAGGTGATACTGTAACTGTAGTCGGTGATCGCAGTCAGCTTATGAAATTAACAGAAACAATCGGACCAGAGATTGATGACAAAGAGGCAGTAGATTTAATCGGCGAAATAATCGGCATCTGTGTATTAAATAAAGATGCCGTTGGTAAAACCCTGGGAGAAATAAGTTCGCTACACGGCCATGGCTGCTTTTTGAGAAAAATATCCCGTCAGCAGCACGAGCTTCCTCTTACAAAAAACACAGTTCTGCACAAATGCGATATTCTACAGGTAGCAGGATCAAAAAAGGATGTTGAAAAATTTGTCAACTATTTAGGTTATGCGGAGAGACCGACCTCAACCACCGATTTAATTACTGTCGGCTGGGGATGCGTATTGGGAATTCTGCTCGGTCTAATTGCAATTCCGGTTGCAGGAATCCCAATCACACTGGGCGTTGGGGGAGGAATACTGGTCTCTGGATTAATCTTTGGCTGGCTCAGATCAGTTCATCCGACTTTTGGACAAATTCCAAGCGGCGCACAATGGATCTTTACCGATCTTGGCTTAAACCTTTTTATTGCCAGTGTCGGACTATCTGCCGGGCCAAGGGCCCTGCAGGCACTTCAATCGACCGGAGTAAACATCTTTTTTGCTGGAGTAATATTAACCCTGACTCCAATGATAATTGGACTGCTTTTTGGTAAATTTATCCTTAAACTCAATCCGGTATTGTTATTGGGCGCCCTAACCGGAGCAGGAACAGTTACCGCAGCATTGAATGCACTAAAAGAAGAAGCAGACTCTTCTGCTCCAGCACTCGGTTATACTGTGCCCTATGCTTTTGGAAATGTTATTCTGACGGTTTGGGGGACTATACTAGTAAACATAATGTAGAGATTAATCCTCAATTATTTCAACAACCTTTCGGGAGCCGGTTAAAATATCATCTGATAAAAACATCGCTCCAAACTCTTGAGTAAGAGGCACACGCAATTTAACCCGATCTAGTGAAAAAGGTTCTTCTGAAAAATTCTCATCCCACAATTCTCTATTAAAAATCCTCCAGGCAAACGACTGTCGAGAAACGTTTACATCCAGACAGGCAATCACTGCAAAAAATGGAAAAGAGAATCCTGATCGAAAAGCATTCATATCTACCTCAAAACATACCCCATCACCTTCATCATGACGGGCTTTTACTTTATTGGAAGCATTATACATTCCCAAAAGTAAATCCCGATCAAATAAGACCAACGAATTAACAACTTCTCCTCTTGCTAAGGCCAGATAATTTTCACGAACGCGGGCAGAAAGAGCACCTAATTCCTTAGCCATAATCCGCGCTCGTCGATTATAGAAGTTTTGCACAACGACAAACCAAGGGAGATCAACCTCTGAAAAATCATAGGACTCAGGCTCGCCAACCATATCAACATCATATGAAGCATATTGGGCCGCAGCAGTAGGAATACTTGCCAATGACAGGCTGTGCCTTTCGATCCAATTCTTCTCATACCAGATGTCGACACAAATTCCAGCAGTACCGTGATAGAGAACCGGAGGTAAATCAACTTCCACCCTCTCTTTTGGTGAGTTCGGATTGATCAAGTCCACTCTTACATGTGGTTTTTTGTAGGATATAATTAATGGGATAATTGCGCCTGTTGTTGTCATTAATAATTGCTCCATATATCTATCTTCTATATTCTTAAAAAAATTCACTTGATTTAACGAAATCTCGGAAATTTTCATTCCCTCTCATTTCCTCTCAAGAAACCAATTTTTCTTTTTGGTTTTTCTTCAACCACCATCAATTTTCTTATCGCCCCAAAAACAGACTGAATATCCTTTTTATTCTCTAAAACTCCCTGCTCCAATTCCTTTAACTTTCCGGACACCTCAACATGGGTAGTCAAAATTCTATTTAATTTAACAAAAACCCTCATTATGGCAATGTTGACCTGAACTGCTCTCTTGCTTTTTAATACAGAAGAAAGCATAGCTATCCCCTGTTCAGTAAAAGCAAAAGGAAGATATTTCGAATATTTACCTTTACCCTTACCCTTTGTCTCTAAGGTCGCAATTTGCGACCTTAGAGATTGCAGCTCCTCCTCAGTCAGCAGAAACATAAAATCAGAAGGAAACCGTTCATTATTTCTTCTAACTTGTTCTTTTAATCTTTTAGTTTTTACCTCATACAGCCAAGCCAGATCAAAATCCAATATTACCTTCTGCCCCCGAATCAAATATATCTTATTCTCAATTCTCTCAATTGGTATTAAATTAGTCATTCAGCACTCACCTCCTCATTTATAAGATTGGTTCCCCCTAGATAACCTTTTCCCAATAAACCAGCCTGGTCCGCAAAAAGTGGTGCTTGGTCCAGGCGCGGAATTCATTTGCTGACATTATTAGCGTCCTCATCGAGTGCGACGGGATTCTATAAACTACCTTATACATACATTTCACCTCCTTTTTCTAAAGACCGATACTGCGTAGCTTCGGCAACATGCTTTGCCTGAATCAGATCTGACGAATCAAGATCCGCAATCGTGCGGGAGACTTTGATGATTCGATCATAAGCCCGGCCGGATAGATTAAGATGCAATATGGCATCCTTTAAAATAGTTTGTGCCTCCCGCTCCAAACCACAAAACTTTTTGTTCTGTGATGGCAGCATGCGGGCATTTGAATGGGTAGAAGAGCCCTTAAATCGCTCTTCTTGGATTTTTCTGGCAGCTCTTACTCTCTCTCTTACAATTTTAGAATTCTCCCCCTGCGGTTTTGCCATTAAATCTTCCTTTTTGAGCCGGGGAACCTCAATATGCAGATCAATCCGGTCTAATAATGGGCCGGACATTTTACTCCAGTATCTTTGAACCTTTTGAGGAGGACACTGGCACGGTTTTAGCCTGTCTCCAAAATTTCCGCATGGACAGGGATTCATTGCTGCCACCAGCATAAACTCTGCCGGATAAGTCAGGGATGTGGCAGCACGGGAGATTGTAACCATCCCATCTTCCAGCGGCTGGCGCAGAACCTCAAGAACTTTTCGATCAAATTCCAAAAACTCATCTAAAAATAAAACCCCAAGATGAGCAAGGGAAACCTCGCCGGGCCGAGGGATGCGACCTCCCCCAACAATTCCAATGTCAGATGTGGTGTGGTGAGGAGATCTGAAGGGTCGTTTTGTAATCAAAGCGGCCTTTCCTCGCAAAAATCCAGTTACAGAATAAAGTTGAGTGACCTCGAGAGCCTCTTCCAAACACAAAGGAGGTAAAATCGTGGGCAGGCGGCGGGCTAACATGGTTTTGCCCGATCCTGGAGGGCCAACCAACAAGATGTTGTGTGCCCCGGCCGCAGCAATTTCCAGCGCCCGCTTAACATGCTCCTGCCCTTTTACATCAAGAAAATCAATCTCAAAACTAGGTTCTTCCGGAAGAATCTTTTTTAAGTCAACCACATGGGGCTCTATTTCTATTTCTCCGTCTAAAAACAAACCAGCATCCCTTAATGTTGAAACCGGAATTGTCTGAATCCCGGAAATAAGGGCAGCTTCATCCGCATTATCTATCGGAACAATTATCCTTTTTATCTTTTTCTTCTTTGCCTGCATAACCATTGGCAATATTCCCGGCACCGGCCTAAGTTCTCCGTTTAATGAAAGTTCGCCCAGAATAATTGTTCCATTAAATTTATTTTTGATCTGTTCAGAAGAAGAAAGCATTCCCAGGGCAATCGGAAGATCATAGAGCGTTCCTTCCTTCTTTATATCAGCAGGAGCAAGATTGATGGTAAAATTCCCGGCAGGGTATTCGTATCCGGAATTTTTTATGGCATAACGAACACGATCCCGGCTCTCTTTTACTGCCGCATCAGGGAGCCCAACAATTGACTGAGCGGGCAAACCACGAAACGAATCGACCTCTACTTCTACAATATATGCTTCCAAACCCAAAACCGCTGAACTTTTTAATTTTACTAACATGTTTCCCTCCTTAATTTACGAAAAATGCATTTTCAAGATGATCGATTTGATGTGACCCATCACGCTTGTGATAAATCGAGAGCACATCAAAGCGGCTATTAATATTCTTGATTTTATTTCTATAGAGATAAGTGCGGGCCGCATGAATAATTGACCGTCTTTTGTTTTTTGTTATAGAACCAAAAGGAGAACCCCAGCTTTTGTATGAGTAATTCTTTACTTCAATAAAAACCAGAAAACTCTTATGATAAGCAATAAGATCAACCTCCCCTTGTTGGGAGTGAAAATTGTGTTCGACTATCCTAAACCCCCTCCCCTCCAAATAGACCCTGGCGATTTCTTCTCCAATCTTTCCTTTTTCATAGCTATCCATGCCCATTTTTATTTATCTCCCCTCAAAAATCCAATTTTTCTTTTAGCCTTTTCCGGCGGTATCATTAATTTCTTGATTGCATCAAAAACTATTCTGAACTTGCCGTCATATTTGCTTTCCATTTCATCAGTTTTTTTCATGATCATTTTATTTGAATATAGAATCTTTTTGAGTTTTGTAAATGTACGCATAATTTGGATATTGACCTGAATTGCCCGCTCACTTCTTAAAACGGACGAAAGCATCAATATTCCGTATTCTGTAAAGACAAATGGTTTTGCTCCACCCAAATAAGAATTAAAGGGTGTGCCAAAATGGCACACCAGCATCTTGGTTTCCTTATTATTCAAGACAAACATAAAATCGGCGGGAAAACGCTTTTTGTTTCTTTTCACCGCTCTTTTTAGCTGCCTGGTTTCGACCCCATAAAGATCTGCCAGATCCCTGTCTAGCATTACCTTTTGCCCCCTAATTAATAAAATCATTCTTTCGATCCTCTCAATTGGTATTAAATTACTCATTTCTATCTCCTCTCAAGAATCCGATCTTCCTTTTCGACTTCTCAGGCGGTAGCATTAAGTTTCTTATCGCGTCAAAAACCAGCCTAAATTGACCATCATATTTCTTCTCTAAACTGTCTATTTTTTGCAGGATATCCTTATGCGAAGAAATCAATTCACGCAACTTAATAAAAGTCTTCATAATCAAAATATTTATTTTTATTGCCCTCTTACTATTAAGGACACTTGAAAGCATGGCAACTCCATGTTCAGTAAACACATAAGGTAAAACCGAGGAGTGTTTAAGCATAGCCAACCGGTCACAATTTGTGACCAGTTCATTTTTTTCTTCCTTGGCTAGCCTAAACATGAACTCTTTTGGGAAACGATTTTTGTTCCTCTTTACCGCCTGATTTAAAGCCTTGGTTGAAACTTGATACAGCTCTGCCAAATCCCGATCAATCATAATTTTGTGCTTACGAATGACAAAAATCTTGTTTTCGATCCTCTCGATTGGTATTGAAGTGTTCAGTTTATGTCCTCCTTTTGTCAGTGCATAAGTCTTAGGTACATATGTCACAAGTAACTTTCTACCTATGCTCTTGTGCTCCTGTGCACATATGCCTTTACGTAGCAATTTTGTCGCCCATGTTTAGGGGATAGGTTATAGGGGATAGGGGTTAGTAAAATTTACCATAAAAACAAGAAAAAGGTGCGAAGCAGTCCGTAGCCCTTCGGCAAGCTCAGGACTTCGGACTGGCGAAATATCGGTCA
>JABMQY010000031.1 GCA_013202975.1 Candidatus Saganbacteria bacterium
ACGCACTAGCAACAAATAATGCAGCTGACAACACTGCTGTGGGTGGAGACAGCTTAACTTTAAACACTACCGGAACACGAAATACTGCTCTTGGCAGAGACACTCTTAAAGCAAATACAACTGCCAGTGATAATACTGCTATGGGATATCAAACCCTTGATGCAAATACAACCGGAGCTGAGAATACTGCAATCGGAAGCGGGGCTTTGGGAGCCGTTATAACTGGAGTAAAAAATACTGCTGTGGGAGCAAATACACTTACAAATAACACTGCAGACGACAATACAGCTGTAGGGATGGATAGCTTAGTTACAAACACTATCGGAACACGAAATGCTGCTCTTGGCAAAGATTCTCTTAAAGCAAACACAACTGGAGCAGACAACACCGCAGTCGGATACAATGCACTTTTATCAAACACAACTGCAGACGGAAACACTGCAGTTGGAGTCGCAGCCCTTGATGAAAACACAACTGGAACCAGTAACGTAGCGGTTGGCAGCAGCGCGCTCGGCGCAAACATATCTGGTTCCCAAAATACAGCGGTCGGAGTCTTCGCATTATTAAATAATACGACCAACAACAACACCGCAGTTGGAAATTCTGCTCTACAGGCAAATACATCAGGATCTTCAAACACCGCGGTTGGACAGTCAGCCCTGGTCGCCAATACAACCGGGACAAGCAATACGGCTGTCGGTAGAAATTCACTGGCTGCAGTCACAACCGCTAACAGCAATACCGCAGTTGGAGATTCTGCCCTAAACGTAAGCTCTTCCGGAGGCAGTTTGACAGCAGTTGGAGCAAATGCTTTAGCGGCTAACACATCCGGAGGAAGCAATACCGCAGTTGGAATGAACTGCTTAAACCTTAGTGAAACTGGAAATGAAAACACCGGAGTTGGAGCAAGCACTTTAGGAGGACTTTCTTCTGCAGGGGATAATACAGCTGTTGGGTTTGGAGCTTTAGGTGGAAATGGCAACGACAATACCGCTGTCGGACACTCGGCATTAGCCAACAACTCCGGCAACAACAATACCGGGATTGGAACTGACTCTCTACAAACAAACGGTTCTGGCAATAACAACACTGCAATTGGCTATGAAGCCGGACACGATAATTCTACCGGAACTGACAATGTCTTTTTGGGGTATCAGGCCGGCTATAGCGAAACCGGTTCTAACAAACTATACATTGGTAATGCATCTGCTACTACACTGATCTACGGAGAATTTGATAATGGATATACCGGGATCGGTCGGGCCCAAGCATCTTATGCGCTAGATGTTTATGAAGATAAAGCCACCACTTATGCTGCCAGAATATACCATAATGGAAATAACACTAACCGTTATGGATTATTGATTACCTGCGGAGAAGACACCCCAACCGCAGATAACTCAACCCTAATCACTTTCCAGGACGGAGATGGAGCAGCAATTGGATCAGTTGAATTTGACAATGCACAAACATATTATAATACATCTTCTGACAGAAGACTAAAGAAAGATATTGTGGACACAAAAAAAAGCATCAATGATCTTATGAAAATTAAAGTCAGGGATTTTAAATTTAAAAAAGGAAACAAAGAATTAACCGGTTTTATAGCACAAGAATTATATGATATTTATCCCGATGCGGTTTCAGAATCAAATTCACCAGAAAAAATGTGGTCAGTTGATTACGGAAAGGTTACTCCACTTTTGGTTAAGGCAATCCAGGATCAGCAAAAAGAGATTGAGCTGCTAAAAGAGAAAATAGCAAAACTAGAAAAAGCTTTATGATTCGTGTTGTTCGTGCCTGAAACGCTCAGTTGCGATTTCGTCTAAGAACTTGATTTCCAACAGCTGCATGGCATGCTTGTAATCCTTAAAACGGTTTTCCTTATTCTTTTCAATGATCTTTTTATCTTTCATTGCGGTTATTAAGTGATCACGCTGCTCTTCCAGCTTCTTGGTAGCCTGGATAACCTGGTCTATCTGTTTATCCAGGTCCTCTTTTAAAATTCCAAGATGGGCATGACGGCGCATGACCTTTTCAAAATTAGAAATCGGCCCTTTTCGAATAGTTTTTCGAATGGTCTCTTCTTCCCCGTGCTTCTTATCCCTGATCAAATCTTCCTTCTCTTTTTCGGTAAGATAATCACGCTGCTTTGTTGCAAACTTCTCCTGCTCCTGCTTCTCTCTAATTCCCCGCACCTTTAAAACTGCCTCTAACCCGTATTTAAATTTCTTTCCCGCCTTTGCCTTTCTGGCCATTATTTATCTCCTATTAATAAAATATCCCGATTAAACGGTTGACTGTATCCTCGTACTCCACTTTTTCAAAGGTCCCCTGCTTTAACAATTCATTAACCTGATCGATTTTTGACAGGGCATAATCAATCTTGGGATTGCTCCCTTTAACATATGCGCCAATATTAATTAAGTCTTCGGCCTCCACATAACGGGCCAAAACTTCTCTTAATTTTGCAGCAGCATCACGGTGTTCTTGCTTTGCCAAACTGGTCATTAACCTGGATACGCTGTGGGGAATATCGATTGACGGATAATGGTTCTTGGCAGCCAAATCACGGCTTAGCATTATATGGCCGTCTAAAATAGAGCGGGACTGGTCTGCAATCGGCTCGTTAAAATCATCTCCTTCAACTAAAATAGTATAAAAAGCGGTAATGGATCCAATAACCGATGTGCCGGAGCGCTCCATCAATCTGGGGAGCAGAGCAAAAACCGACGGAGTATAACCGCGGGTGGTCGGAGGCTCACCGGCTGCCAGGCCGATTTCGCGCTGGGCCATGGCAAAACGGGTAACCGAATCCATCATTAAAATAACTTTTTTGTTCTGGTCGCGGAAATATTCTGCAATGGCAGTAGCAACAAAAGCAGCCTTTAGACGAATAAGGGGAGGCTTGTCTGAAGTTGCAACAATAACTACCGATTTTTTCATCCCTTCCACACCCAAAGATTCTTCAATAAAATCACGAACCTCGCGGCCGCGCTCTCCTACCAGGGCAATAACGTTAATATCTGCTTCAGAATTTCGGGCCAACATACCCATCAGGGTAGATTTCCCGACGCCGGAACCGGCAAAAATACCAATACGCTGGCCGCGGCCAACAGTTAACATCCCGTCAATAGCTTTTATCCTGACTTTTAAAGTCTCAGTTACGCGGGGACGTTTAACCGGATCAGGGGGTTCAGCATAAAGAGGGCGCTCTTCTTCTTCCTGGATTTCGCCCAAGCCATCAATCGGATTCCCCAACCCTCCCAAAACCCTTCCCAAAACTCTTGGTCCAACCTTTACCATCAGAGGCTTTCCGGCTGCAACAACCTGTGATCCGGGAGAAATTCCGGTAGTGGATCCGAGCGGCATAAGTAATACACGGCTCTCTTTAAATCCGACAACTTCGGCAAAGGATTCGCGCCCCTCTTTCTCTATCCGGATACTGCACAAATCACCGACCGAAACCCCGCCTACCTGTGCTTCAATAATCAGACCGACTACCTGGACAACTTTACCAATTACCCGAACCATATCAGCCTGTTCAAGTGCGCGGTGGTATTTCGAAAAATCAATCTGGGTAGAATCAGTCATTTACTTTCTCAGAGGCAGATATCCTATTGAAGGCTTCTTCAATTGACTCAATTTTTGTACTGATGCGGGCGTCAATATAACCTAAGTTTGTTTCTATAATACATCCGCCCGGCTCAATCTGGTTATCTTCTAAAATAGAAAAACTGCGTATTCCGTCAACAATCCCGGACAGGCGGTCCTTATGTTTTTTAATATATTCGGCATCCTCATGATTGACCCGAACTATTACCTGCTCCCGGTCACTAACCCGGTTGATCGCTTCTGATACGATATTCAGACAGACATCCCGGTGCAGAGATACTTCTGAGCGGATAATTTGTTCAGCAGCCTTAAGCGCTAAACGCAATATTTCTGCCTCAGAATCCTTTAAGATTTTTTTACGCGCCTTTACTGCCTGATTAACGGTCTCTAATGCCTCTTTAATCTTTTCCTGGGACTCGGCCCGTCCTTCTTCCCGGCCTTCTTCCAGCCCCTGCTTTTTTGCAGCTGCTCTGACCGAGGCTGATTCTGCCTGCGCCTGACTAACTATATTTTGCGCCTGATCTTTATTGCTTTCCTCTAAATTCTCACGTTCATCATCGTCTAAAAAGCGCTCTTCAACAACCGGAGGAGCAGGGGCAATAATAGGCTCCTTTTTTAAAAAGACCTCTCCGGTCTCCTTTATCTGACTTCTTTTTATAAGCCCCATAGTTATCTATACCTTTTTAGAAAACATTTCTAATATTTGCGCTTCGATCTGCGGAGTATATTTGTTGGGTTTTAACGATTTCAACATATCAGTAACGGCATCCTTCTGGGGACCAAGATTTAGCAAAACGTCTTCCCTTATTTCTGAAGTGAGACGCGAAAGAACAAAAGCGGTAAGCTGCGGCCTCTCAAAAGAAAAAAGATAGGATAATTTTTTTCCGGAGGCTGCATTTAAAACCTGAAGCGGAGTTTGGGGCTCAAGCTTAACCTCTACCTGAGGCTCAACAGTTTCTATTTTTGCCTCTATTGCCGGAGCCGGCCTGGCCGGCCCAATAGACAAATACCCCTTAAACTCCGAAAGTACACTTCCCAGGGCATCCGGTGTCGGTGTCGGTAAATGATTAATTGAGGTGGCAATTACATCTGCTAATTCTTCCGGAAGATAACGCAAAATCCGGGCGGCAGTATCGGAGCCAAGAATTGACAAGAAAATAGTTGCTTTTTCCCGGCCTCTTAACTTCATTCTGCCTCCTCAGTAAGCCATTGTTTAAGTAAATTTGCAACCTTTTCAGGATCACTCTCTGCCATCTCTTTCACCTGCACAACTGCATCCCCGGCCTCTTCTGCCGTCGGAGGAGCCGCACTGACTGACTGATCTTCAACATAAGGCAGGGTCTTTGATTTTGGAACCCGCATTACAATGAATAATATAAAAAGAGCAAAGAGAACTGCAATGCCGGAAACTATCCAGATAAAATAATTTTGCGGCGGTTTCTTTTCTGTTGTCGCAGCAGCCTCACTGCTGAAGGCCGCATCAAAGTCCTTGGCAGGAAAAACTGTCGGGCGAAAAGGGACCCGTCTAATTGCAATACGATCTCCGCGGCGCCGGTTATACGGAACAGCTAAAGAGAGGGTTTGATAAATATTCTTCTTGATGTCAGAAGTTAAAACTATCTTTTTATCAACCAAAACAATAACAGTAATCTTTTTGACTTGAGCAGTTACCTCTCCCGACTCATTTCTTATTTTCAAGCGGGTATAATGCTTTGATTTTTTTGAGGCTGATCCAAATTCAACATTTACCTGAACAACCACGCTGTTAGGAGGAAACATTTTATTTAAAATCTTCTGGCAGCTGGTAGCCAGCTGCCGCTCATATTCTTCTTTGGCTTTAAGTTTTAACAGCTCTTTCTCTTCGGGAGTCAGCTCTATCGGTTTTGCTTCTGGCGTAGCGCTTATGGTTGCTAAAACTGTTGTTACAGCCGCCGGCGGTAATTTTGGCAAGGGAGGAGCAGCTAAGGCAGAAAGGATATTCCCGCTTTCATCAACTACGGTAACATTATCCGGTTTTAGGTTTTCAACCGAACTGGCAACCAGATGGATAATTCCTCTGATATGTTCCGGTTTGATCCGTGATCCGGCATTAAGCTTAATAAGAACCGAGGCTGTAACCGGAATCTTAGTAACCTCAAAAAGCCTGGTTTCGGGAAGTACAATCTGTACCCGGGCGTCGGCAACTCCATCAATGCGGCGGATCGTACGGGAAAGCTCTCCCGAGATTGCACGGATAAGCTGAATGCGGCGGTCAAAATCTGTCGCACCCATCTTGGTTTCGTTAAATATCTCCCAGCCTACCACCCCGCCGGAAGGAAGATTTTTTTCTGCCAGCCCCAGCCGGGCCGAAGAAGCCAGTTCTTTGGGTACCGCAATAGCAGTCCCTTTCTCCTTAATTTCGTAAGGAATTTTTAACTCTTTTAGCCGCGCAACAACCTTTGCCGCGTCAGATAAATCAAGGTCGGAGTAAATTACGGTTGAGCCTGGTCCGGAGGGAGCACAAGAGCGGAAGGTAAAAAAGAGCACGCCAAAAACAATAACAACTAATCCTACTATTACAGGAATCAGCCGCTGATTTGGTATTCCTCCGCCCCCTGGTTCTGCCATCTACTTCTCCTTTCTCCTTCGCTCTCCGAGCTACGGAGAATTAAATCCTCCGAAGCCTTGGCGTAGGAGGATTAAACCTGCATCTGAGTGATTTCTTTAAAGGTTGAAACCGCCGAATTTATTGTTGTGACCGCCAACTGAACCATAACACTCAATTTTGAAGTTTCGATCATTACATCCGAGAGTTCTACTTCACCTTTTAAATAAGAACCGACCAGTTGATTAGCACGAATCTCTTGTTTGCTCACAGCATCTAAAGAATTGATTGCTTTACTTAAAATATCTTCAAAAGGAGAATTTTTTAACTCGCCGGCCACAGTAGAGAGACCAATCGATCTTGGCGATTCTGTCTTATTATCACCCAAAAGTTGTGCTAACCTTAAAGAAGCCGGACTAATGGTTCTTGGCATACTTTATCCCCCCCCTCCTTCGCCTCTACTTCGTAGGGCTTCGGAGGATTCAATTTATTGTAACTGCAGAGTCTCTTTCATCATCTGCTTGGTAGCATTATAAACAGTTATATTTGCCTCATACAGTTTCGAACTATAAATCATATCCACCATTTCTTTTGAAAGACTCACATTTGGCATACTGACAAATCCGGATGAGTCTGCATCCGGATGACTGGGATTATAGACTTTTTGCAGGGGGGAGGGATCCTCAACTATTTGTTCTGCTTTTACCCCGCCCTGAGAAAGTTTTTGGGAAGCACTCGCCAGCACCTCTTCAAACATTACAACCCTTCTTCGATACGGCCCGCCGCCCAGGGTCCTGGTTGTATTGATATTAGCAATATTTGAGGAGATTATTTCCATATGACGGCCCTCTGCTCTTATTGCAGAAACACTAATATCAAGAGCCTGATTTAATCCCATTTATATCATCCTCCCCCTCCTTCGCTCTACGAGCTTCGGAGGATTAATTTACCTTTTACCCTGTGTTGCAATGGTCCTCAAAATACCCAGCTTGCTTGACATTATCTTTATATAAGAAGAATATTTTAGAGAATTCTTGGAAAGGTCGGACAGCTCTTTTTCCAGCACCACTTTTTTATTGTTTTCACTCTCTACCGCCCGCTCCAAAACCTCATTAAATTCTAATGGTTTATAGCCCGGGGTATTGGCATTTGCAATATTATGGGCAATTACGGCCTGGCGCCTGGCCGAAACTCTAATCGCCTTCTCCAAATCATCAAATGATTTATCAAATATGGCCGGCGCAATTTTTTCGCTCTTTACCATAATATTTATCCTTTCATTTTTCCGTCATGCTGCAGTCGTTTAACTGTTCTGGCCAAAAGCCTGCAAACCTTTGGTCGTGAGAGCCCCAGTTTTTTTGAAATTTCCCTCTGTTTTAAGCCCTGATTAAAAAACAGGTCAACTACCGATTGTTGCTCTTGCGGCAGAGTATTTATGGTCTTCAAAAGACGGTCTTTCAATTCTTTAAATTCAAATTGATCAACCGGACCGCGCTCAGCGGCAACATTAACATCCCGCTTTGCAGTAAGATCTTCCAGTGACATAAGATACATCAGGGCTGAGGCCGAAACAATTTTCTTTATTTTTCTGACTGCAGTTTTAAATTCGCTTTCAGACAATTCCTTCTTGGACAGCAATTTCTCTTCCCGCGCCTTGAGCTTTGTTTTGAGGGTCTCTTTGAAGCCTTTCTTTGCCAGATCACGAATCATTACCTGGATGCGGTAAGGAACCGGACTATAGTTTTTTAAACCATCCAAAATCTCTCCCCGAATACGGTAGGAAGCATAGGTTTCAAATTTCACACCCCGCTTTGGATCAAAGCGCTCCCAGGCCTTCATTAAACCGACCGTACCGTCAGAAACCAGGTCGTGGTAATCAATATTGGGAGGCAGGCCCTTACCCGAAACCATCGATGCAATCGAATGAACCAGAGGCATGTAAGCCTCAATCGATCTTGGCAGTTTTTTATTTTTTTTAGTTACTGGATTAATTTTTTGTTTACCTCACTTTCATAATTTATATTTTTCAGAGAATCAAAACCGCCCTGCTTCTTAATTTGTTTGGATAATTTTTGAGCAAAAAGCCTTTTAGCAAAATCCTGGTCAACCGAAGACTTAATAAAAGACTTTTTATTAGAAGGAAGCATCTTATCAACCATTTCTAAACAGAGAAGTTCTAAAAACTGATCCTCTGCATTTGCGCGGGTGACTTTTTTTCTTGAATCCATAACCCGGGAGACATCAAGCATAGGATTCAGGTTTAATCCGTCCAATTATATTACCTCCAATTCGGCCTTTAGTGCTCCGGCCTTTTTCATTGCCTGTAAAATAGAAATCAGGTCCTGGGGACTTGCGCTGAGCGCATTCAAAGCCTTAACCAGGGTAGAAAGAGTCGGAGTGGCGGAGACAATTTTTAAATTTTTATTACGAGAAGAGAGCCGGGCGGTTGCGCGGGACCTGAGAGAGGTTGTATAATTTTCTCCTCCGTCAGCGGCAAGCTTAATATTTCCAATTACAACATGGATACCTCCGAAGGAAACCGCAGAAGGAGACAATTTAACATTTTCTCCAATAACAATGGTACCGGTTCTCTCTGACACTACAACTTTTGCAACTGAATCAGGAGTTAGTCTTAGATTTTCAATCTTTGCCATAACCGAAACAATATCACTGCTTACTACAGGAACAATAACAGTGCCGGCATCCTGAGCCCAGGCGGTCATCTTTGCTTTCTTGATTGAATCAACCATACGGCTGGCAGTAGTATAATCGGGATCATTCAAAACTATTGTAAGCTCGCTCTGATCGGCAAAACTTATCGGAACCTCTTTTTCTACCAGAGCGCCGTTTGGAATCCGGCCGACCGTTTCACGGCTGCGTCTCATCGGTGCAAGATTTGGAATTACCTGGGGAGCACCGACTATCAGACTGCCTTGTGCTACGGCATAAACTTTTTGATCAATACCTTTTAACGGAGCGGTTAAAAGTGTCCCACCCTGCAGGCTGGTGGCATCACCCATAGAAGAAACAGTGACATCCAGTTTTTGCCCGGACTTAACATAGGGTTTTAGGTTAGCCGTTACCATAACGGCTGCTACATTTCGTGATTTAAAACTTATTCCCTGGGGCATTACTCCCATTTTTGAAAGTAAATTTGTCATAGCCTGCTGGGTAAAACCGGTCCGGCTGCTGTCTCCGGTATTTCTTAACCCCACAACTAAACCAAATCCCATCAGCTGATTATCTCTGGCCTCCAGGATGTGGGCAATATCCTTTACTCTGACAGACGGAGAAGCAGCATAAACAACCAACGACTGACAACTTACAACTAACAACAAAACCGTTAATAATAATATTTTATAATTTTTCATATTTAAAACAACCAATTAAGGAAGCGAGTTACCCATCCTGGCGATTCTGCTTCCTGGATTACGCCGGTCCCCTTAACAGTAATCTCTGCATCTGCAACCTGATAAGAATAAATCGTATTCGCAATACTTACATCCTTTGACCGGATTATACCGCCGACTAGTATTTCCTGGTCATCATCATTAACCGTCAACTTATGCTTACCTGCAACCCTAAGATTTCCATTTGTAAGGATCTCTGTAACCACGACAGAAATCTTGGTCTTTAACGAAGACGATCGCTCGGTCTTTCCAAGACCGGAATATTTATTTTTCATTTCCCCGTCAGCTGTATTGGCTAACGGAACAAGGGCGGCTAAGCGGGCAAAATTGTGGCTTAATTTTGCCCCAAATTCATCTCTTATATTTGTATCGGTGCCGGCCTTTTGGATTGCAGAAGTAGATTCTAAAACTAAAACTGTAATGATGTCTCCAATTTTTAGGTATTTTTCTGTAGTATAGGGAGAAGCGGACCCCTCTTGCCATAATGAATCAGCGGATGGACTAACAACTAACAACAAACAACTAACAACAAAAACCAGAAAAACAATCAGCAAAAATTTACACCTGCTCATAGTTGTATCTCCACTTTTCCGGGGGCGCTGATTTTGCCGCGAATTTTCTCTTTGCTGTTCTGACGCCTGACCCAAATAACATCGTTCTGATTACCGTCTTCCAAGGCAATCCCTTTTGCTTCCACCCTTAATCCGTCGGCAAGAACACAAATATCGACTTCCTGGTTTCTGCTTATTTTGGGAATAGTTCTTATCATGTTTCTGGTAATTACCGTGCCGGCAGAAACATAACCCCGGGTTTGCTTTCCTACAACTTCGTCAAGAATAGAAAGATAATTATTTTTATGCTTTAAAATATTTCTATTCTTTAACAGTAATGCATCCTTTGTAAAAACCCCGCCCTTCTTAATGCTTTTTTTGGCAACCAGGATATTTTTATACAAGCCGATAGTGGTGCGCACAAAAATCCGCTCTCTCTCCACCCCCGCCTCCAATACCTGAAGGGGCAAAATCATGTTTGGGGTTACTTTGGAATTAGCATAAATTTCCGGAACATAAAAAGAGGCGCTTGTTCCGTAAGAAACCAAATGTTTTTCTGTCTTCCTGTTTAGTTTAAAGAGGACGGACAGCTTCGCACTTTCCCATAAAGGGTTTTTATCAACAATATATCTGCGGATGGCAGATTCAATTTTTTGCTGCAGCGACTGGTCTGCCCATCCGGCAGAAATAAAAACTACAAAAATAATAAAACCAGCCAACAGTTTTTTCATCAGGCCTGCTTCATCCTTTGGATTGAAGTTACAATCGCTTCATAACTGGAAACCGCTTTAGTAATCGCCTCAAAAAGACGCTGAACCATTACCATGCGCATCATCTCAGAAATCACATCCACATTAGAAGATTCCAGAGAATATTGAGAGATTGTCCCAAAGCCGGTATCGGCAGCATATCCGGTAATCGGCTCCCCCGATGCCGGGCCTGAAGCATAAAGATTTTGGCCCAGCGATTTTAATCCGGCCGGGTTATTGAATTTTGTAAGAGTAATCTGGCCGACCTCTGTCTGTGCAAGCTCATTATTCACCTGCGCCATCACTGTTCCATCCTGCTGTATTACCACCGAAGTAGTTCCTTCCGGCAGTACAATTCCCGGCTCCAGAATATGTCCGTTCGGATCGACTAAATTTCCGTCGTTGTCGGCATGCAGGTTGCCGGCACGGCCGTAAGCAATTGTCCCGTCCGGCATTCTAAACTGCAAAAAACCATCGCCCTGAATTGCAATATCCAGGGGATTATTGGTAGTCTCTATCTTTCCCTGAGAAAAATCATGCGGTGTGGCAGATACCCGAACGCCGGTTCCAAACTCGGGAGAGACATCATCGATATTATCAATGGCAGAATCAAGGGTCTGTTTAAAACTTTTTGGGATATAAAACAGACTCTCCTTTTCTACGCGTCCTCTCTTGAAACCGACTGTCTGCGAGTTGGCTAAATTGTTGGTGATCTCCAATATTTCACTTTCAAAGGTTGAAAGCCCGGTCGCTGCAACATATAGAGGTTGAAACATATTTAATACCTCCTATTGGGTCGCTCTACCAATACTCATAAGCCGACCTAATGTCGAATCACGATTCTTAATTATTTCTGTGTTTCCGGTAGCGTATCTCTGCATCACGATCATATCACGCATCTCTTCGATAATACTAACATTAGAAGCTTCAATATAACCCTGAATTACACGGGGAGAAGAAAGATCATTGGCATTAACATCCTCGCTCCCGGACTTAAAAATCGAACCATTCAATGATTCTAATGCATTCCTGTCACTTTCGGCAAATTCAACCACCCGGATACGATCAATCAAGACAGTATCGGCAAATACATCGCCGTGTTGAGTCACTTCAACTTTGCTTCCGGCGGGAACCTCGATTGGTCCGCCCTGCCCAATAAGCGGATAGTTTCCAACTGATGACAATAAATGTCCCTGGGCATTGATCTTGAACCTGCCGTCACGGGTGTAACCCATTCCCCAGGGTCCCATGATCACAAAAAATCCTTTTGATGCCAGTGCAAGGTCGGTCGCCTTTCCTGTTTTAACCAAAGCCCCCGGCAGCTGGTTGTAAAAAGTTCCTTCAACTTTTGGGGTCATTGCCTGAACCCGCTCTTCGGCAGCGGCAAGTTCCAGAGGAAAAGAACGGACTAAAATATCAGAGCCTTTAAAACCGGGAGTCTCTGAATTGACCATCTTATTCATAAGACTCTTGATCTTTTCTTCCGAGGCAATGAGACCAGATTCACCTATGCTCAGAACAGGATCCGGCATATATTTCTCCCCTTTTTTTTACTCTCAAAAAATTAATTATTCTAAGTACAAACTGTGTAGGAGAATTATAGCATCTGACTATTAAAAATCAACCGTCTTTTTTAAAATATTTTGTTGAGGAATTACTTGGAGTCTTCTCTCATTTTTGAGATGAGGCGGTCGCGTTTTTCTGCCATGCGGTCAAGCTTATAAACAAAAAATAAAACCTCGGCAACCAGCACATAGAGCTCGGGCGGAACCTCGGCATCAATCTCTAATTTTGATAAAAGTTTTACCAGTTCAGGATCTTCATAGAGAGGAATCTTATTTTCGTCGGCAATTCTTAATATTTCATCCGCAACCGGACCGCGGCCGGTTGCCAGAACCAGAGGGGCTTTGTCTTTATCTGTATCATAACGCAGGGCAATGGCAGCCCTTTTAGGTTTTATTACCTGCGGATCTTCCGGGGGAGGAATATTAATTTTTTCTTCAGCCATTTTTTCCTTTAAGTTTCTAGATCAATTTTGCGAAGCTGCTGTTCTAAATTGGGAATCATCGGGATCAAATATGGTTTTACCGAGCACATTGCCGGATCCACCTTTACCTGATATCCGGAAACAACAAAATCTTTTTCGGTCAATGTTTTCTGTAGTTCGGAAAACTCTTTTGAGATCAGCTGCCGGGCATCGTCGCCGTATTCTTTTTGATTAAAAATAAATATAACATAAACCCGCTTGCCTTTTACAATAACCGAACAAACCATCTTACCAAGATTTGCGGTTTTCATCGACATCACAACCTGGGTATTTTCATAATCAACTTTTGAATTTTTCCCTTTACCTTCGCGCTTAATAACTAATTCGATATTTTTTTCCGATTCCGCAGCCTGGTTTGGAATCTGCCGGTATAAATAATTCACCTCTGACCTGCCCTTTTGGGAAAGAATACCCTGCGCAGTCAGGTTATCAATTGCCGCATCAATCCGGCTCATGGTTTCTATCAGGCTTGAAGAGAGAACCTGCGCCTCGGCAGAATTTGAATGCTGCATTTTCCCCTGAACTCCCTCCATTAACGCTTTTAACCCGCGAAGATCAGACATCAGTGATTTTGCAGAAACAGAATTGTTCCCCGAAAACTGATACTTGGAAGCAAGATTCCTGATGGTTTCATCAAACTGAGAAAAAAGAGCGCCCAGCTGGGCAACTAAGGTCGGACTTAAGAGCCCCTTGGCAATACCAAGGGCGGTTCCCATATTTGACAGACTTCCCTGCAAAGCTGAAAGCTGTGCTGCTAACTGAGGATTTTGAGCAAGGAACTTTCCTAATGTCTGCAATCCTTTTGGAGAATTTACCCCTTTCATTGACATAAGAATAGCAGCTTCCTGCATGTTCATATTTTTGCTGGTACCGGAAAGCATGGAGAGCAGATTCAAAAAATTAGCGCGGGATAATTCCATTCCATTTTTCAGCATGGTAGAAGCAAGCTGGGTATTAAAATCAGAATCCGGAACACCAATCGACTGCAAGTGAGCCTTTATATCTGACAGGGTAAGTGCCCGGGCAATATTAGGAGTGGATTTTGCCGGAGTACCCGGTTTTGTAAGCTGACCAACTGCTTCTGCCGCAGCGGCTTGCGATGCGGGAGCAGTTTGTGCCGGCACACTTGATTTTACATTACCGGTAGTTTGGGTTGTTTGTGATTGACCGACTTGTGACTGCTGCGAAGATGATGACCCTTTTCCGGTAGGCCAAATAATTGGTTTTCCGGGGTGAATCCCCCCGGGTGATGTCCCCATGTCTCCAGGCATATTATATACACTCTCCTATTCATATATCGTTGCCGGAAATAGAAAACTTGTGCTACTTTCCCTTCTTTTCAGGAGCTTTTGCCTCAGCCGGCTTTGCCCCATCTTTTGGAGCTTCACCCTCAGCAGGCGCGGCTCCTTCTGCAGCAGCTTCGCCTTCAGCAGGAATTTCTCCTTCAACAGGAGGAGGTGGTGCAACTTCTTCTTCTTTTGCCGGAGGAACAACCTGGACAACGGTCTCAGTTTCTGGTGTTAAAATTTCAATTTCGGAATTGAGTATAGAGCGCAGATCGGACACATTAAAACTATCACCAATTTTTAGTGCAGAAATATCAATTTCAACTTGATCCGGAATATCCATCGGAAGACAATTAATTTCAAGATCAGTTAATGAATGGACTAAAATTCCGCTTTCATCTTTTACGCCGGTCGCTACGCCAATAATTTCAACCTTAATCTTAGTATGGATTTTTTCTTTCATGTTAATCTTTAAGAAATCAACGTGGATTATTGCATCAGTTAAGGCATTATGCTGGATAGCGTGAGTAATAACAGGCAGGGGCTCTTTCTTTCCTTCATAAATGTCTAAAGTAATAATAACGTTAGAACCAGAATCTCCGCTGATTACTTTTTTATAAGCTTTAGCGTCAAGGCTTAAGGCTACAGCCTCCATACCCTGGCCATAGACAACAGCCGGAAGCAGCCCCTTTCTACGAAGGAATCTTACAACCTTCCCGGTCTCTTTACGCTCACTTGCTTTTAATGCTACCTTTTCCATATCTTTATCATTTTAGCACAAGTACAAAATCGAAACAAGTTGATAAAGGACATCCGGTTAAAATGCGCAATGCTATCCCCTATCCCCTTTCAATATCCGACCATAAATTCAATAAATTATCGGTCAATTCGTAAATGGCCTCATTTTTTTTCATCCTGATAAACATTTCAAATGCCTCCGGCCTCATTTCTCCATTTGCAGATAAAGATAAACCAGAAAAAATCGGCCTAAAATATCGGCCGGCTTCAAAAAAAGTTTCTCTGCTCAAACCAGCACTTTTTGCAAGATCAAAATAATCATCAAGCCAGAATGAAATTATTGCTCCTGTCTCTCTCCAAAATCTGGCGGGCCTTAATTCGGTTGAATCAAATATCCCTCCGGTTGTACTTAAGTTATCGGCAGTATTCGGCCTGCCCCCTTTCAACTCCGCATTTTTTTGGGTTCTCCCGCATTTTAAAACCGCCCGCATATTTCTGCCAAGATTAAAAGCTAACTCCATAAGGTGTCTTTCTCTTCCTTCTTTAAAATTGCTTCCATACATTTCCCAAATAAATAACGGATAAAGCTCCGGCCTCTCAATTAAAAATCGCAGCCGCCTGGTGTCAGCAAACGGAGCCCTGGCCAAAGCATAAAGATCCCCGCTTTTGTATGATCCAAAGCCAAGTATATTTCTAATTGCGCTTTCTTCTACTATACGCACTGCGGAAACTGTCATTGCTCCCATAAATGCCCCTGCCTCAAAAAGCTGATTATCCAATTCAATTGCTTCTGTGTCAGTTTTTATCATTCCCCCAACAGGATCAGGGGAAGCCGGAGGGGATTGATGGGCTTTATCTAAAAAGATTCCGAATTTACCACTTAATTTTGGATCACAAACAATACTTCTTTTGCCAAGTCCGAATTCAGGATTAGTTTCATTAGTATGGATAATTTCTTCTCCCTCTAACAGATCCGGCAAGCCATCCTGATTCAAAGCAGCTGTTCTCCCTCTGTATTCAGATCCGACCCCCTTAAATTGCAAACAGCAGGCCTTCAACATTTCTGCCTGTCCGGTTTTTGACAGGCTCTCCACAAGAACTCCGGCAATTGCACTTAAGCGGTTTCTTTCGAAAAAGATATTATATTCAACTGCATTTGAATGTTCTGCAAGATATTCCCATTCCTTTTTTATTTTTTGCCTGGTCTGTTCAACCAGATCATTCAGAGGAATACCCGAATATTTAATAAGGAAAGGCAAATGCTCATAACTTTCAAGAAACGCGGGAAAATATTTTTTATCAAGCACACCAAATTCGTCTGCTGTTTCACGGATTTTGCCAAATAGAGGAATATTTTGAGGAAAGATATCCATAATTAATCTGGTAGCAGACTGGCTCAAAAAGGGAAAAGTGATTTTATTCCCGGCATCATCTGTCACAGGTATTAATCCTACCTTTCTAAGATCGTCGTCATGCAACTCCCTTTGGCCGATAAAAATTTTTCCTGCCAGGGGAACAATTGCTCCCTCTTTATGATCATGACGAAAAGGAAAATCAGGTAACCGCACATTGGGTAAGGGATCCCACTTTTGACCCCGGACAAAATAGAAGCCGACTTCCTGAATTGACAAGGGAAGATCTGAAACACAAAAATGGGAAACAGGTGATTTTTCAGCAAGGCGTAGTCCTGCAGGAAAAAAAACTTGTGAAGCGGCCTGAAAATCACTTAACACTCTGTTGCGGGCAATTATCGTATTAGCAAAAGTTGTTCCGGCATAAACAGGATGCTCTTTTGCAATTACGGCTCTTCTTACTGCAGTTGTAGAATCAATTTTCATACGGATATTTATCTGCAGTATTTTATAAAAATTTCAGTCTGTTTGTCGGGGGGGATAGGCGGAGGCGGCAGCCCTCATCAGGAGGACAGGTGAGATGAGAATCGTTACTTAGAACAAGGGATCGGCTTTTTTACAGTCAAAATTGTCCCGATTTGTAATCTCCTGGGATTTTTGATTTTATTGTCTTTCATCAATTCTTTTACAGAAGCACCATATTTTTTTGCTATCGATGTCGGATTTTGACCTTTTTTAACCTTATGCTTTTTCAGCAATGTGCAACGAACAGTCGAACTATATTTATATGTAGTAGTAACTTTTTGATAAAACCCGCCTTTAATTCCTCCCATTCAAATTTCCTCCCCCTCCTTCGTCCCTCAATAAACTCGGGACTTCGGAGGATTAACCTTTCTTCTGTATATATATCGAACCATTTTAACAATAATTTCAATCTATTTTAACTATACTGACATTATCATTGTTAATCAGATAATAGATATCTTTACTTTTACCACGCCTAATCCAAACAGGAGAACTGCCAATTAAAAATTTGTCTATTATTTTGTTTTCCTTAAGATCATAAATATGAAGGAAAGCTGGAAGATTCTCAATCGTACTGTCATAACTGTATCCGGAAATATAAGCAAGCACCAGCAGTTTTTTGCCATCATGACTCGGTTCTATATCTATAATATCCCCTTCTACATTATTATTATCAAAGACAATTCCTGAAGAACTTGTCTTGGTCAACTTTTCTTTTGAAACTACTGTAAAAAAACCGCTCTTTATAACATCTCTTTCCTGCCCGGACAGATAATCTGCATAATTGAATTTATATATTTCATCTCCCCATCCATATTTAAAAAATATTTGTCCTTTATCTACTCTCAATAAATGATAAAAAGAGGAACCTGTCTCATGGAATGAATAACGTCTAAGCAAACCTTCCAAAACATTCAAGTTGAAATCTGCAATACTTTTTTTAATGATCCCAGATGTTAGATCGCTTGAATATAATGAAATCTTACCCTTCTTTTCCCCAATAATATATATTTTTGCTGCTGACTCATCCAGCCAGGCTAGCAGATAAGAACCTTTCAGATCGTTTGAAAATTTTTGCTGGAGATTTGTCCGCTGGACATTCTTATTGCTCACAATATAAAGGTCATTGTTAATTATAAAATAATAAAGATTATCTTTTTTAACAGAATCAAAAAATTTGACCCGCTCCCCTTTGTATTTCAATACATTCAATATCCTTCTCTCTGGGCCAAATTCTTTTTCATAAGCTTTTATTGCATATTGCAATATCTCATCGTCCTTTGATCTTTTAATAGCATACTTGAGCAAGGCCTTCCCTCTTGAATCATCCGCATTTTTAATGCAAAGGTTCATCCCACGGATAAAAGCAGTTAGCGGAAGATAAGCATGATACCCCCCGTACTCATGAATATGCAATCTATATTTATTAGTAATGAGTTTATATATATCCACTGCTTTGCGATAATGGCCTAAGGATTCAAGCAATTCTGCCTTTCTTAAACAAATCTCGCCTCCCAAATGTTTACCTTTGCTGATTTTAATGATTGAGCTAAGAAAGCTTATCTCTTCTTTTGGATCAGCTATTTGCGGCTCATTTTCCGGCGTTCCATAGAGCAAATCCTTTATCTGTTTAAAGGCCTTTTTATCAGAGTAACCACTCCCCTCATAATAAATTTCCATTGAATCCGGAAAATTCCGAATTATTTCTTTTAAAATTGCGATTGCCCTTTTTTTCTCCCCCATTTCCAAATAAATATTGGCTTTTGTCTCAAGCGCATATGCACCCGATTTAACAAGTTTGCCGAAAGGACTTGGTGAAAAAATCGATGCATAACAATTTTTATATTTATTAAGGGCAAGATCAATCTCTGAAAAAAGAATTGGGTAATACTTGGTTGTTAAATCCTTGTGCGACAAATTAGGTTTTTCCTTTTTTATTATTTCAAATATCTTTGTTACTATTCTTAACTGAGCAGAGGCGGCCACAGAAAGAGGCTCAAAATCTGATTTACCTTTATCTAACAAGTTAGGGTATGTTTTTTGAACAAGTTTAAGATATTGAAGACATTCTTTAAATGAGAGGTTGTCTGAGTAATGGAGCAGATCTCTTGGCTTATCCTCAAATTGTTTCATTGTTTTTTTTGCTTTTTCTATATCTAATGTCCCTTTATTTTCAGCCAGCTCATAGATAGTATTTAATTCTACGGGAACAAAAGAGGCTCTCAAGAAAAAAACAAAAATAGCCAAAATAGATACAAAGACAAATAATGATATAGATATAATTATTTTCTTACCCATATAATGATTATAACATGAAGCTTTTTCTACACGTACATCAAACCGACCAAAAGGATGAAGTGAAAGAAGAAAACATGGCAGAAACACTCTCGGGATCAACCGCTGCCGGTCCGCCATTTTTTATTACTTTCATACCGATAAATTTTAGCAAAAAATTCAATCCCCCCTTATCAAAATATTTATCGATCGCTGCTTCGGTATTTAAATCATATTTTATTCTCTGCTGTTTGCTAAGAGATAATTTGATCAGTATTTTTATTGCAGCTTTCACTTCGGGAGATTCCGGCTCTTTGATTACATCTGTCAGCAAAAAAACAAGAGCAAGAAAAGGATATTTGCCGGTATTAAAGAGGGTCAGACTGGCAAGTAAATTCTTTGCCAGAGCGCTGCTTAGTCTGGGATTATTTTTAGAAACAAGAGCATGCTCTCCTACAAACCGGGCAAGAGCTTCAATGACAAAAACGGTAGAATCAACATGAAATTGTTTATAGAGCAGGAGCTGACCCAGTTGTCCCTTTTCCAAATCCTGGGGTTCAGGCAATCCGGTCAGGCAGCTCGGACTGGCGGTTGCCAGAATCGGTAAGATATCCCTTATTGCCATCTCTCTGATATTTTCTATCATCACAAATATTTGCCGGCCTTTTATAATGCAGGGCTCCTTCGCCTTAAGGCCTGCAACATGAAAAATGTCAACACGGTCCCGACTGATATGTTTATTAATCGGATATGAACGGTCGCCGCAGCGTAAAGTCGATTTTCCGCTGCCACCCTTCAAGACGTGCATTGTTCTTACTGATAATCCAGTCATAATAATCCTCCTGTTTTAGTTAGTTTAATTCTACTGTTGTTTTTAGGGTGAGGCAAGGACAACCTCCTTAAGTACATTCATAAGATTTGAATCGGGTCCTTTGGGATCGATGAAAAATATCCGGTCTTTGATATCCGGCTCTGCCATTATTTTTTCCCGCAGATAATCTTCTAATGCCTTATTGAAATTAAAGGCTACTCCGAGTCCGCCGGCTTTAGCAATCCCATAAATTCCCCCGCTGTCCCCCATTGTATCTCCCATGTGGAGCATTTCATTGGGAAGTATTCCCGGGAAATGCTCTGCGGCATACTGAGTTAAGAGGGTTGCTTTTGCATCCTCATCACAAATTCCAAGCTCAACTTTTCCCGCCGCAATTATCCTATCATATGAATTATCGCAAACTGCGTATCGTTCTGAGAAATATGCAAAAACCAGTTGTTTTAATTCTTCTTCTGTCAACTCTTCTGTTGAATCGTCATTTTTATAGCTAAAGATCAAACGGTTTCCGATTATCCCGTCGATCTTTGCCATATTTGCCTGAATTGCGTAAATTGTTACCGAATAGCCGGTCGAATTAATAACAGAGGAGATATCGTGCTCTTGAAAAAACGAAAAAAAATCAGAAAACCCATCAATACATGTCATGTGCTTTTGTGTATATTCAATTGCCTCTCGCAAGGTTATCCCCGCTGTCAATGGAGCTGCATTTGCAAAGGCCGCCTGCATGGTTGCTGTGCCGGAGGTTTGTTGTTTAAAAACAGTATTAGCCCGCTCAAATTGTTTTCTTCCAACATATTTTAGGATCATATCGCTCATGGTGTGTTGACGCACCAGAGTTCCGTTCAAATCAGTTGAAATAAGTTTTATAGCCATATTTATATCCTTCCTGCATATATTTCATCATTGTTAAACAAAAATTTCAGTCTATTTTAGGGGTTAGGGATTAGGGATTAGTAATAAAACTTTTTTCCAGACTATTCCCTATCCCATAAAATCACCTGAAATTTTTTTGAAATAGTAACGATAAAAATATAGATAGAAAAAAAAGGAAATAATTAATCATGACAAGAATTTCAAGTAATCCCGGGCAAGGAAATATTTTTAGCTGCAATAGAGGCTGGAAGAAAAAAAGGATCCAGGCAGTACTAACGCAGGCAGCAAGTCCATTAGGAATCAGGGTAAAAGTAAAGATGGTAATCCCTGGACAGGGAATTATGGCAGGTAAAGTAAATATTCGCGGAGTTATAGACTCTCGAAGATTTGACATGACACTTCACTCAACAGATTTAATGATTGTTACGATCCAGAAAGAACATACGGATACAATGATTGATTGTTTCAATGCGTTTTTTGGTGAGACCCCTTTCGTTCGACATGAAGACAGAACTAAACCCAACACGATCACTTATAGGTGGGGACGGAATGAATTAGTTGCAAGAGCTGGGCTTCAAATGACAAGAATAGACGCAAAGCACACCAACATCCAAACACTTCCACTTAACTAGGTGGAGGTTGATTCCCTCACTGCCAGCGGGTATGATAATAATAAAGGAGAGATAAAATGACAAGCAGAATTGGAAGGTTATTCAGTAGTATATTGAAACGTCCGGCAAAGGTTGAGATTAAGACTAAGGCAGTAAGACCTTTTCAGATAGAGTTATTCCAAGGGGATATTACAACTTTAAAAGTTGACGCGATAGTGAATGCGGCAAAGGCATCACTACTTGGCGGAAGTGGAGTTGACGGAGCGATTCATACAGCTTCGGGACCGGAATTACTTGAAGAATGCAGAGGGCTAGGTGGCTGCAAAACCGGGGAAGCAAAGATAACAAAGGGTTATAATCTTCCTGCAAAGCATGTAATTCATACAGTCGGGCCTATATATGGAAGGGAAAATGGGAATGAGGAACAATTGCTGGCCGATTGTTATTGGAACAGTTTAGTTTTGGCAAAAGAGAATGGGCTTAAATCTATTGCATTTCCGGGTATTTCTACCGGCGTTTATCATTTCCCAAAAGAGGCGGCTGCTAAGATCGCTCTTGCGACAGTTAAGAAATTTTTATCAGAAAATGCTTTTGATAAGGTTATTTTTGTCCAGTTTTCGCAAGAGGATCATGGGATTTATGAAGCTTTGGGGGGATAGGTGATAGGTAATAGGTTATAGGGGATAGGGTATAGTAATCTTTATTATAAAACCAGTAAAATCGTGAGGCTATCCCCTAACTTGGTTGATTAATGAAACAATAGTTCATGGGTCATATCTCTTGTAGCGGAAGAAAGAGCTTCACCTTCTGCCATTTCTATATTATATCTCTCAAAGAATTCTTCTAATTTATCTAAATCGTCCGGCAGATTTGAAGCCGCCCGAAGTGCTCGCCTATCGGAAATTGAAGAATTTTTCGCAATAAATTCGTAAGCCAATTCCTTGAGTATTTGTGCATAATGTATTTTTGATACCTCGTCTGGCTTCAAATTATCTGATATAAACCTTTCTGTAAAATAAGCCTCCCCTATTGGATAAATATTTGCACCAGGAAAGCGCCTTTGATAATAACCAAGATGTGCTATTCCCCTGCTTATTATCACCTCATGACCACCATTGTTCAGTGCCCGGATGTTGTCTCCCAACAACTCGTCCCGTTCCTCGCAATGGTAATATGTATAGCGATACCACTCTTTGGCAATATCGATCATCGTGGCAAAATCAAAAGGGATTATTCCCTGCCAGCTCTCATCAAAAACACCATGAAAGGCAGAAGCTATATAATTCATAAAAATGCTATTCGCCGAAGGGTTTTCAAGGGAGAAACAGCATCCGGAAAACACAGAAAAAAGGGACTGAGCAAATGCAATATCTACTTTTGATAATTCGTTCAGCTCCCCTTCACTCAAACCTCTTTGCGATAACGACACAACTCCTTCGGCCATTGATTGGATTCCACTAGATACGAAGGTTGTTAATTCTTCTTCCATTTTTCTATTCATTTTTTGACTCCTAACACATCGCTCTGTATTTTCCATATCCATCATGCTAGGCAAGGGGTCAACAGAACCGATTTCTGCAATAAAGAGTGGAGTTACCTGAGGGGGGAGCTCTTTTTTGATTTCAACGAGTTTGGCCTTATAGCGACCAAAATGCCTCGGTATATGTCTTCCAAACATTAAATGTATTCCAGAACCGGCCATAATATCTCCCTCCTTATATTTATCGGAGGATTATAAAGAAAATTTCAAGCTATTTTTGTGGAGGTGCGGAGTTGCGGAGGAGGAATCGTCAATCGTTTTCGGTCAGCATAGAACGCCATGGGATTCTAAATCCAAAATCCAAATGACCTGCCGGCCGGCGGGCAGGCTCAGGGCAAGCATTTTTGGAGAGAGAGGGAAAGATGTGATAGAATATTTACAAAACAGGAGGAAGCCAGATGATCAAAAAAGTACTTGCTGCTATTCTTGTGTTATTTTGTTCCTTCCCCACCCTGGCCCGCACCGAAGCCCAGCACGGGCTATCCACCCCAGTCGTCAAAGTTGACAGCGGCCCTGTCAGCGGGATAATCGATGACGGAATCAGCACCTATCTTGGCATTCCATACGCAAAACCCCCGGTTGGAGATCTAAGATGGAGAACGCCGCAAAAGGTTTCTCCGTGGAAAGTCACCCGTAAATGTTTAGAATTCGGACCGGCCTGCCCGCAGCCGAACTATCTTGAAGTTGGAAGGACCAACGAAGATTGTCTTTATCTAAATGTCTGGACCCCGGCAAAAAGCTCTAAAGAAAAACTTCCGGTAATGGTTTTTATTCACGGTGGGGCATTCACTGTAGGCTCTGCCGCGGAAAAGGATTATGACGGAGCAAACTTTGCAAGGCTGGGAGTGGTTTTTGTAAGCATTAACTACCGCCTTGGGCCATTTGGCTTTCTTTCTCATCCCCTGCTGTCAAAAGATTCGGCAAATGGAGTCTCAGGAAACTACGGCCTGATGGATCAGAGCGCTGCAATAAAGTGGGTATCGAAAAATATTTCGGCCTTCGGCGGGGACCCCGAAAATGTAACAATAATAGGTGAATCTGCCGGATCGATCTCCGTTAACCTGCAGATGATAATGCCCGCCTCAAAGGGTTTATTTAAGCGGGTGATAGCAGAGAGCGGTGGTCCTTACGGCCTGGGATATCTTTTCCCCAACGCAGACGGCTCGATGGATAAGGCGCTCAAAGTGGGAGAAAAATTCTCCAAAGCCCTGAAAGCAAATACCCTCAAGGATATGCGCAGAAAAACCAGCGACGAAATTCTCGCGGCTTTTGATTTTTCCCTGGGGCCAATATCCCGCGGCATGAAATTTGGTCCGGTATTTGACGGTTTTACAATTCCGGGTGATCCAAAAAAGCTTTTTGCCGAGGGGAAACAGGGTGATCTGCAAATTCTGATTGGATCAAATACGGATGAAGGCAATCTTTTTTATAAAAAAATGTCACTTAAGGAATATAAGGGCTGGATTAAAAGCAGGTTTAAAGGTTTTGATGACGAGGTATTTGCAATGTTTCCGGCAAAAGACGACCAGGATGTAAGAGAGGCATTTAATAAGCTTTTGACCGCGGCAATGTTTTCTGAGCCGGCCAGATTTGCAGTGCGCTGCGGCGAAAAAAACAAAACTAAAAACTACCTCTATAAATTCACGCGGGTGCCAAATACAGCGATGGCAAAAAAGATGGGGTCATACCATTCGGTCGAACTGCCTTATGTTTTTGGGCATCTCAAAAAAGAGCAGGGTTACAACGATTATGACATAAAGCTTTCTAATATAGTCAGGAAATACTGGACAAATTTTGCAAAGAGCGGTAATCCGAACGGCCGGAGGCTCCCTTATTGGCCGGAATACAAACGTAAAACTGACCAGAATCTTGAATTAGGCAGTAAAATCCGGATAAAAAAGAACCTTCTCAAAAAAGAATGTGACTTAATAGACAGGCTGGATCTGGATTCTAAAAATAAATAAACAAAGACTATTGGGCAGGCAATTGACAACTATTATTCTTTCCGACCGATTCTAGGGGATAGGTGATAGGTGATAGGTTATAGTCGTTTTAAGAAAATCGGCGATGCAATCCCCTATGTGGCGAAATGAGAAGTGCGTCCTTATATCCCGCCCAGCAGCCTTTTCATCTGTTCAGGGGATGGCAATTTCCCTTTCAGCTCAGCCGGAAGCGCTGTGACAATCTGATACTTTGCAACTCCGATTGGTTTCTTCGAATCCCGCAAAGCATATTCAACAATAGTCTTGTCTTTGCTTTTGCAAAGAATAATACCGATGGATGAATTTTCACCAGCCATTTTTATTTTTTCATCAAGTAAAGTAAGATAAAATTGCATCTTGCCAACATACTCTGGAATGAACTTTCCAATCTTCAACTCAATCGCAACCAAAGACTTTAGTC
>JABMQY010000032.1 GCA_013202975.1 Candidatus Saganbacteria bacterium
AGACTTAACCTACAAAATAAACGGCATTCTGTTCAAAGTTCACAATGAATTAGGCGGAGGCTATCAGGAAAAAATTTATCAATCAGCACTCCGCAGAGAATTTAAGAATAGTGGGATAAAATTCACAGAACAAGTCTGGTCAAACATCATATATGATGGCACAAGAATAAATAGTTATCGCCTCGATTTCATTATTGAAAACAAATAGGTACTCGAATTAAAAGTTAGCCCAAGATTCACATCCAAAGACATTATGCAGGTAGTAGGCTATTTAAAACAAACCGGATTAGAACTCGGCTTATTAGCAAGTTTAGGCAAAAACAGAGTAAAAATCAAAAGAATCGTGAAAGGTAAATCGGTATAATCCGTGATTCTAAAATCCGTGCTGAATCCGTGACAATAAATAAAGCAAATGCTAAACTAAAAGGAGGAAAACAAGCAATGAACAACGAACCATCCAAAATACTCATAATCGAAGACGAAGATGTAATGCAGGAAACCCTTAAATCAATCCTCAAAAAAACTTATGCTCCAATAGCGGTCGGATCAGGATTTGAAGGACTGGAAGCCATAAAAAACAATAATTTTTCAACAATCTTACTCGATCTGCGTCTTCCCAAAATGGACGGAGTTGAAACACTAAAAAGAATCAAAAAACTTGATTCTGAAGTCCCGATCATAATTGTTTCTGCATCAAAAGATGTAAAATCAGCGGTTGAATGCATGAAACTTTCAGCCTTTGATTATATAACAAAACCATTTGAAGTAGACGAGCTTATGGCTGTAATCGAAAAAGCCCAAAAGCTTGCCAGGCTTCAAAAAGAAAACACTTATCTCAAAGAAAGCCTGAAAGAAGCCTCAAGGTATTCTGATCTGATCGGAAAATCCCCTCAAATAGAAAAATTACACTCACTTATCAGAGCAACCGCCCCCACCCCCAGTACCATATTAATAACCGGAGAGTCAGGAACGGGGAAAGAAATTGTAGCCAAGGAAATCCACCGGCTATCCAAACGGACCAATCAGCCCTTTATAGCTTTAAACTGTGCCGCCATTGCAGAAAATCTACTAGAGTCCGAACTATTCGGCCACGAGAGGGGCTCTTTTACCGGGGCATTGGAGAGACGCATTGGAAAATTTGAACTTGCGCACGGCGGAACACTTTTTTTAGACGAAGTCGGGTGCATGTCTGCGGCAATGCAGTCAAAACTATTGAGAGTTCTTGAGGATCGCACAATCCAGCGGGTTGGCGGAAACACCCCCATCTCGGTTGACGTGCGCATCGTTGCCGCTACCAACATTGTTTTTGAAAAAGAAATACAGGAAGGGCGCTTCAGACAAGATCTTTATTACAGAATAAATGTAATTCCAATCGCCCTTGTTCCCCTGCGGGAGCGCAAAGAGGATATCCCTCTTTTTATTGATTATTTTATCCGTAAATACAATGCAATCCTAAACAAAAAAGTAAAATCCATAACCCCGCATGCCCTGACCAATCTTATGAGTTATTCCTTTCCCGGAAACGTCAGGGAATTACAAAACCTGATTGAGCGTGCAGTAGTCCTCTGCGGGGAAGATTCGATAAAAAAAGAACACCTTTTGGGAATAACAACGGAAAAAGACTGTGCCCTTCTGCCTCTGCAAGATGCCTGCCGGGAATTTGAGAAAAACTACATCGAAAGAGTAATGAAATCAGCAGGAAACAACCATACCCAGGCAGCCAAGACACTGGGACTGGCCCGTTCAACCCTAAACTCAAAACTAGAATCGCTGGGGCTAATAATCAGATATTCTTCTTAATTTCTGAAATCTTTTTTAATGCGGCCTGCTCCCCAAACTTGATTAGTGCTTTAACTTTATGAAAATCGGTATGCCAGATTTCCGGAGAGATATCCGGCTCAATTAAAATATCGGCCTGTTGTCGCTGGATAACAGTCAATTGCCTGATTACCAAGTCAACTGCTCTGCCCATTACCTGAATCGGATTAGTCGGATCTCTTTTTAAAGGCCGCTGCGGAACCACATCAACAGCTATTTTGATTTCAGCACCCATTTCATCTAATACAGAAACCGGCAGATTATCGGCCCCTCCCCCGTCAATTAATGTTTTTCCCTTCAATTTCTTGGGATTAAAAATACCGGGAAATGCACAGCTGGCCGAAACTGCCGTACTAACCCGTCCACTCTTAAGCAGCACTCTTTTGCCTGATTTTATATCCTGGGCAACAACTATAATAGGAATATCGGCATCTCTAAAGTTAGCTTTCCCTATTTGCCGCTCTATTACCTGAACAATTTCATCCTGCGCAAAAGGGTTTATTTGATTTAGTGAAACCTTAAACAGGTCGAATATCTTATTCTTTGCAATTTCTTCTAAATATTCCGGATCAAGACCAAAGGCAAAAAAAGAGCCGATGACCGCTCCGGAAGAAGTAGCAGCAATACAATCAATCGGAATTTTTTCTTTTTTGAGGACCTTTAGTACCCCAATATGGGCTAAACCGCGCGCAACGCCTCCACCCAGGGCCAGTCCAATTTTTTTTCTACCGCCCCAGGGAAATCTCATGATTAGAGTTTGACAACTTTGGCTTCAGAAATACCATCAATCTTATTAATATCAGCAAGCACTCGATCTGAGACAGTATTATCCACATTAATAACCATTACTGCTTTCTGACCAATTTTCTTTCGGCCGACATCCATTGAAGCAATATTTATTTTATGTTCACCCAAAAATGTACCAATCTTACCAATCATTCCCGGGCGGTCGATATTGGTCAGGATAAGAAGATACCCGCTTGGATTAGCATCAACCGAAAAACCATCAATCAAAACCAGCTTTTGGTCATCCTTGCCAAAGACTGTTCCTCCTACTTCACGGCTCCCTTTAGAAGAAATAACTTTTACCAAAACCAGATTTGCATAGTCTATGGCCTCTTTTAGTTTTGTTTCTGTAACCGCTATTTTTCTCTCTTTTGCAACTATAGGGGCATTAACAAAATTCACAGTAGGACCGAGCAGCGGCTCAAGCAGCCCTTTTAACACAGCTGTCGTCAAAGGAGCAACCTCAGAATCTGCAACTTCTCCGGAATAACAGACCTCAATCTTTGATACCGCTCCATCCACCAATTGGCCGGCCAAAGCACCCAGTTTTTCTGACAACGAGATAAAGGGCTGGACCTTCTTTAATACTTCCGGCTTGAATGAAGGAATATTTACCGCGGACCGGGCCATTCCCCCCTTTAATACTTCAATAATCTGCTCAACCACATCAACCGCGACATTAACCTGGGCCTCTGCGGTTGAAGCGCCCAGATGAGGGGTTACAATTGCATTATCTAATTCAAATAAAGGAGACGCTGTGCAGGGTTCTTTTTCAAAAACATCAATTGCAGCCGC
>JABMQY010000033.1 GCA_013202975.1 Candidatus Saganbacteria bacterium
CTCCAAGGCCGATGGTACTTGTTACTTACGTGACTGGGAGAGTAGGTAGTTGCCGGGTTTTTTTTTCTAATGTTCTCGCTGATTGTGATCATCACTGATCACGCAGATATTATATTTTCCCCCATTTTTTAGAAATTCACTGAAATTTTCTTAAATAACACACGATATATTCATATGATACTACAATTCAAACTATTATCATTTGATCTTAGAGAAATAACGGATGGTCTTTTGCCAGCTGCGAACGATTTGTCTGAAAGAGTAAATGAGCTTGCCTCAGAAGATGAAAGTTTACTTTCTGATTTGCGCTTATTCGGAGTGCCTTTTGCAAAAGCACTCATTCTCAAAAATATAAGAAGAGGTTGGGTTGAAGAATATTTAAAACATTTTCTTAACAATGGGCTTGATGCATATCGGGTAGCTTGTATAAATTTGCGGATTGATCCCAATCAGAAGATAAAAGCAGCTTTAGAAGATTCAGATGTTATAAGCATTGATTTAAAAAGGAATTCAATAACATATTATCAAGTAATAGCCCTGACCTGTGCGTTAAAATATAATAATACAGTTAAAAAGCTTAATTTATCAGTGAACTCAATTGGAACACGAGGAGCAGAACTTTTAGCAAGTTTATTAAGAACGAATAGTACTGTTGAAGAGATTAATTTATCGGTGAATACAATTGACTCTCAGGGAACAGCCGCTTTAGCAGATGCATTAAAGGTTAACGATACTGTTAAAAAAATATATTTATGGGATAATCCAATTGGAACTGAAGGGAGAAGAGTGCTCGAGGATTTAAAAAGACTTAAGCCTGATCTTAGGATTCTTTATTGATTATAATGTTCTCGCCGATTATGATCTACTCGGATAACGCAGATATTATATGTTTTTATGAATCAAGACTATTAAAAAGTGAGCGAAAGCGGTCGTTTCTCCATTTAGATCTCTTTCCAGCTACATTTCGCCAATCTTGCCCCGTACCAATAAGAGAGCTATCATGCAGGCAATCTGATTCTGCTCTTTTATATTCTATCCCCCCATCCCAGAAACCGACCGGAACTATTTGAACATCATCATCTATATTTATTTCGGGGGAATCATTATCATCGGGCAATTGCCTAAAATGATTACTTAATTTTTTTCTTAGTTTGTCAGATGCGACATATATTCCCTTTTTAATTACCGAAAAACTGCCATCAGAGGAATTTATTGTTCTCAGGGCAACTAAATATTGGCTATTACCGGTGCCAACATAAAAAGTAGGCTGACCATCAATTTTGATAGTCCCTTTTTTTGAATTGTTTTTACGTTCTATAATCTCATTATATATAGAGTCTTGAACATCATTTTTTCGGCAAGGAAGATTATTATATGTGGTTTTAATACAATCGGCTATTTCACCTGATTCACCGACCTCATGATCTCTCAAGAATGATAATAAATCAGAAAAGCGATCTCCACTGGTTTCACCAATTTGTCTGAGTTTAGATGTGCTTGCTGAATGTGTGAGTATAAATAAATTATCTTTATCAAACTGACTTATGATTTGATAGGCAAATTCTTCGGAAACGTAATCTATCCGTTCCCCGGCATATTTTGCAAAGAAAAAATCCTGGGAAAATAAAAGTTTTTTTGTAGAGCCCTTCATTTTAGTTATTATCTTTTCAACCCCATTATCGTCTAGGTATGACTGGATCAATGGTATCCATTTTAGGATCTCTTCTATTCCATGGCCCTTTGTGGAGCTTAGTGCCAGCTCAATCAGTTCAGAAACAGAAAATAGTCTTTGGACTAAATTGTAAACAATTGGAAAAAACTTAGCCACTAGCTGAGGGTATTTTATAATGCTTTTAGTGATTTCTTCTTTTGTTAATTGCTTTTTAGGAGCCATTAACAATACCAGAACCTCTGATTTTTTGCTTTTGGGGAGCTGATTTTGCAAACTAGCAAGCGATTCTCCCGATCTTTGTAAAAATTGATCAATTTGTTTGTCACTAAAAAAACCACCATAGAATTGAGAAACAATTGCATCAAGATGACCCTTTTTTTCCAATACCGGCAGCAATACCTTTGCAATCGGTACTCCCATCTGTCGTAAAGCATCAAAAACCGCTGGATCACCACTCTCAAGCCTCGCAAATATCTCCTCAGCATCCGGATGTTTTCGACTTTCCAAAAGTTCTGAAGCATCAAATGATATTTTTTTAAATTTTATTTTCATATTATTACCTAACACTATTCCCTATGCCCTAAGGATTCTCAAAAAGCCGCAAAAAAGCCTGTCTTCGTTCTCTTGCTTTTTCTCTATTAATACTACTTGCTGGAGTAGTAAGAAAATCGCTATAGCTCATATCACTCAAGGCCATACTATTGCTGCGACTCTTTGAGTCAAAACGCGCGCTGTCTAATAGTATGTCCCAAAATCCGACCGGGGTTATCTCTATTTTGTCACTTATATCAATTTCCGGGGAGATATCATTTTCGGGTAACTGTCTAAAAAGATCGCTTAATCTCTCACTAAGTCTCTTCGATGCAGCATATAATCCTTTTTCCATTATAGAAAAGCTTCCGTCAGGAGACTTTACGGTTCTTAATGCAACTAAATATCGGCTGGATCCTGTGCCAGCTAAAAAGGTCGGTATCCCGTCAATTTTTACAATCGCGCGCATCCAATTACCTCGCTCGATAATTTCCATATTTACATTCTGCTGCGCATCGGATTTTTCAATTGGAAAATGATGATTAACAATTATTATCTTGTCGGATACACTGGGTGTTCCGGATAACAGCTCATAATCCGGAAAACCGGTAAACAAGCTATAGCCGCCAAGTTTTTTGATATGCTCACTAACTTTATTTATTTTGGGTGTATTTACCAGATGAAGAAGTAGAAAAAACTCATCTCTCATTTTAAAATCACTGTTATTTACAATGCTATTTATTAAAGTAGGTGCGGTTTCTTCAGCAACATAATCTATCCATTCCCTTGCATACTTAATAGCTACAAAATCACTTGAAAAGCCAATTAATCTTATTATTAAATCTTCAAGTTCCTTCTTACTAAAGTGTGGTTCCAGCAAAGGGATCCATTTTAACAACTCCCCCATTCCATAACTCCTCATCCCTTTGGTAACACTTAGGGCCAGGGAAATCAGCTCTGAGACAGAAAATACTCCCTGGACCAAATTGCAAACCATGGGAAAGTAACTTGCCACCAGGCCAGGATACCTTAGGACACTTTTGGTTATTTCATCTTGAGTTAGTTGTTTTTCTGGTCGTTTCAGTATTGCCTGTACTAGAAGGTTCTCTTTAAAGGCTTTGTCACGAAAAAATGCATCTTCACTAGGCCGGTTTTGGGTCATAATAAATAATACGCTATTATCGATCTTAATCAGTTTATTGCACAGCTGTTCCTTTGTCTCACCAAATACCTGCAGGTATTGACTAATCTCTTCATCACTATAAAAACCACCAATGAATCTGGAAACAATTGCGGCAAGATGACCTTTTTTATTTAAATGGGGCAGCAATACTTTTGCAATCGGTATCCCCATTTGTCTTAGTGAATTATAAACATCGGGGTCATTCTTCTCCAATTTGGTTAATATTTCTTCTGGTTTTGGAAGTTCTCGTCCTTCCAAGAGTTCTGCGGAATCAAATGATATTATTTTAAATTTATGCATCATAATTCAACTCTATCCCCAAACTCCTTAAGAGCCCTATTTCCTAGAATACTAGTGGAAGCTTGATTTTCAATCAGATTAATTTTGATAGAAGTATTAACCTTCAATGCATCAGCAATAGCTTTTTTCCCTTCATCTCCGATTCTATTCTGCCATAAACCAATATATTGAATTGAATTGTTAATCTTTATAGCTTCAGCAAGTGCTTTGGCTCCTTCATCTCCAATGTCATTATTTGATAAATTGATTTCTTGAATAGAAGAATTAACCTTCAATGCATCAGCAAGGGGCTTAGCTCCCTCATCACCAATGGAATTCCCCATTAAATTAATTTTTTGAATAGAGGTATTGATCTTCAATGCATCAGCAAGAGCCTTAGCTCCTTCAACTCCAAGATTAGTAGCATGTAAATTAATTACTTGAATAGAGGTATTGACCTTCAATGCGAAAGCTAAGGTGATCATCCCTTCATCTCTAATTGCATTAGCAGATAAATCAATATCTTGAATAGAAGTATTAACCTTTAGAGCTTCGGCAAGTGCGTTGGTTCCTTCAGCCCCGATTGAACTATTCTTCAAATCAATTTTTTGAATAGAATTATTAACTTTCAAGGCGGAAGCAATAGCTTTGACCCCTTCATCCCCAATTGAATTACCCCAGAAGCCTATCTGCCTTATAGAAGTATTAACCTTTAATGCTTCTGCAAGTGCTTTGGCCATGTTAATCTTAACAGATGGGGCCGACATACCAAAAGTTATATCAACCTCTTGAATTGTAGGGTCTTTCAAGGCTGCAAGAAAGGTTTCATTTGGTTGTATATATGAAAAATGTTTACAAGCTATTTTGTAAACCTCAACGGCACCAAGCTCTTGCCGCAAATAATCTTTTGCAATTTCCATCCTTCTAGGGATAAGGGGCAGGGCGATTGGAAGACCAATCTGCCGTAATTCACTAGTTTCTCTATCCGTTAAATCACCTTGCAGCAACCTAGCATATAACTCCTTTGCATCAGGCAGTTTTGCTTCCAATAGTCCTTCGGTGTCAAATGATATTATTTTAAATTTATGCATAAATGTACATATATATATCGAACAAATTTGTAATAAATTTCACTTAATTGAGAAAAGCCAGGAGACCCAGGAAGAGATGGAAAATAGGGGAGACCAAGGTTTCCTTGATCTATATCCCCCAATCAAATTCCTTATGAAGTTCAGGAAAAAGCAGCGTCAAAATCATCTCTCGTTGTCTGGCAGGATCACTTTCATATCTTATTTTATTAAGTTTGGCCTCATCCGCTTTATCAATTGTTTGTGCTATTTCGACTATATTATCGGCAAATTCAATTATTCGTTTTGGACCAATTCCCTTAAGTTTTAGCATTTGCTGTTGACTTAATCCCAAAATAACACCTAATCCCATTTCATCCATTGCTTTTAAAAATTGGTCCATTGATTCAAACCTTGGGCCACCCTCAAAATCCACTCTATCTCTGTTTTCCGGATTCAGTCCGTCATAAAAGGCATTGCAAATTGCTACAGTGGATGGAACGGCCTCAAAAAATGGAACCAACCGCAATATTTTATAATGTTTTTCAATCAAAGCCCTTTTTTCTTCAGGAATCCAACTGTTGACCATACCTATGCCATAGGTGTTCTTTATTTTTTCAATATTTCCTGAAGGTAAGGCTTGTTCCAACTCTTCGGCGATTTCTACAATTAATCGAGATAACTCACGCAAAGTGGCTTTGCCAAAATTTTTCATAGTAAGCAACTGCTTTTTGTTAAGGCTTACAAAATCAATAATCCTTAATTTATTAATCTGCCCATGTCCATGTTCGATGACAAAGCTGTTAATAAGCCTTACACTTCCAGGGAGATAATCAAGATGTATTTGTGAGATCAGATTAAAATGTTTCAGGACTAACGCCTTTTTATCCTCTGGAATCCAATCACCGATATGTTGTTCTTCAATACTAGTCTTAATTTGAGTGACAAGTGTGGTTAAGGCAGAAGATAAATCCTTGATATCAGCCGGGTCAAGGTCTTGTTCCAATTCTTCGCTGCTTTTGGATAAAAGATCTCCAAGCTCATTATAATCATTTGCCCAAAGTCCATTTTGGGTGTTTTGTAAAAGCTTTGTCCTCCCTAAATATCCCTGATTAGTAGGTGTTTTACTCAACAGCGGGAACAATTCTTCAGCCGCAGGTTTAATTAATTCCGGAATCCAATCACCGATAAGGTAAGATGTCACTGTTACCTTGTTGGCCTCAGCTTTCAAGTCTGCCGCCAGCTGAACGAGATGAAAGGGGAGCTTTATCATTACCGGATCCAGCACTCTTTCCGAAACATTGCTAAACGTTTTGGTCTGTTTTGCCTTTTTAAATGTTTTATCCCTGACACCCTCTAAGAATAGACGCGCACTTAAGTTTGAAGCCAGAATCTTGTTGAATCGCACATTTGCCATATAGATATCCTCCCCGAGTATTTATTGCTTTTCTACCTATTTTTATCGTATAGTTATTTGAAAAATTTCACTGAATATTGTATTTTATTGATAGCGGTGTTACAATTAGTTAAATTTTGATAGCAACAGGGGTGAAATTATGACAGAAAAACCATTAATACTAGTTGTAGACGACGAAGAGGATATTGCAAATAATCTGGCTGAAATAATTCAGGTTTCCGAACTCTATGATGCCCAGGTCTCTTATTCTGCCCTGGAAGCGGAGAAACTCCTTGAAAAAAACAAGAGTTTTCTGGGACTTGGAAAAAACAAGGTCCGGCTGATTATCTCCGATATTAAAATGCCCGGAATGAGCGGACTTCAATTCTTAGAAAAAGTAAGGCTGGAATATCCAAATATCGGATTTATCTTCCTTACCGCCTATGAAGATAAAGAAAAATGGGCAAAAGCAAGAAAAGGACTGGTTGCAGCATACGTAAAAAAACCCTTCAGAGGGGACGATCTGCTGGCTGTTATAAAAAGATTCTTTGCCGGCAAAGAAGACTGGATGGTTGAGCAGACAAAATGGGAACTATTAGAAAAAGAAGGAAAAGATTCAACCGATGAGTAAAAAACCGCTGATTTTAGTTGTTGATGATGAAGTAGACATTGCCGAGAATATCGGAGAACTTCTGAAAGCAAGTGAAAAATATGAGGTTTTAACCTGCAATTCTGCAATTGACGCCCTTCAGGTAATTAAAAAAAACAGAAACCTGCTTGGAATGGCCAATCACATAAAACTTGTTCTTATGGACATTAAAATGCCGGAAATGAGCGGACTGGAATTGCTGGCCAAAATAAGGGAAGAGTATTCGCATAGCCAGGTCGGGGTTATTATGCTGACCGCCTGGGCCGACACCGAAAAATGGAACAAAGCGCGCGAAGGCGGCGCAGCCGGATATATAAAAAAACCATTCAGAGAAAAAGAGCTAATCGGCACGGTTGACCGCTTTTTTTCGGGAAAAGAAGACTGGATGGTTGAGCAGACAAAGTGGGAACTTCTTGCTAACGAAACAAAATTAAAGGTTGATGAAAAAATTTCCTCAGATAAGCCTAAACAGCCGCATTAAAAGATAATCGAAAGGTCGTCCCGGCTCCCACAACACTCTTTACAGATATATCAGCGCCATGTTCCTTTACAATCCGATATGTGATCGAAAGCCCAAGGCCGGTCCCTTCGTGACGGCTGCTATAGAATGGATCAAAGATCTTTTCAATGTTTTCCTTTGGAATTCCGGTACCGGTATCAGACAATTCAACAACTACCTTTATAAGAGGATCATCTTCAACTTTTTCTGAATAGGTTTTGATGCTCAAGGTTCCGCCGTCCTTCATCGCGTGTCCGGCATTTTCCATTAGGTTGATAAAAACCCGCTCAATATCTTCTGAAACACCCTTTATAGCCGGGATTGTCTGCAAATCCTTCTTGATATTAATCAATTCATTTGTATGCGCAAGGGGAATGGTCTCTTCAATAATCGGGTTAAGATCAATCATTTTTTCCGATTTGGTCTTTTCATCCCTGGCCAGGCCCAGGACCTTTTCTACAATATTCTCAATCCGGTCAACATGTCTTACATATTTGTCGCGAAAATTATCAAGGTATTCTGAATCCCGTGGTTTTTTGGGTAAAAGCTCTAATCCCGAGCGGATGACACCCAGGGGATTGCGTATTTCATGGGTTACACCGGCAGTTAATGTTCCAAGTGAGGCCAGGCGCTGCGAGCGATAGAGGACCTTTTCTGCATCAATTAATTTTCTCTCGGATTGTTCAAATTGCTTCTGGACTTCTTCGTAGGGCTTAATGATATATTCCAGCGCAATTCCAATGTACTCGGATATAGTTTTAAAAAGATCAAAATCTTGTCTAGTGTACTCGTCTTCAGAACGCTTCTTGCCGATGATTACCAGAGCCAAGACCTTTCCTTCGCTCAACGAAGGAATGGCCAATTGATCCGCCATGTTTACGATATCATTTTTGCTAATAACCTGGCCAATTATAGGATCGTCATTTAGTATTATTGATTCCGGAATCGGTTCCAGTTTTTTTGTGTCCCATTCAACCAGTCTCTCACTGTAGCTTTCTACAAAAAAGAAACGAATACTTTGTATATCGACAGTGTCAGACAGGATAGGGTAGATGTTTTTAATAATATCCGGATGGGTTAGGGACTGGCGGAATTTGGTGGCAATTATGCGCGTAACATCAGGAAAATTATATTGCGCCTTAACAAAGAACCGGTCAACCGGAGTTTGAATATTTTGACGTATTTTTTGAAAAAACTCACCGACCCAAATACCGTAGGCTATTGAGACCAGGACAAATTTCCAGTCAAGTTTATCCGAAAAAATATAAATATATAAAGACATTAACAACAGATAAATGCTGCCCAAAACAATGATGGTTAAAATATGGGCAAAGGCCTTTCCTATAACAACACGGGTATTCAAAAAACTTGATTTGGTAATGGCATATGCGGTCATCGCAACAAAGATAAAAGAAGCATAGGGGCCGACCCAGATAAATCTATAATTACCAAGAAGGATAAGATATAAATTAAAGAATGACCCAAAAAGGACTGAAATGCTGATGGCAAGGAATACAAATAAAATTCGAAGCTTAAATTCTCCCTTTGAAGAATAGTAGGCTCTTAACAAGTTAAAATAGACTGCAACCATATAAAAAGTAAAAAGGATTCCGTATATGGGGTAGGCATATCCGATCAGGCTCTCTTTTCCCCATGCCTGAAAAGCAATCCCTTTTATAAAAACATCGGGTAAAAAAAGAGCGGTCAGAATAAAAAGACTGGGGAGGTGAATCAGTAATTTGCCCGAAAGAGAAAGCTTCTTTTTGGTAAAAACAAATGAAAAATGCAGAAAAGTGGTCGCTATGATAAATGCAGCAAAAATAAATTCACGATTCCAGAAAAGAGCCGGAGCAAGACTATCATTTAAACGAAACATCGCAATACCGATTGTCCAGAGGGCAACAGCAAGGCAGGTTATTCCAAATACGATGCTGCTTTCCCGCTCTGTTCCTTTTTTTATAACAACAAAGCCCAGTATAAGGTCAAAGATTGCAGCAAATATCAACAAAGAATTAATTACAATATTTTTTTCCACTATTTAAAACAACTTCTTTATATTCATGAATAAATTCATCTTAGTTTCTTTTTCTTCTTCAATATATACCTCTGCATCATTAAGCAGATCATCTGCCAGCGCCAGCATCTGTTTATGGTTTCGCCGCAGCAGCTGCCATTCACCTATAAGCTCATAATAAGCACGAGAGATATCATTTGCAAAAACATTAACAATAATTAAGGTTCCCATCGGGGCCAGCAGTTTAAAAAGAGCGTTAATAAGCCGCTTAGCCAGGCGATCGCTCAAATAATCGGTTAAACCCGAGGCATAAATCAAATCCTGATTTCCTAAGTTGTTTTCTTGTTCCGAGCTTCTTATTAAATATCTGATATCGCCCTGGATTAAATTAAGATTGAATTTTTTATTCATATCATTTTCAATTACATTGAGATTGTTTTTTATATGAGATATCGCCGATTTTTCAAAATCAAAACAGGTAAATTGATATTTTTCGGGAAGTATTTCATGTTTTAATGAATCAATTATCTCAACCGCAGGTCCCGAAGCAACGCTCATTACCCGATGGGTATCTTTTGGAAGCTGCATGGCTCTTTTTATCTTTTTACGAAAATAAATGCGCCGGTTCATATTTGCCCGGGCAACCGGGACCGAACAGGTGTATCTGTGGATTAATCTAGAAAAGGTAGTGTCTCCTACGTATGCATCCTCATAGAGGTAATCCATCATAATAAAATCACCGGCATAACCCATCGGCTTTTCATAAATATATTCATTAAAAGAGCAGAGAAAAATCAGGGGCTGCAGCATTTTTTGATAATAGGCCTTATGCTGTTCAACCTGGTCGCGGGGAAGCTGCTTATATAATTCCCAAATTTCCTGAAAATAGGTATTAAGCTGCGAAAAGATTAATTTTTCGTTTGCTTTAATCCAGTTGTTTGAGGCGGCCGGATCATTAATCGTCCGGTCGATTTGATCGCATTTATCTTTAAGCCCCGATAAATATGCCTTAAAATTTGTAACATATTGATGAAAGTGGGCATTTATCTGGGCCAATTCGACATTGACATCAATTTTTTTGCTCTTTAGCTGTGAAAATTCTACAGATGAAAAACTATGTTTATTTTTTAGTTTATTGACCAGCCTTGCAGAGGGGAGGATTCTTTGTGCTTCAAGCAGCCTGTAATGCGGTATAGAAATTCCCAACGAATCTGCAATTTCCTTGACCGATAGGCCGCTGGCCTGGCGAAAAGTTAACAAATCATTTACCATATTGGCTGATATTATGCCATTTTTAGAGAGAAAAAACAAGGGGGCTGTTTTTTAAAACTAGAGCGCTTCTTTAATCAAAACTTTCTGAAGCACCACAGCGTCAACCGGCTTATCAGAACTATTTCTTTCAACTTTTGAGATTGCTTCCACGATCTCCTGCCCTTCAATAACCTGTCCAAAAATTGTATGTTTATTATTGAGCCAGGTAGTGGGGGCGATGGTAATAAAAAACTGAGAACCGTTAGTGCCCGGTCCGGAATTTGCCATGGCTAATCTTCCAACCCGGTCAAAACCGAGTTCATCGGAGAATTCTTCTTCAAACTGATACCCCGGGCCGCCGGTTCCGGTACCATCCGGATCTCCACCCTGGATCATAAAATCGGGGATGACCCTGTGAAAAATTGTTCCGTCGTAAAACGGTTTTTTTGCCAGGGTGACAAAATTTTCAACTGTTTTGGGCGCCTGTTCGGGATAGAGTATACAGGTTATGTTTCCTTTGTTTGTTTCAAGCACTGCGTATAATTTTTCCGGCATTTTTGTTTTTCCTCCCATTGCAATTGCGATTACCGATCCGCAAACAACTAGTATTAATATAATTATGACAATTATTTTTAAACTCATTACTCTGGTTATTATATGTTATTTGTTGTTCTAAGTCTAGGGGGATAGGCTATAGGCCGGGCAGGCAGGCGGCCAAAAACTAAAATCGTGTGAAATTTTCTCCAACATCTGACGATATATATACAGGAAGGAGCTTGCCCCACCGCTGGCGGGGCTTGCAAATTATCCCAATTGATGTTATAACAAAACAATGAACGTCGAAGTTAATGGTTTAAGAACTAATGAGTCTGCCTCTTAGTCATGTCGAAGCCTATTTATTTAGCCCTCAACATCCGTTAATCGCAGAAAAATTTAAAACAAGGAGAAATAATATAAATGAAAAGTATATTTGTAGGTAATTTACCATGGTCAGTAAAAGACGCCGATTTAGAAGCAAAGTTTGCTGAATTCGGTCAGGTCAATTCTGCCAGAATAATTACTGATAAAATGACTGGAAAACCCAGAGGCTTTGGATTTGTTGATATGGAAGATGCTGACGCTCAAAAAGCCATTGATGCCCTTCAGGGCTATCAGTGGGACGGGCGTGAGATCACCTGTAACGAAGCTAAACCTAAGTCAGATCGACCAAGACGCGATTCGTTTTAGTCACTGACTCTTAAGTCCCTCCGGTTTTTATAATCGGAGGGGCTTTTTTTTTGCCTCCTCAACAAAATCAACTGAAATTATTTAAGTAACTGCACGAAATTATATACAGGTTATGACAAAAGTTTTTCTTGATAAACCAAGACATTGGTCAAAAATCGAGCCTGTTACATTAAAAATAATAGGGCGCAGCGTGCCAGATGCCTTTGGTAGAAGGTTTATAACTGCCGATGCGCTAAACGAGGTCAAAGAGACAGGTACACCAGCATTCCTGACCAGGAACGGCGTCATCGTTAACAAAAACTATGAACCAAAATTAGTACAACTGCCGACAATAAATCTTAGAATGAGCCAACACAGCACTGATTATCACCTTGATAGTTATAGAACCATTTTTGTTTCCTACTATGAGTTGAGTCTATTAGCAGGAGCCAACCACCTGCGCCCCGAAGATCTGGGCCACAATATGTTTATTGTTCCAAAAATCAGGCGCAATAGTTTTGATATCCCTGTTCATTTTCTTTGGCAGGAGGCTTTAACTGCTCAGTGGGCATATGACTTTGAAAGCTGGATCAGGGGAGAGGGGGACATGATTACTCCCAACAAAATATCTTGGCCGGTATCTATCCGGGGAAAATTTACCTTGCCCCTTCTTTTGACCTCTCTTCGTTGGCAGAGGGCTCAGATTGGGGACAAAGCCGAATTTCTCTTTTTTAATAAAAGCTCCCCTAGAATTCAAATTACACTGGCTGGTCGAACAAGGATCCTTTCTGCATCTATTAATGAAGTACAACAATACAGAAGCACTAAGGATACATGGGCAAGTTATCGGGCGGTTTGGAACTTTAATGAACTACAAAAAGTAGAGGAGGGTTATGACGGCAAGATCAGCTTTTTGGGCGGGCGTTTTGAAAATTTATTGGGATTGGGAGTAGACAGAACTTTTATTGCCGTAGAGGCAGAGGTTGTTGATGAAAGGATTTGTTTTTGTAAAATAGAGGGAAGGCCCTTATACATTTATTCATCTGGAATTGTCCCCCTAGCTGAAGGAAAAACTTATTATTTTGATTGTCTCAGGATTGAAAATAGTATCTTTATTGATTGTTTTGCTGACCGTAAAAAGGAAGATCACTGCGGCATACTTGAAATAAAACTAAAAAATGGATATCCCGAATATCCATATGATTATGAACGGTGGCTTTCTAAAGCGTTGTGAATTACCCTGCGCCAAGAGCGCAGGGCGTCTATAATATAATTCTCCGAAGCCGAATACAAAGGGGACGCCTTCATTCCTGCAGCAAGACTGCAGGGTGTTCGGCGAAGGAGAATAAAAGTACCTCATCAAAATAACCTGAAATTTTTGAAAAAGTTGCACGATAAAAATAGGTAAAAGGAGGTGAAGAAAAATGACAGCACCACAAGTAAATAGGCGGGTCTATTCCGTCAAGTCGCTCTATTCTATGCCGGCTAGAATTCCGCTGAGGTTTGACCCAACTACCCCAGAAGGAAAAAGCCAAATAACTAAGGCATTTAATATTAAGAGTAGCCCCCCAATAATCGGCCAGCAAGACGTCGAGAAGCTTCTTCGTAATATTGTTGTTGGTAATGAACTTGATTTAGAAAAGGTCACTTTATTGGATCGGTCATCGGCTATGGTTCTCTTTTTTATGGGCATACGAGGTGAGGACAAGAAGGATTTAGACAGCCTTATTGCGATATTTTTGGGAAGAATTGGAGAGCAGGAAGCGGTTCTTGTTTCATAACTCACAAACAACTAGCTCCTCTTTCATGGCCGAAGCTATTCGCATTTCAAAAGATCCGTCCGGACGAATTATCATGCTTTGGCTATTAAAACCAAATCCGACATGGTTTACATAAAAAATGTAGGTGCGGATTGATCTTGCCAATGTTGTTAATAATTTTATTCTTACACCAACATCGTACCCCGAGGCATTTAGACTTAAAATAATATCTGCTTCATCTCTTATTTTGGCAATACGCCCTTCATCTTTAACCCAAAGGTCATTACATATAGAAAGCCAAATATTTTTTCCTTCTAACGGAAAGAGGTAAGGGCTGGTTCCTGCAGAAAAGTGTCCTACTTCGTAATTAGACCCGTAGCCCTGGGGAAGAAGTTTGATTTTATCATATGTATGAATATGCTCTCCGTCCCTAATAACTGCAGCTGAATTAAAGATCTCCAGAGGTGATTCATGAAAGCGCATAAAACCGACAATTGCCGTAATTCCTATGGTATGTTTTGCGATCTCGTCAAGTGCTTCCATATTTCTTTCTAGAAAATCAGGTCTTCGCATAATTACTTTTGGAAAATAGCCGGTAACTGCCAATTCCGGAGTAAAAACAACATCTGCATTGAGCCTTTTTGCCTTCTCAATTCCTCTTATAATAGATCTGGTGTTCTGAGGAATATTGCCAAGCAATGATTTCATCTGCCACGCTGCGATTTTCATCTCTTTATATCGGTAGGTTTTTTAAATAATTTCAGGGGATTTAGGGGTTACTTAATTAGTGATTATCTGCTTCGATACTATCTCATTATATAACCGATTAATATCCGATATATAATTATGCGAGGATTGATTATATCCCTTGTTCCGCTTTACCCGATAGGGCCCTTCTTTATAGCCGGCCAGAGAAAAACAGACCGGGCATTCTTTTGATGCAAACTTGTCCAGCCATTCCTTAATATATTTGGATGTCCCCATAATACTTTGTTCAGAATCAAAGGGATCCTTTATCCCAAGTGATTCTGCTGTAGCCGGCATAAACTGTCCTAAACCTTTAGCTCCGACAGCAGATTCTGCCATACGGTCAAACCCGGATTCCCTTGCAATCAAAGCCGCTAATAGGGCAGGGTGAACATTATTTTGCTTTGCATACCGGATAATCAGATTAGAAACCCTGCTGGCATATCTTATTCTGACTTTTTTTGTATATTTGATAGTTCTTTTATTATGACGAAGATACCTTAAGGCTGTCTTTTTGATTCCTTCCTTAATCTTTTGGGTTGAACCGGAAGGAAAGGTGGTCTTAATATTATTATCGGTGGTTTTTCGGTATATCTTTTTATTTTCTTGAGTGATCTTGGTCACTTTTGTCTCCTCCTGCATTAATACTTACTATATGAACATAGGCCTCGCAGTTCGACAAGTCCCTCGGATCCTGAGACCTCGGGATCGAAGGACTCACGGCTCGGCGCTATGTTAAATCCAAAATCCCAAAACCAAAATTCAAATAAATCTTTAAAATCTCAATCTTTTAATCTTTTTCTGATTTTTCATTTTATGATTCATTTGTCATTTGGATTTTGTCATTTGTCATTACTTGTCAGGAAAACCGAAGCCATCTATTTGATACCCCCCATATTTTTCCTGACAAGTATATATCGTCAAAATACATGAAAAATTTCACGTAATCATGATAGAATATAGAAAATCATTAATTTTTTAGGGGGGGGGTTATGAAAAAAGAAAAAATAGAGTTTTGTATTCCCAAATTGATCAAATTATCTTCTCATGCAGGTTATGGTGCTGCTTGTGGTCCTGGGACCGGGGCTGCTGATAATTGTGCTAATGGAACTTCCAATTCGTCAACAAGTTGTATAGTAGGAAATGTTGTTTCAGGTTCTCAAGCCGGGGTTACTTGCGACGGAGGTGGTACCGCGGAGGATACGATATGTAAAGGGGGCACTACCGGCTATGACACCTGTATAACTGGTGACAGCGCAACAGGGGTCTATTGAATAATTTGTTTCCCGCGTTAATAAGATTCAGTTTTTGATGTTAATTAGTTAATTGGTTTGCCAGACAGGGTATCTATTTATTACAATGTTTCAAAACCTTCATCTATGGAAGGAGGAGTATTTTTAGCTTTAGGAACAATTGGAGTAATTTTCTTTACATTGAAAGGGACAAGCTTTAAAAAATATGTAAAAAATGCTTTTTTCGCAACAGCAGCCTTTTGTTTAGCACTTTTTGGTTTAGCCTGTTTAGCCTTTGGTTGAGTCGTTTTTACTGGAATTGAGTTTCTAACATGACATCCCTTTATATTTCCACAAGCCATTATTAATATCCTCCTATTCAACTGGTCTTATATATATTATCGATATTATCTATCAATAACTTGCATTATCTTACCGACTTGCACATTCTGTTGTGCGGGTATATAATTTATCTAGATTAACATTGATTTTCGCTCCCGGAATATATTTTTGCCCAAGGGAGTGTCATAATTTTGAATAGGGAACCATTTACAAGAATTCTTTTAGTTTCATTTGCCATATTTTTACTATTTTGTTTTGGATCGGCTACTCGATCTGAAATGCTCGACACAGACCACCTGCCTGCCTCAATCGGAATAAGCGGCTCTTTATTAACCTCGGGCCTTTTTTTTGATATAGAGATTCCTATTTATACAAGTCGAAGCCTTGTTCTAAATAGTGGGATATTTACGGCAGATTCAAATAATAATTATAATCTTTTGGTGTTTGAAATAGATTACTTAGAACATCTAGGAACACAAAAAACTAATGTTGGATGGTTTTATCGCGGGATTGGCATAGGAGAGTATAGAGATTATGATTCAAAAAGAGAAAACTGGTTTTTGTCCTTACTAGCAGGAAGGAGACAAGAACTATTCTTCGGAAGCATTTATGCAGAAGCCAACCTAAAAGTTAATTCAAATAAGATTTTTCCATTATTAAAAATCGGTATAAAAGGATCTTTTGAGAACCTTAGCTGGCTTGGTAATATAGGTTTAATACCGATGACTCTTTAAAAATAAGAGTATAATAGATCCAGATTAAAGCTCCCGAAAGGGGAGCATTTTTTTTGATTAGATCCCTATTGATAGTATCCTGCATTTTTGTGCTCCTGCTCCCCTCTACATCACATGCAACGCTGGAAGCTTTTTCTGCCAAAAAACCTTTGATTATTAAATTCAAACTTAAAGACGAACAGGCCGTTTGCCTCAAAAACATTACATGTGCACTTTTTGATTTGGAAGATCGTCTAATTACTAAGATTGCGACCTCAGCTTCGATGTCAAAGGGTAAACATTTTTTTGTCTGGAACGCCAGGAAAAAAGATGGAAAACCGATCGCCAATGGCAGATATTATGTTTCTATCAAAGCTTTCGACCAGGCCGGAAATAAAAAAATCAGCATGAAAGCTATTAGCATAGATACTTCCGCTCCTAAAATATTGAGTGCTGAGTTTTCCCCAAAAACTATGACATCGGCCTCAAAGACCCAGAAAGTAATCGTTAAAACGGATGAGCCGGCAACTGTTTTTATTAGGATGAAGAACAAAGAAACAGGAACTGTGAATGTTTATTTGGCAAAGAGCACAAGCCACAAGAGCACAGGTGCAGAAGCTCAATACACCTGGGACTATAGCAATCAATTTTCCGCTGGTCTAAAAGATGGCGTGTATGAAGTCGAAATATCAGCACAGGATAAAGCAGGGAATGAAAGCGCGGCATTTGAGGCTGGAAACATTCGTGTTGACCGCACTCCGCCGGTCATTTACGCGCAAGCGGCGGTGCCCTATGTTTTGTCAAACATTGGAGCAAATCCCTATACTACAACTCTGTCATATATGGTTTCTGAACCAAACAGTGCCGTGACCATAAAAGTGATCGAAGAAAAAACCGGTAAGATCGTAAAGACCCTCACAGACAAGGCTTTATTGAATTCGGAAAACAAATCCACCTGGAACGGCTCTTCGATTAAAGTTGCTACCGGCTCTTACCGCTTTAAAATTATTGCAGAAGATAAATTTGGGAATTATTCGGTTGCATATGCCACATGTGTCAAAGACGGTATTGCACCTGTGATAAGCTTCCCTGCTGCTAACGCCAATCTCTCCGGAGTCGTGGCAATCAAAGGAACAGCAATTGATCCAGACTGGACCAACGACAAGCTTTTTGAGAGATACTCTCTATACTACGCTATTGGAAAGAAAACGCCTTCAACTGTTCCGGAAAAATGGCCCACGATATGGAAAAAAGATTTCATTAAAATTCCGGAAATTAATGGCAATGGCACCCGGCCTCTGCAGGGCAACAGCACCCTCGGTTATCTCTATACAACCGGGCTAAAAAATGGAGAGTATACAATTTTGGTTGTCGTTGAAGAAAAAGAAGGGATCAAGATTGCCTGTGCACGACATATAAGTGTCTATAATGATGCAGAACAAACAGCCACGCAGCCTTTTATTAAATTACATCCCATAGCTCCATCTGTATCCTTTAATTCTGATAACTCTGTCAAATTGCCTATCAATTTCGTAAATAGCGTAGCACCTGCCAATGTATATGTTGAAATCGTAGAGGCCGGTCTCAAGCGGCTGGTCTTCCATAAAAAATTCCAAAACGTTGCCGGCACAACATTCACAGGAAAACCAACATATGAAAATGGAAAAGATTTAGGATATTTCATCTGGATGGATGCAAATAATGTCTGGCACATCGAATGGTCTCATGATGGAAAGCTGCATAGGTTTAGTGGAAATATCGTCGCCCTCGACGGAAAGATCACCCCTCTCCCTCAGGGAGAGGGGATGGGGGTGAGGGCTACCGAAAACCTTATAAGCTGGAATACAACCTCCTCAGGCGGTTTTTCATTTAAACCAGACCACAATGTCCAACAATTGATGATATTCCCAAAAATTGACGAAGAAACAAAATCTCCCCAGATTTACGCCAGCAATATCTATATGGGAATAGCAAAAAACACAAAGTCTTATCTGCCAATAATGATTGATGTGAAAAACAGCAACGGAGGAAATCTATCTTCTTCCGGTTGTGAATGGGACGGAAAACTGGAAACAGGGGCATATGCAGACAGTGGTAACTACATTGTCAGGGTAAGGGCAGAAGGAATTAACGGCTTTGGGCTGGCAACCGCAGAATCACGTGTAAATATTATAACTCCTTTTGAAGTTAAGAATATTGAAACTGTAAACCAAACTTTTAGCCCTTTTGGTTTACCAGACAGGGTATCTATTTTTTACGGTGTCTCAAAAGATTCGAATGTCTCTGCATATGTCTATGACTACAGAAAAAATTTAGTTTCAACCCTTTTTGAGAACAAAAAAGTCCTGGGGGGTCATTGCTTTAGTTGGAAGGGAAATTATCCGGATTCTACCAGCGGCACAATTGTCACAGGCGGCAATTATTTGATTAAACTAGTAATTTCAGCCCTGGACGGATCGGGCAGCTTTACCAAAGAAATCTCCGGAATTTCTGTTCAGAAAACTATTAGCAATGAAAACTATGCGAAAATCAATCCGATCGGAAAAGAGGCTGCTTTCCAGGGATCAAAGGTGCGGCTGGCACAAGGCGAATCCCCATACTATTATGAAGCCAAAGCATCAGGTTACTATCATCCGCCCAGAGATTTCACATACAACCTAAGTGCTTCAGGGAAACAAAGATTTACAATGTATCCTTATGTCCCATTTGCAGGATTGATGCACCGGGGGTTTAAACAGGTTGATATAAAGGCAAAAATTACATATAGAGTGCATTATCAACAGTATCTCGGATACAGGGTGTTTCATGGAGAAGTGTGGGGTAATGACAAGTATGATATTACAAATGTTCTCAAAGCTAATTTAACTGAGAATAATCCAGCCCTCCATGACGAAAGTATTTGTGGTCCAAGAGGAGATCGAGGGTCAGTTACAAGAATAGAGACAAGCATAGAAGTTTACGCAGCGGGTGATGATAAATTTCTTCTGGATTATTCTGATTGGATTGATGTCTCTGACTCGATTGGAAAATTAACCAAAAAAGGAATATTTCGAATAAATTTTAAGTATGCTCTGGAAAGCACCAAAAAGATCAATTATGATGTTGCTTTTGATACGGTTTATCGGGATCTTAAAACCTATAAAGCATCAGCTGTTCTAGAATTAGAAGATAATATAAAATATTCCCGCTTAACCAACCGTTTTATCCCCTGGTATGGGTTTGTAAACAAAAATCATCCTTTAACAAAAGACTTTTCAGTATACCTAACCGATATAAATAGGGGATTGGGCTTTCCCGGAAAATTATTCTTTGACGATCCAAACGCCAAACCAGACACTCCACATAAAAAAACTCCAGAGGATATTGGCGGTCGATTGGGAGGAAAAAGTTGGGAGGAAAAGGCTGCCGAATTAAAAATCCTTGCAAATCAGGCAAATCTCTTAGGATACAAAGGCTCATTAGCTTCGTCAGCAGGATACGACAACTACTTATCAGATGAATATTTTGAGTATATTCCCATTTCATCGCCGGCCGGACAGGAGTTTATAAAAGTGAATAATACAACCTATACTGTCAAAACCGATGCTGTTCTTCTTTCTTCTGCAAAATCGGGTGAATCACAAAATACTTTTTCTTTTAGCTGGCCAAATCCTGCTAAGGAGATAAATAGCTGGAAGTTAAAATATGGGATGGGTGGAGATAATTATAAAACATTAATTGGCAGTGGAAAAATTGATAAACCAGAAAAAGCACAAAAATGGGATGCTTACGGAAAAGAAGAGAACATCTGTTTCTATGAATTAAATGAAAGCGGGCTCAAGCAGACTAGCTCATCAGCAAACTTATCAGGAAAAACTATTTATTATAAGTCCTCGGGAAGATCCTTTTGGGAGTCAGATAAATCACTGCGACAGCTCTTGCCTGTTCCGGATCATGTAGAAAACCTGAAATACTCAATCTCAACTGATGCAAAAGAATTAAAACTCGAACTCCGCGACGGAGCAGTTTATGCAGAAGACCTCAGTTCTCCCCAGGCATGGTCAACTGATAATGACAGCACTCTCTTAGCATCCGGGGGAAAGATAATCTCCGGCAGTAAAATTTTCAATGAAAAGGATTTTTGCGGCAAAAAACATTTGAAGTTTTTTCCGGAATATAAAATAGACGGCGATTTTAATTCAAAATCTGCTCTTCAATATACTTTTCTTACAGAAGATCCCTTTAAAAGAAACTTTGGAACAAATATCGACAATCCAAACCTTGAAATAAACGACTGGAAGGTATCTGTCTTTGATAAATCCAAAAATAGAAACCCCGACCTAAAAGTGCATGCTGTAAAAGTAAACGCCGACCACCGTGATGACTATTTTATCCTTAAATTGAACAGCAATTCATCAGAAAAACGCTTTGTCGAAATTACCGGCTCGGTTTCCGGTCCTTATGAAATAATATTTTTTGACGGCAGTACATGGAAGACTATCGCTAAAGAATCAAGCGGAAGGACCGGGAATCTAGCCTGGTGGGACGTTAACCGCCTGAATGGCAAATACACGGTCCTCTTGAAAACCGGATCCTATATCTCTACTCAGAATATAAGTATCGGAACCCTGGTTAAAAGAGGAGAAACAAAAAAGGTCTTTTCGGCCTATCGCCGGGCACTACTAAGCTTTCCTGAGGAGGCCTTTAAAGAAGACCAGCTAGTTACCATTACTCCTGTTTCCATGACAGAAATTAAATTAAGAAACCGTCCGATATTAATGACTCACGGACCGATCGTAGAAATCAAACCCTCGCCTTACAAATTTGATTTGGATAAAAGGCCGACCCTCTCATTTTTCTATACTTTTGACGACCTGAAAAATCATGGATACTGGAATGGTGCGGGACAGCCTTCTGGTTTAGGACTAAATATCCACCAGATAACTGCCAAGGGCGACCTGCAAATTGTTGATAATAACAATCAAACAGTTGAAAAAGACTCAAATGGCGATTTGCTCTATGTCTTTCATGCTCCACTAAGCCATTTTTCAACCTATACACTTGTAAATGGAAAATTCAGACTCTCTGCGCCAGTTATCTTTGCCGACAGATACATTACTAATAAGAATACGGTAAATATTTGGGGAACGGCTGAGCCGGAATCGGAACTTCAGCTCTTTGTCAGCAAGGAACCGAGAAGTTCATTCTCAGGTTTCTTGCCCCAAAGCAGAGGTTTAGCCGCGAAAGATGGCAAATTCAAGTTTTCAAACATCAAACTCCTCCAGGAAGGAAAAAATTATATTTATGTTGCCTCAAATCCTAAAGGTGAGATAAACGTAAAGACACAGAACTATGTTGAAATCATAAAAGACACATTTCCTCCCCGGGCCGCGGCTTCATCCAATCTTAGTGCCTTTTCTCCAAATAAAGACGGAAAATGGGATGAGGCAACCTTTACCCTGTCTTCAAATGAAAATGGAAAACTCAAATTTATTGTTACCGATCCGGACAGTGCGCTTCTGCTGAGCCAGACATTAAGCGTTGAATCAGACCGGCAGGTCAATCTGGCCTGGGGGAAAAACGGTTTCAACATCTATCAGCAGCAAAAGAGCGGAAAGTGGCTTTTACTCAATTCAGTTTATTTTTCCAATATCCTTTCTGACGGCTATTATCCATATACTGTTTTCTCAATAGATCAAGCGGGAAATATCAGTAATAATATCAGAGGCAGCGTTGTTATAGATACAACCCCGCCAAATGTATTATCTCTTGATGCAAAACCAAATCCCTTTACTCCCAATAATGACGGCGTAAAAGATAATACAACGTTTTCTTTTAAACTTTCCGAGCCGGCATATTCAACTATAAATATATTTCGGAATGATAATATTTTATATAGAAGATACTCAAAAACGGTTGGAGATAAGCAAATGGGTAGTTGGACCTGGGATGGCCGGGGAGCCAGAAACGAGCTAATTGGAGGCAATTATTCCTATTTTATTCAAGCAGAAGATGCGGTTGGGAATGTCGCCACTTCAGAAACAAAAACAATAAAAGTTGACCATATCCCGTCTCTGTTGGACTATGCTTACGCAGATCCCGACCCGTTTTCTCCTGCAAAGGGCAATTTTACAAATATAAAATACTATTTAGCCCGTGATAATTGCCGGGTAAAGGTCTTTATTGTCGGCCCGGAGAATAAACCGATCAAAAACCTGGTTTTAGGGGAATTACAGAATAAGGGAGAACATATTGCAAAATGGTACGGTGACTTTCTTCCCGGATATTCCGGAAGGGTTGCCGACGGAATGTACGAGTTTCGAGTAATTGCACAGGATCAATCGGGAGGAAAACCTGCTTCGGTTTCTAACACCGTTTTAGTCGACAACACTCCTCCTGCAATTTTCCTTTACCCGGTTAAAATTGATCCTGTTACAAAAAAAGCAACCTTAAAATATAATATTCCGGAGCAGGCTTCGCTCGAGGTTTCTGTTTATAATGATGAGGGTAAATACATACAAAATCTTTATAGCGGCAACAAAAATGCCGGAACTTATTCGCTGGATTATCTTAAAGCAATGGATACGGATTTACGAAAAAAATACTTCAAACTCTTAGCTATAGATAAAGCCAAAAACTCATTTGAAAAGAACAGTGAATTATTTACCCTAAACACTACAGGGTCAATAAACATTTCGGAACACTTAGCCAATCCATCCGCTTTTACTCCAAACGGCGACAGCCATACTGATTTGACCCGAATATCATATAGATTATCCGGCGGAACCACTGATTACATCGTTACCGTAAAAATAATTGATTCTGCAAATTCTACTATTAATACTATTGTGGATGCTGAAAGACAATCCGCTGGAATTCACAGCTATTATTGGGGAGGAAAAACGGACCTAAAAGATGGTCTCTACCAATATGAGATAACGGTGGAAGATAGGACCGGGGATAAAGCAATTGCCAAGGGAGAGATTTTAACGGTTGTCACCAAGCCAACAACAACAATCCTCGCCCCCAATTCATCTGATACGGCTCTGCTAACTTATAGTATAAATTATCCTGCCCAGTGGATAACAAACGAGGCCGATGTAAAGATTGACATAAAAACGGGAACCGGAGAAGTAATTTTCACAAAGAACTTTAGGCATTCAGCCGGAACTTATAATCATACCTGGGCTCCCGCTACTTTGCCTAGCGGTACATATTATATATACTTAAACGCTACCGATGGGATGGGTACTCATGCCCGGCCACAAAAAGCTACTGTAATAGTTAATTATGATGACAAAAAGGATTATTTGGAAGAAGATAAGACAACACCAGAGGCTGATACAATTGCTCCGATTTTTTCTTCCCTTTCTTCTGACCCCTTGCTAGCCCAGGACCAAACAGAAATAACTATCAGTTTTATTACTTCAGAAGATCTTATCTCAAACCCCAAAGTAACTATCAATGGAGAAGAGACAAAAAAGCCTCCTTTTTTATTTGGAAAAGAGTATAAATATACCTATACAGTAAAAACCAACGATAGAAATGGTGTAGCAACTATTGGGATAACCGGAGAAGATTCGGCCGGGAATAAAGGATCTTATTCAACAAACAAAATAATTGAAAGTTTTAGAATTGACACATCAAATCCGGTGGTTGTTTCTTATGAAGTAAAGGCCAAAGAATATCTTATTTCACAACCCAGCCCTTTTACTCCAAATAATGACAAGATAAATGATGTAACTTATCTATATTATAGTCTTAGCGAGTCAGCCGATGTAACCGCCAGGGTTTATCGCGGATCTGACCTGGTTAAAACCCTGGTAACCAACCTCTGGCAGGAAAAGGGAGGAGAAATTTTGCCATGGAGGGGAGATATTACTTCAAATCAAGCACTTTACGATAAAGACAATAATGGATATGCTGATTCAGGAAAATATGACTTTATTGTTGAAGCCAGGGACAAAGCAGGGAACATAACAGATAGAAAATATGGCGGGACAGTTTGGATTCAAGAAAGTATCCTAAAAATTGTAGAACCTGACCAGTGGTTTGGTGTAAGGATTTTTTCACCTTCTGGCGCCAGTAATACCGTTCTATATTTCAGAGTAAACCGGGAAAGCTATCCCAAAGATTACAAGAAACCCGAATGGATTAGTGTTAAAGCTGTTAATCAGGATGTAGGAACATATACTGTTCGCATTTACGATTCTGAGGGAAGCCTGATTAGAACATTAGTTAATAGCCAAAACATTAAATCTTCGGTTATAACGGGAGTAAAATGGGATGGCAGAGACTCTTCTTTGGCCTTTGTTGCTGATGGCAGATACCGGATAGTTGTTGAAGTTAAAGATTTTACCGGCGTTGCAGCACATTATGGCAATCCGTTTGAAAAATGGGTTATTGTAGACAAAACTCCTCCAAATTTAGCAAATCTCTCTGTTTCAAACCAGTATATAAGTCCAAATTCCAGCCAATCGACCGCAACAAAAACGACCAGTATCAATTATTCTCTTTCGGATAATTTTTCAAGCTTAACCTCTGAAGCAAACGGGGTTAGTTTATTTATTGATGTTTATCATGATTTATCTAATGTCATGCGACTTGATGATGTGACAAAAGAGGTTACCGCAACGTCTTCAAGTCAAGCAAAATTTTGGGACGGCACTATACCCGGAGGATCAACCCCTGTTGGCAGCGCATGGGGCTCTATTTATCCAGATGGGACTTATACTTATAGGATAACCGCAACTGATCTGGCAGGGAATATTGTTACAAAAGAAGCAAATGATCTGGTGGTAGATACAATAGCGCCTAACGGCAGTATTCTAATAGATGCAAATAATCAGTACGCGACAAGCACCTCCGTAGCCCTGGCAATATTCGGATCGGATACAACATCAACCGTTACAGAGATGAAAATATGGGGCCTGGAGAGTTCTGAGCCCAGTACCTGGGAAACATACTCAGAGACAAAAGCATGGACACTTACGAATTCACAGGGAAACAGGACTATCAATTTGAGGCTAAAAGATAGGGCAGGGAACACATCAATAATCCTCCCTGATTCTATTTACCTGGACAGTGTTTCTCCAACAGGCGAAATTAATATTGCAGGTGGTGCTGCCTATACTACAAATATTTCTGTGAGCTTAAGTCTTTTGGGATCAGATGGAGAATCAGGTATTACTAAGATGAAAATCTGGAATGACGGAGACAACGAACCGTCAACGGAATTAGATTATACAGCCTCAAAAACATGGTCCCTTCGTAACGTTTCAGGAGCAAGAATTGTCTATGTCAAATACAAAGATAATGCAGGTAACTGGTCATCAACTTATTCTGACACAATAATACTTGATTCAGCTGTCCCAACCGGATCGATGTCTGTTAATACCAATGCAGCTTATATAAACAGTACCTCGGTAACATTAAATATTTCCGCATCTGACAACGGCTCCGGAGTTTCTCGGATGAAAATATGGAACGATGGGGGAAATGAACCATCAAGTGATCAGGCTTATTCAGCTTCTGTTTCCTGGGCACTAAGAAATTCAGAGGGAAAGCGAACAGTCTATATAAAATTTAAGGATAACGCCGGCAATTGGTCATCTACATATAGCGATAACATCTTTCTGGACAGCCTTCCCCCTATAGTTTCTCCGCCGTCAAATCAATCCTTTAATCCATATCTTAATGCCCTATCGCTTAACTTTTCAGTTAGTGATGCAAATCTTAAGTCTGTTAGCGCAAAAATAAAATTTGGAACAATCACTATTAAAGATCTGTCTGTTAGTGGAAATTTTGTTGCTTCCTGGGATGGAACTAATAATAGCGGGGATTATGTTAATGAGGGGATATATTTATTAGAGATTCAAGCATCAGATAAAGCAGGAAATTCATCATCTAATAATATTTGCTCAATAAGCTTGAACGACAATCAATATATTTCAGCGGGTAGTAAGCCTCGAATATACATTGATGGAGGTCTCTACATAATATGGATAAATGGACAGTCTGGTGATGGAAAGAATTTCAAGCTATATAAAAGACATTGCCAACAAGATTACGCAAAAAACATTGTTGATTCAAGCAAATATACTCAGTCGGGACCAGATTGGGTCTTATATCATGATTCAGAACCGAGTACAGTTAAGATTAACGGAATCACTCACAAGGTCTGGCAAAGTGGTAAAAACATTTATTATCAGCGCAATAATTCTTCTAGTATAAATATTGCTAAAGGGATTGACTATGGATATAAAGATCCAGTTGTATCAGCTAATTCTAGTGGAGAAGCCTTCCTGTCTTGGTGCGGATCTTTTGGTTTGGCATCATCTATCTACTTTCAAAAGATCCCCGTAAACTTTGCCCCTCTAAAAGGAACTGTCTCCGCAGCAGGGGTCAAAACTGGTAAAAATCAGTTTTCAGCCAAACCAGAACTCATCTCTCCCGGCGATGGGGAAACGATCAAAACACTGCGCCCGACCTTTAAGTGGATCGGTATCCGAGGAGTTACTGATTATAGTGTTATCATTGGAAAGATAAACCTTCTTTCAACACCAGATAGAACTTTTAATAAAACCGCAACTCAAAGTGAAGCTTTAATATTTGAACAATCCATCCATGATTTTGATCAGGGGCTTGATCGGGGAGAGTGGCAGTGGCAGGTTCTTGCAAATCCGTCTCAAACAAATGAATCAAAATCAGAAATCTGGTCTTTTGATGTTGATCCGCCATTAACAATTGCCGGTATAACTAATTATCCAAATCCATTCAATCCAAATAACGAAAGAACCAAAATCCGATATCGTTTGGGTGCTGAAGCAGACGATGTGACGATTAGAATTTATGACATTACAGGCTCTTTGGTTCGAGAACTTGATGGAACAACTAATGCTGAAACCGGCTCCACCTGGAATAAATATAATGATGTCAACTGGGACGGAAAAAATGATATGGGAGATATTGTTCTAAACGGAATCTATCCGTTTGAGATCATCGCAAAATTAGGAGGTGCAAGCGTAAATGGAAGAGGCAAAATTGCGGTTCTTAAGTAGCATAGTTATTATATTGATAGCTGTAGTTCCAGCCTACGCAATAGGACAGGGAGGGATAGAATTCGACATGCTGAGCACCGGGGTAGGGGCTCGACCTTTAGGAATGGGAGGAGCCTTCACTGCTGTTGCCGATAATGCCGATTGTCCATTTTATAATCCCGCAGGCCTCGCAAACATATATTTTAAAGAAATCACCACCACCCAAACCAAATTATCAACCGATGCAGACCACTATTATATAAGCTATGTCCAACCTTTGGGAAAAGGATCTTTGGGAATCTCATGGATCCAGGTAGGTACTGGCAGCCTAACACAGACCTCTGCAACAGTTGATGCCTACAATGAAGTTATTAATTTGAATTCCTTTTCATATTTCACAAATGCTTATCTTATTTCTTACGGAATGAAATTAACAAAAAGAATTGCAGCTGGATTGACTGCAAAATATTTAAGTTCTGATATGACCCGGCAAACCGGCGGCCAGGCGCATGGTTACTCTGTTTCGCCCGGAGTATTGGTAAGACCGTCAGAAATATTTACACTCGGCTTTAAAATTGATGAATTATTTAACAATCTTTCCTGGGGAACCGGAACTTCAGAAAAAGCTCCGCCTAATCTGCATTTAGGAATGGCAGTGAGGTCGAATATTTCTGGTCTCTTTGCCCTCGATTTCTCCCAAATCCTAAAATCCGGATATACTGGTTCTATCTCTGCCGGATATGAGTGGGAAAGGGAGGGATTAGCCTTCCGCCTGGGATATGCCGATTCTGCAATGACCGCCGGGGCTGGCTTTCGCTCAGGAGTTGCCCAAATAGACTACGCTTATGTTCAACAAACCTCACTAAGCAAAGACAACGTCCATAGGATCTCGTTGAGCGGAAGATGGTAATTCAATAACCTCAAAATAGAGTGAAATTTTTTAGCTTTGATGGCGAAACAAAGACATGGTTTTTATTTCTAGACGTGGTTTTATTGTCGCCGCAGCAGCAGGAACTGCATTACTACCTTCGGGTTGTATCTGGTCCCAGATTGAGCATGATCAAGTTCCAAAAGGACTGAAGGGAAGAAAATGGATTACAAATACCGGGTCAATCATAAACCAATATGGACGAAATCTGACAAATCCGGACTCGATAGATATTAGCTTCCCAAGGGCCAAATTAAGGACTGCTCGGGAGATCAAGTTATTTTTTTGTCTTATTAGCCGTCATCATATACGCACAGATCTTGAGTTGGAATTCGAAATTTGGATTCCGGAGCTTGGTAAAAGAAAATTCTCTGATAGTGACAGGCGGGTTGGATCGCTTTGCGGAGTAATTACACTTTCAAAAAAAGATATTGCAAGTTTAATTAAAAAAAACAGACACACACTGAGGCTTCATAGTAGAGTAGTTAGTGCTGGTGATTGGGGTGCTAATTTTTACTTTGAGGGATATCAAATTATTAAATAGGATTGCGTGGAAAGCAGGAAGGTTCAACGGTAATCTTAAAATAAGCTGAAATTTCTCAATAACATTCCAGATATATACCCGGAGATAACAATGGGTATTAATATAAGTCAAAATATAGCACACAATAAGCCTAGACTTGCTGCCATGCTTAATAAATTTGATAAAGAGGGCGATCGAGATGGGATTATCGAGATTCCAGATATTCAAGGAACAAAAGGTCAGGAAAAACGTCTTCAGAATAAATATAAAGAACTCCTAAGTCTAATCGGAGCAAAGTATAATCCAACTGACAAAATAAAAGGACACGATGTTGTTGCTAAGCTTGTAACTTATTTGAAAAAAAATAATATTAAAGGTTCTCTTTATGAGGATTTTTCAGGAAAACGGATTGGGTCTTCTGGCGATAGTATGTTTGATGGTGTTTACGTAAGTACTTCTTTCCCAGGAGGTAGATCTCCTCATTTTACTGTCGAAGGCGAGATGATTATTCCCCCTAAGCCATTAGAAGATAAAAAATATTGTGAATCTTTGCGCAGTTGCCTGGCGCTTCAGCTTGGACACAATCCTAGTGATATTAGTATTAAGACATTTGTAAAAAATCCCTTTCCAATAAACCTGCCAGCCTATATTCGTGGACAAAGGTCTTCCTCTAAATATTTTGGTGAGTTTTATAAAAGTCGTACCACTAAGACTGAAAGAACAAAACCTAATTCACTTTGGTGTGATTCTTCTATTCCCACAGCAACTCTTGGCGACGTCCTAACGCCATCCGGTAATAAAAGAAATACTATCGGAATGACATTTTTGAATAAGCTTGTTCCAAAAGGGAAAACTGCTCTTGATATTCTTTATTCTCATTTAAAAGGGGAAAAGGGTGGAGCGCTAATAATGTCCTATGGACCAAATGAGCTTCTCAGTATGTTTGGATTCATTTTAGGAATACCTAAGGGTGAAAATATGGAACCCCGAGAGTTTAAAGCAAATGTTATGAAAATTGTTCAATATTTCAGTAAACTACCTAACCGTATTATCTGGATTAAACCGATAAAAGTAGATCAGCTTCTTTTTCCGATTAATCAACAGAACGCGCGTTTTACTGATAATTCAAAGATTACCCCGGGAGAGTACTTTACCATCCAACCGTGGCTTGCGACAGTAAAGAGCGGTGCTCGTATTAAACGGACAAATGTTTTGAGTAGAAATCAAAAGAAGAGACTAGAAGAGAGGCAAAGGCAATACTGCAAAATAATAGATGCTGTTGCTGCTGGCTCAAACCAGGTCTTACCAGTAGACATGAACCCAAAACTTGTTCAATATCTTGACTCCCTTGAAAAGAAACCGCTTAAAATAGGGAAATTTATGATTAAAAACAAGACGGAATTAATAACCGATGACGGCTTGCATCCTACTCGTACTTTTTATACCCTAATCGCCGGCTGGATTGGACAGGAGCTTGATAATGCTGGAGTAAAAATTCGGAAAATTGATGTGAATAAAATGGCAGATAAGCATCCTGAGCGTTTTCGACCAGAAGTAATGACTGATAGCATTCGCGCTGCAATTGTTAAATTCATGAGTGTGAGCCTTGCTCCTCTGAAAAAAGGAGATCCGTCAAAAGAAAAGAACTTATTTTCTCTACACAGGCAACTTTCTGCGTATGGCCTGGCCCGGACAAATGAGGATGCTTTAGGAATGGGGGTAGAATTGGCACTGGAGCTTAGAACTACAAATCTCCCTTTCTATCGTGGATCTCATATGTCCCTTTCGGCAAGATTGGGAATAAGTGAAGAATATGCAATATCAAGAATGAATAAAAAGATCAAATTTGGCCTTAATGCCAGCGTGCTGGATTTTTCTGTTTTTTCATCTCCAGGAACCAATCCCTGGAGATTTACCCTACGCTGGGGAATGTTTCAACTTCTTCAGCTTAAACCATACTATGGGCTTGGTCTTGAGACCCGCTATGGTATCAATCATGCGTCAAATATGGGTGAGGCAGGTTTAAATCTTAAGGCAAGCGTAACCGGTTTATTTTCAATGGATGGTCACCGTGTAGCAATTAATGCTGGAATAGAATACGAATTTTAAACATCTTGTCGATTCTTATTTTCCTCAAAAACATTTCTATAGTCACTTATTAAAAAGAAGTTGGTTTTTTTTGTTTTTAGACATAGCTTTATTTTGTCATTAAACAATTCTACCAGTTCATTTAAACCGACCAATCGACTGCTTTTTTTAGTCAACTCTTTTATGGTTTGATCATACAGATATTTTTTTCGAAATAAGAACCTGTCAGGTGTAGTTTGAAGTTTGAGACGCAGAGGGTGAAATAGTAAGCTGGCAAATAAAAGAAATACTGTTATGAAAAAAAACGATAAGGGATTAATGCCAAAAACAAAAAATCGAGAATAGAGCGAGGTTAAAATCACCATAAAGAAAGCGTAAGTAATAATCAGGATTAAGTAAGCCATGATTCGGTTTATGGCTATTCTAATATCCATAAATCTTGTTTTCACAATTGCATAAGCAGTAAATCCGATTAAAAACAGTGTGCAGGTGGGGGCTAAAAAGTTTAAATAGATATTAAGAGCAGGTAAGATAAAGGCAAAGGTCACTCCCAATAATAGGCTAACAAAGATTCCGATCATAAGAAGCAAAGCCTGATATTTTCTTATCCCCTTTAAGGTGAAGAATTTTTTAAATAATATGTAGCACCCGCAAATCATGGTTATTAAGATATAGATACCAAATGAGTTATACACAATTCCAAATTTGAAATTAATTTTGCCAACATCTATTGGGGTAGATTTAATATAAAAATTAGTAAACAAAAATAATAGAAAAAACAAAATTGAACTGCCGTGAAAGACAAAGAAGGCCTTGGTCTCTTTATAAGTATTTTCTGGAAATATTAATGTAAAATACAAAAAAATGCTTGGAAAGAAAAAGGCCGGCACAGTTGATACTCTTGTTAGGAATAGGGTCAGGTCATATGAAAAATAGCTCGAGAAGTATGCCAAACCCATAAGAGCCGTCCACAAGCTTAAGCTAGCCATGAATAATAGAAAACTAATGTTTATACGGCTATTTCTGTTTTTTTGATAAACCAGGATACCGGTTGCCGACTGGATTAATGCAACCACTATTAGTGTTATTGGTACAAGATAGTCCATGGTTGGCTAGTTTTTATCCTCCTCAAAAACATTTTTATAGTCGCTTATCAGAAAAAGGCCGGTCTTTTTGGTTTTAAGGCATTGCTTTATTTTTTTATTAAATATTTCTGCCAGTTCATTTAGACCGACCAATCGGCCGCTTTTTCCCCTTAACTCTTTTACGGTGCTCTCAAAAATATATTTTTTTCGAAATAAGAACCGGTCGGGAGTAGTCTGAAGATGGAGGCGGATCGGGTGAAAAAACAGGCTTGCAAATAAAAGTAATCCGATTAAAAACACAAAAGATAACAGATTGGCCCCAAAAAGAAAGAATTGTGAATAAAGAATAGTTAAAATGATCACAAAGAATGCGTATGAGATGATCAAGATCGAATAAGCCATTATTCTGTTTATTGCTATTTGGATGTCCATAAATCTTGTTTTGATTATTGCATAAGCGGTAAAACCGATTGAAAACAGGGTGCAAACGGGGGCCAGAAAATTCAAATAGATATTTAAAGCGGGTAAAACAAAGGCAAAAATCACCCCCAAAATAATACTAATGAATGACCCGATTAAATACAATAAAACCTGATGTTTTCTTATCCCTTTTAAAGTAAAAAACTTTTTTAACAATATGTAACAGCCATAAACCATGGTTATTCCGACATATAGGCCAAAAATGTTATAAATTATCCCGTATTTAAAATTTATTTTTCCCGCTTCGATTACAGCAGAGCCGATATAAGCGTCAGAAAACAGGAAGCCAAGAAAAAACAAAACAGGGAAAGCATGAAACACTAAAAATGCAGCTGTCCTCTTATAAGTGTTTTCAGGAAAGATCAGGGTAAAATAGAGAAAAGTGCCAGGAAAGAAAAAGGCCGGGATTGTTGATATTCTTGTAAACAGAAGGGTTAAGCTGGATGAATAATAGCTCAATAAATAGGCTGAACCCATAAGGAAAGACCACAGGCTTAAAGCCGCCATAAACAATAAAAAACTAATATTTATACGATTACTTCTGCTCCTTTGAAAAACCAGGAGCCCGGTTGCGGACTGAATTAATGCAACCACTATTAGTATTATCGGTACAAAATAGTCCATTTATAAATTATACACCAGGCAGGCTTGACTTTGTCCCTATATCGTATCATTATTTAATTTATGGAAATAAAGGGAATTATTGATAAGAACAATCTATTAATTGATTATTTAATGAGGGTTAAACGGCCGATTGTGCTAGAGGAAGTAATATTTGAATTGGAATCAAAGGACAGTTTAGATAAAACCCTGAATTTTGTTAAAGATGAGCTAAAAAGAATTGATGCCGCTGTCTGCGTGCCTTTGTTTGCAGAAGACCGTCTAATTGGCATCTTTACGCTTGCAGAGAAAGAGAACCAGGAAATGTATTCAGACGAGGATATTGAGTTTTTAAGTACGATTTCTAATCAATTTGCTGTTGCAATTGAACGCGCCCATTTACACCAAGAATTACTTCAGGCCGATAAAATGTCTTCGTTGGGGACAGTTGCTGCTGGAATGGCTCACGAAATTAAAAACCCGCTGGCCTCAATTATGGGTATGACCGAGATGGTAACAAAAGCGCTTGAGACGGGTGATAGCGAAACAATTGAGGACTTCAAAAAGGTCGTTCCAAAGGAATTAAATCGGATTAATGACCTGGTCCAAAACCTGCTTACTTACGCAAAGCCGCCTAAGCTGAATAAGAACTCGGTAAATATTAACGAAATACTAAGTGATGTGCTAAAGCTTTTTGAGCTCGAACTAATGCAAAAAAACATTAAACTAAAAAAAGATTTTGGCAATGTTTCTAAGAAGGAACTCGATCCAGAACAAATAAAGCAGGTTTTTACTAATCTCATTTTAAATGCAGAGCAATCTATGCCAAATGGGGGAGAATTAAAAATCAGTTCCGAATTAGTGAATAATCAAATTATGATAAAAATATCCGATACCGGAATCGGAATAGAAAATGATAAATTAAAGAATATTTTTGACCCTTTCTTTACCACAAAAGAAAAGGGGGCCGGTTTAGGCTTAGCTATTACCTATAGAATTGTAAAAGAGCATGATGGGGAAATCGAAGTTGATAGCAATCCGGGGCAAGGGACCACTTTTACTCTCTCACTTTAATCCAAGATGTTCCAATTTAGATATTAAGGTAGTTCTGTGTATTCCCAATATTCGTGCTGCTTCCGATTGGTTTCCGGCTGCTTTCTCCAGAACGTTTTTAATGTGATTTCTTTCGAATTTCTGAGATGCATCTCTTAATTTTTGCAAAGAAGGGGAGGCGAGTTCATCTCCGTGAATAAATATAGATTTAATGATGTCCTGATCCTTATTTAATGCAACCGCCCGCTCAATTACATTTTGAAGTTCACGGACATTGCCCGGCCAATCATAGTCCATTAGAATTTCCAAAACACTACTGGTCATTTCTTTTATATTTTTATTTAATTCTTTGTTAAACTTTTTGATAAAGTGCTTAACCAGTGAGGGGATATCTGTCTTCCTTTCTTTGAGCGAAGGTACTTTAATAGGAATAACATTTAATCTGTAGTAGAGATCATCGCGAAAAATTCCATTTTTTATTGCTTCCTCAAGGTTTGTGTTGGTTGCAGCAATTATGCGAACATCAATTAAAATTGGTTTTTTTCCGCCAACACGATCGATCTTGCTATCCTGTAATACCCTGAGGAGTTTGGCCTGCATATTTTTTGGCATTGATCCGATTTCGTCTAAAAATATAGTTCCCTGGTCGGCCAGCTCAAATTTACCAAGCTTTCTTTCAACCGCGCCGGTAAAGGCTCCTCGTTCATGTCCAAATAGTTCAGATTCCAATAGATTTTCGGGGATTGCGGCACAGTTTACAATAACTAGCGGTTTATTTTTTCTCAAACTATTCTTGTGGATCGCCTGGGCTACCAATTCCTTTCCGGTTCCTGATTCTCCGGTAATAAGCACGGTGCTGTTAGTCGGACTTATATTTTCAATAATCATAAAGATATTTTGCATAATTGGCGTGTTTCCAATCAGCTCCGAATATGACAATTGTTCTTCCAGGGAGGCGCGAAGATATAGATTTTCTTTAATTAAGGTTTTTCTTTCCGAGATTTTGTGGAGCAGGGCAGCCAATTCGGCAAGTTCAAACGGTTTGGTTATATAGTCAAAAGCCCCTTTTTGCATTGCCCGTACAGCATGCTTTGTATCATTTATTGCGGTGGCAATTAGTACATCAATGGAACTATCAATTTTTTTTATTTTGGAGAGAACTTCCATTCCATCCATTTCCGGCATTATTAGATCCAGAATTACAGCGGCAAATTCCTGCTCTTTTATTTTTTCCAGCCCCTCTTTCCCGCCTTTACACAAGACCGGATTATAATCATTTTTTAGGAAATTTTTATAGGTCAAAAGCATGCTCTCTTCATCATCAATCACTAATATGTTTGCTTTCTGATTACCCATGCCTGAATTATAGCATGTTTCGACAGGGGTGTCGATAATAACGACACATCCAGCTTACTTGAGCGTCATTATTCGGGAAAGAAAATTGCTAATACCCAGGCAGGGGGAATAAAAATGGGAATAAATATTGATCAGAAGATAAGGCCAATTAATCCCGCACTCGCTAAAGTACTTAAGCGGATTGACAAAGAAGGGGATAGAGATGGAGAGATAGAGATACCAGATATTAAAGGAACAAAAAATCAAGAATGGCGTCTTCAAAATAAATACAGAGAACTTTTAACCTTAATCGGGGCAAAACTTAGCTCATCCGGGCAAATAAAGGGTAGGGATGTTGTATTAAGACTTGTCGAATACTTAGAACAAAACAGAGTAGGGGGTTCACTTCGAGAAAACTATGTAGGAAAGAAGAAGGCCTCTAGTGGAGATAGTATATTGTCCAATGTAATAGAAAACACACTCTACCCAAAAGGGGTGACTCCGCACTTTTCTAAAGGGGATAAAATTGTTCCAAAGATTCCAATTGAGAATTCAGGTTACTGCGAATCTATGCTTGGTTCTATGGCAATTCAATTTGACTTTGATCCGGCAAAGATTAATAAAATGGGCCTTGATCGTCCCTTTCCACTCGATATTCCAGCATACATTCGAGGAAATAAGACTTCATTAAAATATGCTGCTGAGTTTTTGGGAAAGAACACTTTTCTTCAGTACCTGATGCCATGGTGGAGGACCAGGCCGGAACAATCAAATCCGGGGTCCTCATGGCTTAGCGTTTCTATTCCAGGGGCTACTCTTTCTGATTTTCATGTACGCTCAGGGAGCGGCAAAAATACTGTTGGTGCGCTTTTTGTTGACAAAATTATTCCAAAAGATAAAAGTATCAGCGATCTATTGTTTACTCATTTGAAGGGATCCCAAGGGGGAGCCTTGATTCTTGAATACGGGCAAAACGATCTTTTTACGATGGATGGATTTATCCTGGGACGGCCGGATGGCGGAACCATTGACAAAGAAGAGTTTGCAAAAAATGTCAATAAAATCGTTAAAGATTTCCGCAAACTGCCGCACCGTATTATCTGGATAAAACCGCTAAAGGTCCATCTGCTCCTTAACCCAATAATGTCACCAAAGGCACGTTTTACAGACAATAGTCCGATCCCGCCGGGAAAATATTATTCAGTGCGGCCCTGGGTTGATTCCGCAAAGCAGGGGGCCCGAATCCCCAGAAACTGTCTCCTGAATCAAAAACAGTATGACGCCCTGGTACAGCTTCAAAAAGATTACAGCTATGCAATTGACAGTGTTGCAGCTCAAACAAACCAGATTATCCCGATTGATATTAATGATCGACTTAAAGAGGTCTACGATTCTGTAAAAAATGGAGGAAGCGTTACTGTCGGGGGAATTGAATTTAAAAGCAAAAATGCACTCTTTACCTATGATGGAATACATCCCCGCCGTGCCCTCTATGCAAAAATGGGTACCTGGATTGGAGAAAAACTAAAGTCGGCCGGGGTACGCGTAAAACCGGTCGATTTGGACAAAATGGCAAAAGCGCATCCGGAAAGATACCGCGGAGAGAAGATTGATGAAAAAGTAATTCGTGATGCGGCCAAAGTAAATACCGCTCAATTATTATCTCTTAAAAATGGAAATCCGGGCTGGTGGCAAAATATGATATCGATTTTTGGACAACTCTCTTTTTATTCAGCCGTACAAACCAATTTTGATAAAGACAACTACCTCGGTTTTGGGCTTGAGGGAATATTGGGTCTCAGAGCCCTCAATGTCCCGGGTCCGTGGAATACACAGATGTTTTTGACCTTACCAAAACTTGGTCTAAAGGGAGAATTTTTGTCAGATGTTTCAGGCAAGAATAAAAGCTTTAAGCCGGATCTTCACCTTGGGGCAAGCGCATCCACCTTTCTTTCTCCCGGGACTTATCCCTGGAGGGTCACATTGGGCCTAGCATTTCACAACCTTCAAAACAAACCAGAATTTGGTATTGATCTTGAATTTCTTTACGGAACCGATCATGCCCCAAACATCGGCGAAGCGGGTTGGAACATTTTTGCAAAAATTACCGGCTATCCGGTTGAAGACCAACGTTTGTTTTTTCAATTAGGATTGGGATTCGCTATTTAAAATAAGGAGGTGAAAAATTATGTTAAGAATTTCAGGACTTATACCGAGAGTTATAAATAGAAAAAATCAATTGGTTAATTCAGGACTTAGGGCCGCATTTACACTTACCTTCAAGCTGGCTGTGATTGGATATGGCTTTGGCATTGGCGCACTTACGCTCCTTGATCCAAGTTTTAAAGTAACAGACCCATGGGAGATAAAAAAATAATGAGACTAATATCAAGATCATTTGCAAATAGGCCGGTTGTAGTCAGGTTTTTCCCCTGCCAATTTCGCGCTGATTCAACTGATTGGCAAAAGATGAGGGACGACATTGTCGGACTATCGAGGGATGTTTATAAGGGTAAAGTTGTCGGATCACCCCCCGGCTATTGGGAAGAGAGGGTAGAAAGATATCTACAGCCAAAAACTCAGGCAAAAATGGGGGCAGCCTGGGATGATGGGACACTGGCTGGCTTTGCAATCACCAGAGGATTAATGACATCAGAGGGAGAGACTTTTCATTTTGTTTTATCTTTTATTGCATCCGCATTCCAGGGGACGGGAGTTTCCACCTACCTGCTAACCAAGCTTTGCGATCAATTTATGGCAGACAGGAACCTCGATGAAACCTGGCTCTCTTTTGACACCCCAAATCCGGTTGCTCTTGGAACCATGACAAAATATTTAATTGATCCTTATCCCGATCCCCGTCAACCCAATAAAAACCCAACAGAGGCAGTAAGAAATCTTGCACAGGCGATAGCATCACAATTGTATCAGGATGCAAACTTTGATCCGGACCGGTTTGTAGTACACGACTGGTATTTTAGGACAAAAAGCCTGCTTTATCTGGCAGATAAAGTTCCGCAATACAAAGAAAAAGCGGTAAATGATTTTTGTTTCTTACGATTGCGGCCGCAGGAAGAGAGAGGAAACAAGATGCTGGTTATTGGCCGTGTCAATAAAGAAATGACTCAGACAATTGTAAATTATTTTGAAGGTAGCTAGCCGGCAAAAAGGAAAAAGAAATGCAAATACAAAATTCCAGATTCAGGAGAATCTTACGACATAATGTTGAGGCCCTGAATTTTGAACTAACCTACAAATGCAACTTAAGCTGCCGCCACTGCCTGCAGGGTTCCGGCGAAAAACGGGACATGAAACCGCAATTAGGCACAAAGGCAATAACCAGCATTATTGATCAGGCTAATTCTGCCGGCCTCATAAAGAAAGGGATAAATTTTACCGGAGGAGAGCCATTGCTCTTTCGGCCGGACATTTTTCAATTAATCTCCCACGTTCGTGATTCGGGAAAATTTACCCGATTAAATACAAATGGCAGCTGGGATAGAAATCCGACCGATCTGGTCAGGGAGCTAAAAAAGAGCGGACTTACCATGTTGGCCATTAGCTTAGACGGCCTTGAGCAAACACACGATAAAAATAGGGGAAAGCCCGGATTATTTCGTCGGGTAATGGATATTATAGAAAGCTGCCAAAGGGAAGCACTTATGGTGAGAGTAATAGCAACAGGGGTCAAAGAAGACGAAAAACAGGCATTAATTGATCTCATTTCAAACGCCGGAATATATGTCGATCCAGACATAAATACTAATGGGGTAAACGGAACATCCTATTCCGGGCTGGGATTCAAAGAAGAGGTGGATATTGGCCGCTCGGCCAAAAAATTACCAAGATTGCCGCCAGAAATCACCTGGGACGACAGCCTGTTGCATCAACAATCCCTGCTATGCAAAGGGCTTGGTTTTGTCTCACCAAGTTTTTTGCATATCGCTCCCGACGGCGGTGTCAGAGGGTGCAACTTTGCTCCTGGCCTAGAAAATCTTGGAAATCTGGCAAATGAGAGTTTGGAAACAATATTTGAGCGTTTTCCCAACGATCCGGTCACAAAGACATTTATAGACCATATTTACAGAGAAACAGGAGCAATTACTTTGGCCGCAAAGCGTTTATTCCGGCCAAAAGCTTACCGGCAATTTTCTCATCCCTGTACTGCACTGGCTGTGCTGGCAAAATTGATTCAGGGCGAAAAAAAAGACCTTGATGAAAATAGTATTATGGGGCTAAATTTGGCTGTGGCTAGATCATTAGGATTGTATTAGTTTACAATATGAATTTCAAATTCATCGGTCTCAATTACTTTTTTGATTTTTTGCGAGAACAGACCAACCAGCCGATCCCCGTCAACAAGAGATCCGCACTTCTGGCCCAACTCTTTTATAGCTGTTTCGTACACATACTTTTTTCGAAATATAAAGCGGTCAGGGGTGGTTTGAAGGTGGAGACGAAGGGGATGGAAGGATAGGCAGGAGGATAAAAAGAGAAGCACTAAAAAAATCATAGTTGATATGTTTAATCCAAAAACAAAAAATAAGGTAAAGAGATAGATAGAAACAGCACCAAGCAGCAAATAAATAATAGTCAAAACAAAAAAGGCCATCAAACGATTAATTACAATCCTAATATCCATAAATCTGGTTTTAATTATTGCATAAGCAAGAAATCCGATGCAAAACAATGTGCCTGTTGGGGCCAAGAAGTTTAAATAAATATTAAAAGCTGGCAGAATAAAAGCAAAAATCATTCCCACTACAATGCTTATCAAAGATCCAATTGTAAAAAGCAAAACCTGATGCCTTTTTATCCCTTTCAAATCAGTAAGCTTCTTCAATAGCACATAACATCCATAAATCATTACTGTAACAACATATATTCCAAGAATAATATAGATTACACCATATTTAAAATCAATTCCCCCGGGAACAATAACAGAAGATTTTATATAGTAGTTAGAAAATAAAAAACTTAATAAGAATAAAATAAAAGCAGAATTAAAAACAAAAAAGGCCGGATTGTTTTTGTAAGTGTTTTCGGGAAAGATAAGAGCAAAGTACAAAAAAACAATTGGAAAGAAAAAGGCCGGTACGGTTAATAATCTGGTCAGAAATAAAGTTAAAGAATACGAGAAATTGCTAAAATAATATGCAGATCCCATAAGAGCAGACCACAGGCTTAGGGTAATCATAAGTAGTAAAAAAACAAGGTTGATGCGGTTGGACTTGTTTCTAGAATAAATTAGTACGCCGGATATAAGTTGGATTATTGAAACCACTACTAATAATGAAGGAATAATATATTGTAATTTTGTCATTTTTTATTCCACAGAATGTATTTTTATGCCGCTGGTCTTTGTTGTTTCTTCTATTCTTTTTGCAAAGAGCTCAATTAATTTATCTGCCTCAATAACAGAAGAACATTCTTCCCCCAATTCTTTTATTGCCTCTGCATATTCATATTTCTTTCTAAACAAAAAGCGGTCGGGAGTGGTTTGAAGGTGGAGCCGAAGGGGATGAAATAATACTCCGGCAGACAAGAGCAAAATAATAAAAAACGATGCAGCAGCAACATTAAACTCATTAAACGAAAGCAAATAAAAAATAAAGGCTGAAAAAGTCCCAAGCAGAGTATAAATGAGGCAAATGACGAAATAGGCCATCATGCGGTTAATAATAATTTTGACATCCATCAATCGGTTTTTTGTAATTGCATAAGCAATGATCGTAAGACATACAATTACAGGGATACTTCCAAGCGGGGGAATATTAATTCCATAATCCGGAATAATATCGATTGCCCCGCCATAAGCTACTGTAAAGGCAACAAGCAAGAAGAAAATCTTGGATCGCATCGGCTCTCTTGAACCCCTAAAATTCTTATAAAGAAGAAAAAGCGAAAATCCGATTAACCCCGATAAATATAATACATAAATAGGGTGATAGGCTGCAGCCCTAAACCAATATCCCCAGGGAAAGATGTTAATTCCGCTAATTAATAAATTAAATAATGTAGCCGGAATAAAAACAAAAATTGCCAAAAGATAAAAAAGAAAAACAATTCTTTTCATCTTCTCTATATTCAGAAATGATACTGTTAGATGAAGAATTGTTACCGGTATAAATACCGCCCCCAAATATGCTGCCTTTGTAAACATTTCGGCCCGGATCGGATTATTTGCCGTAATAGTTAGAAAGGTAAAGAGCTGCCAGAATGCCGTACTAAACATAACAAGCAAAAATGCCCGGGTTGTAGCAGATTTCTTATTTAGATAAACACCAATGGCCAGGCTGACTAAGTAAAAAGTACAGATCAGGCTTGTAATAGAATATATGTTTAAATTACTCATGCAATAGATCAATTATACACTTATTGACATTAAGTGTCCGCTATCCTACGATAGAACTATGGCAGACAAAAAAAGACCAATCGACGGCAAAAATCCGCTTGCCACATACCTTCAAAAAACTAAATGCCCGATTGTTTTAGAAGAAATCATCTTAGAGCTTGAATCAACCAATAAGACCAATCCGGAACTCGAATCGGCAAAAAATGAACTTCAAAAAATAAAGGCAGTAGTTGCTGTCCCATTGTTTGCAGAAGACCGACTGATTGGAGTTCTAACCCTTGGCGACAAAAAAAACAAAGAAATGTACACCGATGACGACATTGATTTCTTAAAAACTGTATCAAACCAGCTGGCGGTGGGCCTGGAGCGGGCCAGACTGCACCAGGAGATGGTTGCAAAAGAAAAACTGGCATCGCTTGGAACAGCAGCAGCCGGAATGGTGCACGAAATAAAAAACCCCTTAGCTGTTATTGAAGGCATGTCTGAATCCATCGTTTCCGCTTTTGAAAATGGAAAGCGCCAGACAATTGAAGACTATAAAAAGATTGTGCCTCAGGAATTGAAAAGAATTAATAATTTGGTACAGGATCTTTTAACATATTCAAAACCATCAGAATTAAATAAAGTTTCATTGAACATGAACAACATATTGCAGGATGCCTTAAATACTTATGCGCTTGAATGCGAAAAAAAACAAATATTAACAGAGAAAAATCTGGGGACAATACCAAATAAACATATGGACTTCGAAAAGATGAAACAGGCTTTTACAAATCTTATTTTGAACGCTATTCAGGCAATGCCCAATGGCGGCAAATTATATATAGAAACATATTCTAAATATGACAAAATTTTTATTAAAATAAAAGATTCCGGCACGGGAATAACAAAAAAAGACTTAAAGAATATGTTTGATCCCTTTTATTCAACCAAAGAAAAGGGGACCGGCCTCGGGCTGGCAATTACCTACAAAATCATAAAGGAACATCAGGGGGAAATAACCGCAGAAAGCGACCCCAGGAGCGGAACAGTTTTTACAATCTCACTTTAACCCGTATTGCCGCATCTTGTAGATCAGGGTTGTCCGATTTATCCCCAAAACTCGAGCCGCCTCGGACTGATTCCCCTTCATCTTTTGAAGTATTTTTGAAATATGATTTTTTTCAAGATTTATAACCGCATTCTTTAGAGTATTACTGTCATCAAAGGGCGGGTCCTGTTCATTATTAAGATTTATCTCGGTAATTACCAACTTGTTGTTGCACAAGGCCACAGCCCGCTCAATTATATTCCTGAGTTCCCGTACATTCCCGGGCCAGCTGTACTTCTTTAGTTTCTCAACAACAGAATCATCTATTCCCGATACATCCTTCTTTAATTCGATCTTTAGTTTTCGAAGAAAGTAGTCAACCAGCAAAGGGATATCAACGACTCGCTCTCTTAAAGGAGCAAGCTTGATCGGAATTACGTTAAGCCTGTAATATAAATCCTCTCTAAAATTACCGTTTTTGATTTCATTTTCCAGATTTACATTAGTGGCCGCAAGTATTCTAAGATTAACCGTTATTGGATTTTTTGAGCCTATCCGCTCAATTTTACCTTCAGATAAAACCCTTAGTAATTTTGCCTGCATGTTCTTTGGCATAAGGCCGATCTCATCCAGAAAAATAGTTCCCTGGTCTGCAAATTCAAACTTGCCGATTTTTGTGGAAACGGCCCCGGTAAAAGAGCCCCGCTCATGCCCAAACAGCTCAGATTCAAAAAGATTTTCCGGTATTGCGGCGCAATTGACTACAAGAAAAGGCCTGTTTTTTCTCTCACTAGTAGCATGAATTGCGTGGGCAACCAGCTCCTTGCCGGTTCCGGACTCCCCGGTAATAAGGACTGTGCTGCAAATTGTGCTGATATTTTTTATTGTTGCAAAGACCCCCTGCATTTCCTTGCTCTTTCCTATAAGCTCAGAAAACTTTGACTGTTCCTTGATAATAGATTTTAGATACAGGTTCTCTTTTTGCAGCTGTTGCTTTTCTTCAACCTTTTTCAGCAGAATTTTTAATTCATCAAAAGCTATCGGCTTTGTGATGTAGTCAAAGGCCCCCAACTTAATTGCCAGAACGGCATTTTTTGCATTATTTACTGCGGTTGCAACAATAACCTCTACCTTTGGATTATTCTTTTTTATTATTTTAAGTGCTTCGATCCCGTCCATTTCCGGCATTTTCAAATCAAGGATAACAGCCCTAAACTCCTTTTCTTTTGCCAGTTTTATTCCATCCCTGGGATCCTGGCATAGGGTTAAACTAAAATCATCTTCCAGAATATTCTTATAAGTTATAAGCATACCCTCCTCATCATCAATTATCAGGACAGGGGGCATTTCCTTATTCATTACCGATCCTCCTCAGATTGAATCTATCTTCCACCTATATTGTATATCGTCAATTATACCCGAAAATTTCACTCAATTGTGGTATTTATTGACACCATGTGTCAGATAATACCACAAACCTCACTAAATCCAATAGGCAAATATGGGCAACAAAATTGCTATATAACCAGCATGGAGAGTCTCGATGAAGAACTTGAAAGCCTGGATGAAGAAAACATATGGACACTAACATCATTTTTAGAAAATTTAGAAAAAGAGAAAGAGGTTAGTCTCCAATTAAGAGAGGCATTTGATTTTGGGAGGATGGCAATGAGAGTGGCAAATGAGTTGAAGGAAGAAACAAGTCTTAGAAATACTATTCATGCTTTAGTCAATTCAGCGCTCGTAGTAGCGACCAATATCTATCGGATCCATCTGTTAAAAGACCGAAAAAGCATTGATACAAGCAATGCTAATACCATTAAACAAGAAGCCTTATCAGAACTTGGTTATTGTCAAAAGTTACTGGAGTATCTGGATTCGATGGCTGATGATTTTAGCCTGATTAAAAAGATGAGAGAACAGGCGGCATATTTAATAAAGGAGGTTGGTTGAGATGGGATTGATGTCGGGTAAGATAGGTTCAAGGGTTGCTACCAGAGTTCGATCCGGAGCTGCTAGGCTTGTCAGTTTAAAAAGAGGAAAAGCTGTAAAAATAAAGCAGCCTGTAGAAGATTTTTGTCCCGAATCCTTGGTTGGGCTTGCCAATGAAATGGATGTTTTAATTTTTGATGAGACAGAAGCGAAAAGAAGTGCTCTTGAGGCTTATGGGAATTTTCAAAATGGAGAAGATGGCATAATGTCTTTGGGCGAGAGAATAAGCTACTCTCTCGGCCTAGGGTATCTCCGTGAAGAATTAGAAACAGGGCAAATGAACAGGATACAGATTACGCAAGCCGAAGAATACAGGATCGACCAGGAGAAACAAGAGTTTTTTTCTAACACGGAAAATATTCATGCATTGTCTTGGGAAGATATTGATTCTGAACGCTTTAATGTTCTTGAGCAATCAATTTTGAAGGCTGTTAGGGCAGAATCAATCCCTATCTCACCTTGTAATGTTTTTGTCGAAACTAGAAACAATAAAATAGTTGCCTTAAAGATTAAAAAAACCCCAATGATGGCTATGTTTAAATTAAAAAAAGATTGTTTTTCATCAATAAGATTATTTTCCGACCTGGAAGTATTGGAGCTAAATATGGTAGAGATGACAGACAATGATTTGCAATTATTAAAGGGTTTTAAATATTTAAGGGAATTAGATCTTTCTGGAAGAATATCTTTGCGTGATGCGAAACAATTTTTTGGCCTATGCGAGTATGACCTTGTGGGACCGATAATAACCGATCAAGGTTTGGTTCATTTAGAAAGCATGCAGGGATTAGAAAAGCTGTCCCTGCGTGGAGCTGCTGGAGTAACAAATACGGGAATCACTTCATTAAAAAAACTGACTAGCCTTAGAGAAGTAGATTTGACTGATACAGAAATTACAGCAGACGGGATTAGTGAATTAAGAGCCACACTTTCGGACTGTAAAATAATTTGGAGATGGGGGGATCCGGATCCTGTGCTTGCTGAAGAGATAAATACATTGCTATTTGCTCAAAACGCCGATCCGACAGAAATAGACAGAATCAAACAAAAGATTTTTTCTTCCGAAAGCCACATGAACCAACTTTCCGTAAAAGGGATTGAATCTTCTGCCAATTTGAATAATCTTGAGAGGCGTGTACTAAAAGCAATTATAAGGAACAAAAGTAAATTTCTTGACCGGGATTCTTTTGTTGGTGACGAGTCTCCGATAGTATCTCATAGTTATGCGGTAATATCATCACCCCAAGAGGCAGATCAGATAGAGTCATTAAATTATTTTCCCAAAATTACTCGTTTACGTATTGAGGGTAAGGATCTTTCTCCTGAAATACTTGCAAGAGTAAGTGGATTGCGGAATATTAAGGGGTTGTATTTAGTTGGAGAGAATATTTCCGACTATTAGTTAGAGCAATTGCCTACAATGGAGCAAATTACGGATATTCTTGTTCATTCTCCAAAAGTTACAGATAAAGGTATTTCGCAATTAAAGAGATTTATCGGACTTAGAACATTATATTATACACATCTTCAGATTTCTGATTCGACAGCCGAAGCGCTGAAAAAAGCATTGCCAGGTCTAGAAAGATGTTCTGGCTTAATCTGGGGAAAGGAATAATTTAATTATTAAAAAAGGAGGTCTTATATATGGGAGACAAAATTTATTTAGCTCAAGCTGTGCCACAGAAGAAAAAAAGTTCTCCGCCAAGTTTTGCTGGGAAGCGTAAATTAGCAGAAACAAATAAATCAAAGATCCCCAATAAAATCAAACATTCTTTAAGAGATAAATTAAAAGAACAAAATGATCGAAAAGAACGAAACGATAAAGAAAGTAGCCTATTCTCAATCGGCTTAGGGGTGAATTTGGGTTTTATACTATTTCCGTTCAGTGGCCTTAAAGCAAAAGACTTATATGTTCCTCCCCATCCTGATGATATAAAGGAAAAAGATTTTTCTCCCAAACCGGTTGAAATAAAATATAATTATCCAGTTTTCTCACCGGCTCCGTATTTAGATTTAAAATTACGCCTGTCAGATAAGTTGAGCCTAAAGAATAGAACAACCTTTTATCCGGCGCCAATAATTGCAGAACGAGGTAGGAATTATAGTGGAAATAATGTCGTCGGGGAAGGTCATTATTCTGTTCATCCTTTCAACAGAACTCAATACGAAAATAAAAAGACTAATGCTTATACTTATGTAGGGGTTGGCAGGGGTAGCTTTAGCAATGACCTTTCTTTAACTCTATGGCCAATGGACTCGAGGTCTTCTTTGGGAGGAATTAATGTTGGAGTTAGTTTAATTGGGATTCAGCACATTTATGGATGGGACAGAAATAGAAAAACAGAGATAGAGTCTAGTAGATACCATTTTTACCCGGGTATTAATTTTGGGGCAAAACTGGCATTGCCCTTTATATCTAAAAAAAGATATTTTGCAGTAATTGGTGATTTTTCTTTGTCTGTAGGATTCTCTGATGATGTGCCGGTAGTAATGTTTAATTTTTCAACTCTTCCGGTCGTTCATGGAGGAGAAGTACATATATATAGAAGTGATTTTAAGCCGGAGCAAAAACTCCCGCCTCTGACTGAGAGCGAAAGAAAGATCCTTTCTTATATAAATATCTTAAGAGATACCTTTAAAGAAGACGGCCGGGCGAAAGAAGCGCTCGTAAAAATGGGCAAGCCTATTATTCCGGAGCTTATTGCATTTTTAGACGATCAGGAAATAAATCATAAAATTGCTGAGATACTTGGCAAAATTGGGGATCCTTCAGCAATCCCTGCACTTATTAGAATGTCAGAGAGAAAGAGTGAATGGACTAGAAGATGTGCGATGGATGCACTTGCAAAATTCAATGGTCCCGATGGACATACTCGTTTATTAGCATTAGAAAAACTTATAAAGAGTGGTAAGAAATCAATTCTTCCTGCTCTTCTAATAGCATTAAAAGATGAAGAGAGCGAGATCAGATCAAAAGTTATTGTTGCACTTGCCAAAATTGATGATTTTTCAATAATTGTTCCCCTTTTAAAGTTCATGGAAAGAGGTGGGGATAATTCACTTTCTGTAAAAGCAGAATCTGTTCTTTGTAAAATGAGAATAAAAACCCAGTCCGAGCTATTTACACTTTTGCAATTATATAAAAAAGCGAAGTTAAGTAGAATTAGGAATGCAATAAGTGAAATGGTTCTGAGAATAAAGGATCCGTTTGCCCTTTCTCTTTTTCTTGAAGTTTTGAACGACAAAGATCTTGGCGGATTGGCTGTGAGGGGTCTTGGCAATATAGGAGGACAAGCATCAGAGGCTGCTTTTATACGAATATTAAAATCAAAAGAGACTTATCTCAAAAGAGCAGTAATAGATAAACTTAGAGAAATTAAAATAAAAACCCCTGCTCTTTTGTCTTCTGTTATTGAAGCATATAAAAACGAAGACGAGTCTTCTCAAAAAGACAGTATAAAAGTGTTAATATCGGAAGTAAAAAAGCCTTTTGCTGTTCCGATATTTGTTAGGGCCTTATCAGGTAAGAATAATGATCTCCGCGTCATAGCAGTTGAAGCGCTGGGAAATATAGGTGATCGATCGGCTATTCCCGCCCTTCTCAGGCTTTCTAAAAAAAATGAAACCCTCCGAAATCAGATTGTAGAGGCGTTCGGTAAAATAAAGGATCCTTCATCTGTGCCATATTTACTCAGACTGATGAGAAAGGGAAGTTTGGAGCGACGTGTATGGCTTGCAGGGATATTGGGGAAGATTGGTGATGGGAGAGCTATTCGATCTATTATTCGTCTACTGAGGAAAAGAACAAATATTGATGATACAGTGCGTGAAGAAGTTAAAGATGCTTTGCGCATGCTTGTCAAAAAAAATAAGAATCGATGGGTTAAAAAATGGGTTGAAAAGACCCTGAAAAATTATTCCCTACAAGAACCAACTGTTCTCTCTGTAAAAAGGACTGGAATTGAAGGAAGCAATCATCGCTCATATAAATATATATCAACCTTTAGATTTAAAAGGGTTCCCAAGAGTGCAGTAACTGCTATGCCTATTTTGCACGGTTATTGCCAAAAAATGGGATATGTAAAGAATAAAAGACTTAGGGTTAGTATTTATCTTGATAATAGAAATAATCTGACTAGTGGGTATATTCTATTTTTTGATAAACGGGGAAATATTGTTGGAGAGACCGAAAGTTTCGAAGTTCAAAATCCCGATTAATAAGGAGGAAATTAACATGTGTGTAAGCAAGATCTTGAAGAGGACTGATTAAGATGAGTGTATCAACATTAAGAATCGAAAAAACGAGACCTCATAAGAGGCATCCCCTCACGAGCTGGCTTGACTGGAATAGGGGAGGAAGAAAAGGTTCATTTGAAAGTCCTCATGTAAAAGAATTTGAAATGGATACAACAACAAATTGCTCAGGATTAAGGAGTTGTTCTGCCCAATGCAGCTATCTTCATTCAAGAAAGATGGGCCACTCAATGGATTTGCCCCTGGGCGATTCAATCGCAAAACAATTGTCTGAATTAAACTATAAAAGAGTAATATTTTCTGGTGGAGGAGAACCATTGGAGCCCCAAAATATCGCCTCATTTACAAAAATATTAGAAGCCGCCTCATCAAACGATCTTGAAGCCGCCCTGATTACCAACGGCAAACATATGAATGCCGACCTGATTCCTTCTCTCCTGTCTCATCTTATGGTGCTAAGGGTCTCTGTCCCGCCTTTTTTACATGGCTATCATCATTTGCGGACTATCCAGGGAAAAATACGAGAAGCGGTTAGATATAAAAACATGCAAGGCCTAGATGCAAAGATTATAGCAAGCCTTTTAATTCGTCCAGATACTCCAATGGATGAGGTAAGAGAAAACATCTTTGCTCTCCATGATATTGGTGTCGATTCAATCCGCATTAAGCCGACACATATCCAAAAAAATAAGACAGATGGAAAACACCTAAAAGCCAAGGCGTATGCCGAGCTCTTAGATTTTATCAGGGCATTGAACATTACAAATGTAGTTATTTCAAAAATAGATCAGTTGTTGGTGGATCCGAATTATCAATATGAATATTGTTATTATAATGATTTTAATCCCTTTAGCATTGGAGCAGACGGATTAGTTTACGCTTGTTGTGAGCATAAATATAAACCGGCTTTCTTAAGGGGAAATTTAAATAACGAAAGCGCACAAGAGGTGTTGAGAAGAACTAATTCGCACCCTTTTTCAATTAGAAAGGGATGTTTTGTCGGTTGCAAGGGACATTTAGCCAATGTAGCTCTCTCAAAATTAGCTGAAGCATACCAGGAACAAGAGGCCGGCATTTTTTCAAATCCAGAATACCAGCAAATTGCAGATGAGGCACTAGTTTATTTAGTTCGAACCAATTCCAAATCGTAATTCTTTGGGAGCAAATTAATGATTAAAGCAGTGGTTTTGGCAAAGGGGAGTGGAAGCAGATTGGGACTTATGACAAGCAGAAACAGCGTCAACAGAAACAGCATCCCAAAAGGAATGGCAATGCTTTGCGGCCGGCCACTACTTTGGCATATTCTTTCATCACTAAAACAAACAGAGGTTCATGACATAAGAATAGATCGTGGTTACCTGGGAGAGCAGATAGAAAATTATTTTGGAGATGGCAGACAAAAACTTCAAAATAGATTTAATATTCAGTATTCCAAGGATAGAACAATGAGGGGAACAGCAGCTTCCCTAGAACTTCTAGCGGGACAAAAGGGAACCACCCTTGTTCATTATGGAGATGTAATTATAGATCGAAGATTCTGCCTTAATGACCTAATCGATTTCCATAATGAAAAAAACTCTGACGTTACCCTTCTGGTTAAACATGTTAATGATGTCAGAACCTGCGGGATCGTCCGGCTTTCCGGCACTGACGGAAAAATACTCGAATTGGCCGAGAAACCATATTTAGATTATCCCACGCAAATCCCGGGATGGATAAACTGCGCTGTATATGTTTTGAGCGAAAGAGCAAGAGAAAGATGCCTGTCTTACCTTCAGCCGGAAGAAGATCCGGATAATTCAAAAAATGATTTTATGAAAAATATTTTCCCAAAACTGCTAAAAGAGGGCTTCTCATTCCATGGCTTTCCTCTTAACCATTTTTGGCGCAGTGTCGATAGCCAAAGTTCTTTATTGGATCTTCAATGGAAGGCGTTGAGCGGGGAAATGAATCTTCAAATTCCAGGCCGCTTACACAAAAAAGGTAATAGTAAAATTTGGATTGAAGGAGACCCGACAATAAGCAGAGATGCAGAATTAAGAGGCTTTGTATATATTTCGTCCGGTGCCTCTATCAATGGACAAGCCAGAATTTGCAATGCCGTTATTGGAAACAACGGCAAAATCTGGGGAAGAATTGAAAATAGTATTTTCCCGGGCGCTTTTGGAATTTTATCTTCTGATGATTTTGAAGTGGGAGAAAGAGCTTTAATCAGAAGAAGCATTGTTTGCAGCGGAAAGATCCATTCTAATTTAGATTCCCAGGTTGCAGCCTGGGACGGAAAAGAATTAGTAGTTGAAGATTTAACCTAAATATTCCATCAATACAATCCCCTCAAAATAACCTGAAATTTTTCAAAAACCTGCACGAAGAAAATGCTGTAAGGGCAGCTTTTAAAGCTGCCCGAATTTAGGAGGTATATATATGAAGGTATTATCAAGAATCGGATGGTTTGGACGACAGTCTCTTGGATTAGCAGGTAATCTGGCAATGAACCCGGTTTCAACTCTTAGAGCAGCAAAACTTGCCTGGAAAAATGGAGCCGGCCGGACTGCAGGCAATTTTTTATCTGATGCCAATCTGCTTGCAAGAAGTCTTGCCGTCGGCCCGTCACCAATGATGGCAATGGATACCAGCGCACTAAAAGGAGAGCTAAAACCATTTAGCGTTGAAGAATCAGTTGTTGATGCTGGCCGTGAAAGAAAATTTGTTGTAACAAATGATAAAGGAGAAATTCTTGCCCCGCGCACTGACGTAGCTGATGCCCTAAATCTAAAACTAATCTCGGTCTCGTCAGACCAAAAAACCTACTGGCCAAACGAAAAGGTAAATTTAGCAATTCTCTTACCCGGCCGTCCAAATGCAGAGGTTGAAGTCACTTTAACCAAAAAAGATGGCGCTCCGGTTGAACTAGGCAAACACACAGTTGACGAAAATGGCGTTCTTAGTCTAGTAGTGATGAATGGAGAAGAAGATCCACTTGGGCTTGGTGAATACACAATTAATGTTAAAACAGTAGACAAAACAATTTCTGCCGAAGCAGTAATCTCTGTTGTAGAAGGAACTCTAGGCGCTCTCTCCTTTGGACATACCTGGGCTGAGCTTAAGGGGGATGAAGAAGAGCTGCCTCCTGGATATTGGTATCTTGTAGGCAGGCGCGGTGGAAGAGCAGGGGATCGTTGGGGACATGGCATGAATGTAGGAAATATTATAATGGACGAAGGCAAACCATATAATGGAGAAGTAACAATTAATGTACGCTGCTACCTGCCACAATGTAACGGTGTAGAAGCTGCTCCAGCGCAGAAAGTAAATATTGAAGATGGTGTCTTAAAAACAGTACTAAATACTGATTATCATTCCGGTCCATTCGAAATAGAAATAATTACAGAAAAGGGATCAATTCGACACTTATTCGGCCAATCCGGACATGTTGAGAGAAATATGGTTAATATTTCAGAAGGTCTTGGCAATCAATTTAGAGCAGGAATTTCGCCATACGAAGGGACAACTGCGGTTGATGGCAGATCAGTTTACTACGAAAAAGCAGAGACAGAGGATGCAGCCCTTCTTTTGGAGAGCCCGGTAGCCGATGCCTCTTCTAGGACCCGCTTAGTCGCTCAATCTGTAATAGAAGATCTTAAGATTTTTGTGCATATCCCTAATCCCGATGGAACATTTAAGGTTCAAGAGTTATCTGACCTTCCAAAAACAGTTCAAAAGGGTGAGGTAATTGAAGTTCCGGTTGTGGGTCCTTATAGCACGATTGTAGTAGCAGGAAATAAAGTTGCCGGAAAAGATAAAAAATTCTTTGAAGGCTATTCGCTGGTATTTACTCCAGGACAACTGGCTGTACAAATTGATGCCCCTAGCCAAAGCTCTCCAATGGCAGAGGTTGCTCTGGGAGTTCGAACAATTAATCCGATTACCGGAGCACCACTCACATCTTCCGGAATCTTAACGGTCTTTGACACCCGAGTTGAGTCTCCTGAAGCTACCGGACCACTAACCTCTGCTCTTGGCCGCTCTTTTAGAGATGGAGCAGAGACACTGGGAGAACTTGAAGATACATTGGGCTTCGGTCGTTATATGAACGAAGACCTGATGGACTTTGATGATGATGATGGTGGTATGGAGGTGTTTGGCCTTACCGGAGGTTCTGATCGCAGTCTTGGGGGTTATGGCATAAGGGATAGCGGAGTGAGACATTTTTCTGGTGGAGGGGGACCGGTTCTTCGTCGCATGGCTTTTTTAAGCGCGGGTGCTCCAACTTTGGGAGGGGGATATGCCGGTCGTGGTGGTGATTTCGATTCTGAGGAAATACCGGCAGAGGAAGGAGAGCTTAGAGAGGGGACCCAAAAAGTTGTATACAGTGAACGGATCAGCACCGGGCCGGATGGTTTTGTTAAAATAAAAATCGCACTCGGCCCGCAAACCGGAAGATATAGAGCAGCATTCTCTGCAGTCAAAGGGACCGAATTTGCAAAAGGGAGCGCGCAAGTTGATGCAACCCTGCCAGCATCAGTAGAAGCCCCTTTACCAAAATTCTTAGTCGATGGAGCAAGGGTAGAAGCAAGGGTAATTGTTAATAATTCAACTGGGGGAGAGGTTACTCTTCGAATAACTGGGGCAGGCTTGATGGCTCCAGTAATTAAAAAACTATCAGGAGAACGAGAGGAGGTCCCGGTAACATTAATCAGCGGCCGGCCGGATGACAAATTACTAATGGAGATTATTGGAGCAGATCAAAAAGTAATCGATTCGCGCCAGCTCACAATCGGCAATGTTTCAAATCAAAAAGCAACAACCTCACGACTGGTTATTTCTGACGGAGATACACCGGTATCGGTTGCTCCCGGAGAGAGGGCTGCAGTTTTTAGAAATGTCGGACAGATGCTCTCCGGAATTTTAAGAAATATGATAACCACAACCGAGTCTTGGTTTCCTCATGCCGAAACAGTTACTGCAGATGCCGCGGTAAAAGCCCAACTCTTAAA
>JABMQY010000034.1 GCA_013202975.1 Candidatus Saganbacteria bacterium
CCCGTGAGGGATTTAATTATTATGAAATCATCAAAATAATACCATCTGGAATTAGCCCATCTTTCGACAGGTTATGCCAGTCTCGAAGGTAGATTGCTTACGCGTTACTCACCCGTCCGCCACTAGTGTATTGCTACACCCGTTTGACTTGCATGTGTTAGGCACGCCACCAGCGTTCATCCTGAGCCAAGATCAAACTCTCAGTAAAAAAGTTTGTTGACTCTCATTACAAAATCTCGAAATCTCTAATCCAAAAATTAACAAAGACTCGCGCGATTCTCTTAGTTTAGTTTTCAATTTTCTAATCCATAATCGCCAATCGAACTTGGCAGGAAGGAAGTTACATTATAGCACAATTAAAATAATTGCGTCAAGAAGATTTTTTTAGGTCTGGTTTTTTTAGCGGGGCTGCTTTTTTTGCAGCTTCTAACAGGTCCTTTACCAGTCCCAATAAATGATGCGGCGAATTCTTCTTAAATAAATAGGCATCGGCACCGGCCTGCTTGCCCAATTCCTTATCCTTTTCAGAAATATTAGATGTGAACATAATAATCGGAATACTCTTGTATCGTGAATCGTACTTTAGCATACGACAGACCTGATGTCCGTTTAATTTTGGCAGAAGAAGATCAAGTACAATTATGTTTGGGGATTGGGTACGCGCTGCATTTAAACCGGCCAAACCATCCGGGGCGGTAATTACTTCATGTTTTTCGCTTAAGAGGATCTCTTCTATCCTCTTGCGAATTACCGCATCATCATCAACTACTAATATTTTTGCCATAGACTTATTCTATCAGATCCTCTTTATTTTTCAACCGCGAACTGCTTCCAGCTTGCGGCAAGCATTTCGGGAAGGTCCAGAACCAGCACCAGGCGAGTATCGCTCAATATTGCGGCTCCGGCAATATTTTTTACTTTGTTTAAATACGATCCCATATTTTTAATTATCACATGTTCTTCCCCTTCCAGTGTATCAACCGCCAATGCTACCTTCTTATTCATATACTCAGTAATCAATAGCATCGGAGGAGTGTCATGTTCATATTTTGGCAAATCCAAAAAATCTCCTAACGTGAAAACAGGAATATCTTCACCTTTTAATTTAATCGTCTTTTCATCACCCAAGGGCTGATCCAGCTTTACGGTCTCTTTGATTTCACTTTGGGGCAGCGAATAGAGCCGTCCCATGAGTGTAAACATAAGAATGGAACTGACTGCGACAGTAATCGGAAGGTCCAGGACAAACTTTGTAAAAACCCCCTGCTGTGAATCAATTTTTATATTTCCCTGAAGACGGTTAAGGGCATCGCGTACTACATTAAGCCCTACCCCGCGGCCAGAAACGGATGAAACCTCATCTCTGGTAGAAAATTCCGGCTGAAACAATAGTTCAAATACTGCGTTGTCATCGAGCTGTTGTGCTTCTTCATCAGTAATAAGGCCTTTTTTTCTGGCAACTTCTTTTACCCTTTCTTTGTCGATCCCGGCACCGTCATCCTCAATTTCAATTACAATGCGATTGCCATGCTGATATGCATTTAAGATAATTATTCCTTCAGGTAACTTTCCGATTTTTTTTCTCGCGGCCGGAGATTCTATGCCATGGTCAACCGAGTTTCTAATAATATGCATAATAGGATCCTGGATCAGCTCTATTATTTTTTTGTCCAGTTCGGTGTTTTCTCCGGAAAAAACCAGCTTAATTTGTTTTTCTTTGTCAATTGAAAGATCCCGCACCAGTCGCTGCATTTTTGAAAAGATAATAGAGAGCGGCAACATCCGCATTTTTAACGCTACGCCTTCAAGCCGCCCAATTAAATGATCCAGCCGGCCGGACTGGCCGGTTATATCTTCCAATAAAAAACTCATTCGGTCTCTTATGTCTCTTATTTCTATCTCAACATCCTCAACCTGAGAAACAAAAGAAGAAGGCAGGTCGGAGGTTTGAACAGATGTCCGGAGGCTTTTATGAATAAATTTGAGTTGATCAAAGATTCTTTTTATTTCCTGCGGGCGTTTTATGATTCTTCCCTTTTGAATTATTAGTTCGTTTACTAAACCCATTAAAGCGTCTACTCTGGAAACATCAATATGAATAAAGTCGGCTACATCTGCCCGAAAGACCGAGAGGTCAATTTCTTTTGAAGTCCCCTTTTCTTTCTTTTTAGGCTTTTTGGCTGAGGCTTTCTTTTTTTGTAATGTTTTTAATTTTTTGTCCAGCTCTTTGTGGTCTATCCCGGCCGGTTTGTCCGAGGTTGAATCATCAACCATTTTCCCAATAATATCAAGGGAAGAAAAAAGCAGGTCAAATTCCCAGGGGCTAAATTCACATGATTTTAGTTTGAGAAATCCGTCCTCCAGCCGGTGGGTAAATTTATTGATATCGGTCAGCCCCATAATATTAGCTGATCCCTTGAGGCTGTGCAGTTTGCGCATCATTGCCTGCAGCAGTTCATGGTCATCCGGATCTTTTTCGAATTTTAAAAGCTCTTCATTTAATCCGGTTAGATAACGTTTGGATTCTTCTTTAAAAAGCATTAAAAATTGACTTTGTGCTGGTTTTTTCATTCTTATTCCACCTTAAAACCCGAAATGGCTGCTTTTAAGTCGTCAGCCAGCTGATTAAGCTGCTTAATTGAACCGACCAGGCTATGGGTCGATGTCTCAAACTGCTGGGCAACATGCGACCACCCCTGGATTCTTGAAACAATCTGGTCGGTTGAAGTCTTTTGGTCGGAACTGGCCTGTAGTATTTCCTGAGCCGCGTTAGTGGTTTGAGCAATCATCTGATTTATTTTTTCAATAGACTGGGTGGTATCTTTTATTTTCTCAATACTTTTTTCTACACTAGAGGAAGATTCACGGGTTACATCGACGGTTAAACTGGTATCCGAATGAATTTCCGAAATTAAAGATTCAATCTCTTTTGTAGAGTTTGCCGCCCTGGCGGCCAGTTTTCTGATCTCTGCCGCAACCTGAGAAAAACCGGCTCCGCCACCCTCTGCCCGCGAAGCTTCAATTGACGCATTAATCGCCAAAAGATTGGTCTGTTCGCTTATTTCTCCGATAGTTGTTGCAATATTATTGATTTGATAAGAACGGTCTTCCAAGGCAGCGATGCGGCGGACAACTTCTACTACCTTAACACGAATGTTTTCCATTTCTGTCTTTATTGCATCAATAGCCTGCTGGCTTGATTTGGAAGCGGATAAGGTTGCCTGGGCTGTATCGGCAACATCCTCAGCGGTCTTATAAACATGTCCGGCAGAATCAGCCAGATTATGGAGGGTAGAAATAGTATTTGCCAGGGTTTTGGCGGTTTCAATTGCACCGTGCGCCTGCTGCTCTTCTGAATGTCTAATGTTTTCTGCCGCGGCCGTTATACCGCCCCCCATATCCTTGGCCCGGAAAACCATTAATTTTAAACTGTTAACCATATATGAGGCCGAACGGCAGACCGAAAAAAATTCATCCGAAGCACCGGATAAAAGCCGGTGTGTCAGATCGCCCAGGGAAATAGTATTTAAATAACTGGATAATTTACGCAAAGGCAGGAGAGTAATACTTGCAAAGGAGGCTGAAATAATATAGGCCAGAAGAATAGCAATTGCCAGAAACAAAACCATCCCGCCGCGAATTATTTCTAGGGTTGAGACAGTTTTATTAATAACCGCATTATGCATAAATAATCCTACCAAAAGGGTAAGACTGGTTCCAAAAGCAAAGAATTCTATAAATAGTTTTGTAAAAAGACTGGGGCCGGGATGTTTAAGTGAAGGGAGTGTGTTTTTTTTATCTGCCAGTTCCCGCACCGGGTAAATCAATCTTTCTATAATTGAAAAGCTCAGCAAAAAAGTTATTAGTGCGGCAATTATCCCGGCCAGCGGCAGGGTTCCTATTTGCCAGAGAGGAAACCTTGATGATTCATAAAGAAAATAAGCATTGAGGCTGTTGCCGGCAATTATTAGTAGTCCGACAATTAGTCCCGCCAGATAAGGGAGATAAGAGGCCTTTTTCTGCACTGCCGCAGCCTGGGTATTTGTTATTTCGCGGCGATTCCTAAAATCGTCTAAAAAAGTGATTACAGGAAAGCTTAACAATAGAACTAACATTATTCCTACAATAAAAAGAAGCAAATAAATCCACCAAAAGGGGCTTAACAGCGCCCATAGGAGCGATAGGTTAAAAAGCAGACAAATAAACAAGGCAAAAAGAAAAACGGCAATTCCGATACAGAAACAGGACAGAACTGATAATATTATTTTATTCTTCAGATTCATTTTTCAACCTTGTGTTTAGAATTTTTTCGGTATCCAGCAGCCCATGAATACGTTTGTTGAATTTAATTTCCCGTGTCACAAAATTAATCAGACTATCTTCTTCTCCGGCCGGCAGGCATTTCTGAAAATCAGAAAGAGGAAGGATCTCATCTGTAGAAACAGAAACAATTGACGGGACATCATCAATCAAAAGTCCGGCCTCAATCCGCTTATTGTGAATCACCAGAATATGCCTGAAGGCGCTTTTTAATGCTTCTGGTTTGCTGGAAAACTTTGCCAGATTTAAGATTGCAAAAATGTTTCCCTGAAGATTAATAATTCCGCTGACATGGGGAGGAACGTTTGGAACAGAGACGATACTTGATGTTAGATTAATGACCTCTTTAATATAGGAAAAAGATGAAGCGAAAGGAAGGCCTCCGATGGTACAAAATAAAAGCTGTTCCTTGCCTTCTTCTTTTTCCGGTCCGGTCGTTGTGTTTGACTCTTGGTTTATGTTGTCTTCAGACATGTTTTTACTGGCGGGCCCGAATGGCATCCTTGCATGGTTTCAGATTCGAACCCAACTAATCAATGGATCAGTATATCATGAAGAAAATCATGCATTCAAGGGCAAATATTATAGGTGTGTATTTATAAAGGCTTTTCCAGATCCGGATTTCAAATATCTCTCAAAAACCAATGCTTTCTTTTGATCAGAGAAGACAAAATAAGTCTCCAATTTCCATGGGGCATAATTTTTTGTGTATTTCTGCGTCTTACTATTATGTTCAGTAAAACGTTTCTCAATATTTTTTGAAAATCCTATATATGACTTAGAGGGATTATTTATACTCTTTGGAATATATACATAAAATTTGTTTCTCATGATAGTGGGAGGCTTGCCAGCCGTAGCTACGAGCGAAGCGAAGAGCGAAGGCTGGCGGGCCCGAAGGGATTCGAACCCTCGGTCTCCTGCGTGACAGGCAGGCGTGTTAAACCAGGCTACACCACGGGCCCACTGAGAATTAAGTATAACATGAAGGAAAAGAATTATTCAAGACAGATTGTTATTCCCAAGAAACTACACACGATTATATTACTTTAGTATCTGGCAAGGCTCTCTTAATTTTCAAAAACTCAGCCTCACTTATTTCTTCAATCTCCTCTCCTCCTCGAATATCAAGTTCTTTCAACTGCCTGAGCTTTTGTAAGGCTAATTCATTTGGGCATTTAGTGATTGAGAAGGCTAAAGAGAGATGTTCTAATGTTTCTGGTAAATCAAAGCTTAATAATAAATTATCATTAATACCAGAATTTGCTAAAAGTAAAACCTTGATATGTTTTAGCCTTCCCCAATATTCTTTTATATCATTAGTAATCCCGGGACATACCTCCAGATCCAAGTATTCAAGGGGGAGGTCTATCAGATGCTGCATAATATCTGAGGTTATATTTTCATTGTGCGCTAAGTTAAGGGATCTTAAGATTTTCATATCTCGAATAAAAAGACCAACATCATCAGTTATATTAGTACAAATATCTAAGCCTAATTCACTGATAAAATCTCTAACTTCATATAATTTTGCAATATCAATATCTGTTATTTTTTGCGACATTTCGATTGAAAACGTATTATCATCCCGTAATACCCAGCTTAAGATTTTGTCGCCCAGTATTTCAACTGTTCTTTGCATTTTCGCATAAAGCTCTTCTTGGGATATTCCAGGATCCTTGGGCAAATTACCTTGAGTAAGCATTTTGTTAAGCAGCGGTGTTGCAACCGGAGCCCCCTCTTGCCGTAGCCTTAGAAGCTCAAGTTTTTGCTCTGCGTTTGTGGTATCAAATTTAATTGAAACTAGCTTAAGTTGAAGCACTATTTTTCTCCAATAATATCCGTATATTTATCGGAGGGAAATATAAGAAATTTCACTCTTTTTTAATAACTAACAACACTCCGCCTTCGGCGGATTATATAATTCTACATTCATTTGTCATTTTTAATTTGTCATTTGTCATTCTTGTCAGGAAAACCACTGCCCTCTGTTTGATACCCCCCTTATTTTTCCTGATAAGTGTATATCGTCAATTTGGGGCGGAAATTTCAGGAAATTTTGGTATAATCGTGCTATAATTAAACAATGAATCCAATTGATCAGAATAGTAATAAAAGCTTCTACGGTTTGGGTATTGCTCCGAAGATACTGGAGCTGCTTAACCGAATGAGGTTTAAAACACCAACACCGATCCAATATAAAGCAATTCCAATGGCGATTGAAGGTAAAGATATTGTCGGTGTGGCTCAAACAGGAACAGGAAAGACCCTGGCTTTTGGTATTCCTATGATACAAAGATTGGCTCAGGGGCCCGGCCGCGCCCTGATTCTGGTTCCTACCCGTGAACTTGCGCTCCAGGTTGAGGAAGCACTTATCAAATTAGCCCGGCCATTTGGAATGGGGACAGCTGTCCTTATCGGCGGAGCCTCAATGGGCAATCAATTAAGAATGCTGCGCCGCAGTCCAAGGATAATCATTGCCACTCCCGGACGATTTAACGATCATTTAAGACAAAGAACCCTGCGGCTTAATGATTTTAAGATCCTGGTTCTGGATGAAGCAGACCGCATGCTGGACATGGGTTTTATGCCGCAAATTGAACAGGTACTCAGGAATCTGCCAAAAGAGAGACAGACAATGCTATTCTCTGCAACTATCCCTGAAAAAGTAGTTAAGATTGCAACCCAATACATGAAGCTGCCGGTTAGTGTCGAGATTGCCCGTTCCGGCACTGCTGCTAAAAATGTTACTCAGGAGCTCTTTATTATAAATAAAGAAGACAAAAATGCATTATTAGAGAAGCTGCTCTATCAATATCGCGGCGCTGTCCTTATTTTTATCCGCACCAAAAGAGGCGCTGCCAGAATTACACGCGGTATCAGAGCATTAGGCCACAATGCGGCAGAGATCCATTCAGATCGCTCTCTAAGGCAACGCAGAGACGCTCTGGATGGCTTTAAGACCGGTAGATTTAGAATCTTAGTTGCTACTGACATTGCAGCCAGAGGGATTGATGTTAAAGAGATTGAGTTAGTTATTAATTATGATCTTCCAGATGATGCAGAAAATTATGTTCACCGCATTGGCCGCACCGGCCGGGCAAGTCATGAAGGACGGGCGATATCTTTTGCCACTCCGGATCAACGCGGCGATGTCCGTAGTATCGAAAGAATAATGCAAAAAGCGCTGCCGATTGTCAGACACCCGGAAATTAGCACCGTCAGCTTTCATACTTCAAGAGCCAGAAGTTTCAGTCCCCGAGGACGAGGTTCACGTTTTGGGAGAGGAAGAAGAAGATAACCCTGCTAAATAACCAAAGTTCAATTTGTTAACAAAACATCCTAGTTTTATATTTATGCTGCCCCATTCCCGCTTTGGCAGAGACCACCAATGTTGCCTGCCGGCAGGCGGGCAAGCGAACCCAGGACCCCCTACTTAAAAGAAAAACAGGCGGGCCTTTTTACTTCCCCTCCATTACCTTAAATTCTTTTCCAACGTATTTCTCCATAACGAACCCAATTATCACAAAGACCAGCAGAGAAAAGAACGTGCGCAGGATAGAAAACTTTAAACCCAGAAAACCGATCTCAAAAGTCAGCATGGGTATTTTTAAACAACTGAAGGCTCCAAGATAAATAAACACATTCCTGACGCTCGCTCCTTTTTTCGAGAGGAGATAAGCTACCGGGAAAGCGCTATAGAGCGGTCCGGCCTGGAACGTGGCCAGAAGTATGACCCACAATGTCCCGGCAATACCTGACCCATGACCGATATGCCGTTCGATCTTTTCTTTGGGCACCCAGACATCGAAAAGACCGATCAGTATAAACATAAACGGCAGAAAAGTTATCATTTCCAGAAAAAACCGGCTAAAATTTGAGTAGATATTAACACCTGGCTCGAAGTTAAGAAAAAGAGATCCGCCCAGGAACAGACCGAACAACAAGACCCAGAAATAATCTTTTAATGTTTTTTTGATCATTTAAAAGAATGCCCCGATCAACACGCCAACGACCAGCGCACCGATAAAGCTTAAAACATTTCTCGTGATCGCCGCTTTTTTACCAAAATACTTAATTTCTATGGGTAAGGTAAGCAGGCCAACCATCAATAATGTGGTGATGAAGACCGCCACAATCGTATAGTTTATCCCCCGGCTGATAAGCAAACCGGCCAGGGGGAAAGCCACAAAACCAGGGATCAAAGAAATTGAACCGACCAGTGCAGCGGCAACAACTCCTAGAAAACCACTGCCTGCGCCCAAATATTCCGTAATAACCTTCTCTGGGATCAGATAGAGGAAAACACTGGTCAGAAAGATAACAATAAATATTGCCGGCAGAAGATTCAAGAACATAATAGCCCCGCGCTTTACTCCCGTAAACGTTTTTTTTCGGTTAACGAAGAATGAAAGTGCCAGGCAAACAATTGAAACAGCAATGAGTATCTGCATTATCTGCCTTGCACCGCCAGGATTATCATTTTTGTTTTAGCCTTGATACTGCGCCATTTGGCTTCTTTCGGCACAAAAGCGGCCTGGCCTGCCTTTAAGGTTTTTCTTTTGCTGTCAACAATGATTGCTCCGTTCCCGCTCATAACAAAAAAAAGCACATCATGCTCCATTTTGCAGGGAGGAATTTGTTGGCCGGCAGACAGACAGGTCACCTGAGCTTTTAAATGGTTGTGTTCGAGAAAAACATTTTTGAAGACCTCTTTTTTGCTGAACGCAGTCAAGTTTTTTAAATCGTATCTGGTCATTTTCCCCATAATAATTTACCCCCTTCTAGCATGTATTCCAAAAAAATATTATAACATAACTGCGTTTTCTGTGGATAAACTAGCAAGGAGAATTCATTCTACGAAGCTACGAGCGAAGCGAGGGCGAAGTAGATTGACCGGCCTGGGGCTCCCTCCTTCGTCCTACTTCGCCAAGGCTACGTAGGACTTCGGCGGGCAAGCGAACCCAAACAATATGTTTCTTTCTCACCCCATGTGATATTTACTTGCTTGTTTATTTGAAGAGGAAATTCTCCGAAGCTTTAGCGTAGGAGAATGACCGGCCTGGGGCTCGAACCCAGGACCCCCTGCTTAAAAGGCAGATGC
>JABMQY010000035.1 GCA_013202975.1 Candidatus Saganbacteria bacterium
AACAAGAGGACCGCATTAATAAGGAAGATAAGGAAGACAGCGTCAAGCAGATGAAAACCGAGCTTGCCGCTATTCGAAAAGAGACCGGGCTGATTAAGAGTGAACTGGATGCCAAAATAAGCAGCCTTAAGGAAATAGCCAGGGATAGAGCAGCCTCAGTCCATGGTAGGGCTTATATTTATTATGAAAAAGACACTATCGGTAAGAGCGGTATCCCCAATCGTTTTGAAATAGGCAGGGTTTATTTGGATTATAAGAATAAATTTGACCAGAATTCATCGGTTCGCGTAACATCCGATGTATCAAGGACGCAGGATAAACTAGATCTTTATTTAAAGTATGCCTATTTTGAGTTCAATAATATAGATTCTCCTTCTTTGGGATTAAAGACTGTCAGAATCGGACAATCACCAACTCACTGGATTGGGATGATAGAAAAACAGTGGAGGTTTCGCTATGTTGCAAAAACCCTGACCGACCAGTATGGCTATTTTGATTCAGCTGATCTGGGAGTCTCTGTACTTGGAACAATTGATCTCTCCAGACTTAACATACCTTTTAATGTCGATTATCATACTATTCTAATGAACGGCCAGGGTTATCAAGCGGCAGAGATAAATTCCGGCAAAGACATTGGACTGACCCTAAAAGCAGAACCGCTTTACTTTGGCAAAGCCGATAAGGTAATAACCGCGGCCGGTGTGTTGGCAGAAGATGTTGATCTTTCTTCTTTAGACCTGACCGACAGCGACAAAAAACTGTCGGCCTTGATTTCATACCAGTTTAGCAATCCTGAAAAGGGGATAGTTTTTGTGGAATACGCAAACCAACTTCAAAGCGAGGATGGGGGGATTTCCATTGGCGGTAATTATCAATTTATTAAAGAGACAAATATTTTTGCAAGGCTTGATAACTTTAGAAAATCAGGTGATGATTATATCCAGAGGATTCTCGGGGTGGAATATAAGTGGAATAAGAATATTCGCGCTGCTTTTGATTTTAAGCAGGAGATTAAGAATAAGGCAACCTCCTCAAAAATTCTGGCGCTTCATTCGCAGGTGTCGTGGTAAGATAAACGCAGGATGGAAAAACAGCTCCATTTTATTTTTTCAGGATCAGTCCAGGGGGTCGGATTTCGCTATACTGCCAGACGTCTTGCCTGCAGTTTTGGCATAAAAGGCTGGGTTAGGAATTCTGGCTCATCAAAAGTAGAACTGGCTGCACAGGCAAAGCCCCAAAATATTGATCTTTTTATCCGGTCCTTAAAAAAAGAATTTACAATTTCTTCGGCCGATTCCCATGAAGAGCCGCTCGAGAATTTTATTGGTTTTGAGATTAGGTTTTAATCCTCCTTCGCGGAAATCCATATTCCCTGCTGGCAAACTCCTCATAAAAAGAGTATAATTTTTTGATTACCATGAGTAAAATCAATCTTCTATTTGGAGTTAACTTTCATCAGCCGCTGGGAATTGCTGAATCTGTGCTTGATCAGGCTTATCGCCGCTGTTATCTCCCTTTTTTTGAGACTATTGACCGGCATCCCAGAATAAAAATATCTTTTAACATGAGCGGTGTGTTGTATGACTGGATATTAAATCGTCACCCTGAATTTTTAGACCTTCTGCGCAAGCTGATACAGCGCCGGCAGGTAGAGGTCTTTAGCGGCGGATATTACCAGCCAATTTTACCGTTTATTCCTGAGACAGACATAATAGGCCAGGTTAATATGCAGAATGAGTTCATAAAAAAACATCTGCGATCTATCCCTGTCGGATTATGGCTGGCGGAAAAGAGCTGGGAGCCCCATCTGCCAAAGGTGCTGGAGAAAGTCGGAATTGAGTATACGGCACTTGATGATTATCTTTTTTCAAACAGTGGACTGTCCAAGAAAAGTTCTTCCGGCTATTATGTAACAGAAGAAGAAGGGGTAAAACTCAATCTGTTTTCTATTTCTTCTAAGCTTAGTCAGCTGATTCCCAATAAAAAGCCTGAGGATATTCTGGCTTATCTTGAGAATTTAATAACGGGGGGAGGGGAGCAGGTAGTTGTTTTTTGGGGAGAAGGAGAGCGATTTGGTTTCTGGCCCGGATCCTACCGCCCGCTTTATACCGATCGTAAGCTTGATAATCTTTTTACTCAGTTGGAAGAGCATTCTTCCTGGATTCGAAGTTTAACCTTTTGTGAGTATCATGATGAGCATCTGCCTTCAGGATTGGTTTATCTGCCGACTTCGTTTTCTTATGCAAATAAAAACAGTGATAACAAATCCGAAACAGAGCGGCAATATTTAAAAAATAGTTTTGCAAATTTTGCCGAGGCAAACAATCTCCATAAAAAAATGTTGTATGTCAGCGCAAAACTTGAAGCTGTCAAAAATACCCCAAGCGATCTTTTGGACCAAGCCAAAAGAGAATTATACATGGGCCAGTGCGGAGATGCTTACTGGCATGCAGAAAACGGCGGGATTAATCTGGTGGGGGTCCGGACTGCGGCTTACCGGCATTTAATTAATGCGGAAAACCTGATTAATAAGGTTAGCCGCGGAATTGGTTATTATACCGAGGTTTTAATTACAGACTTTAATAAAGACGGGCAGGAAGAGGTCCTGATGTCTAACGACAAGCTTAACGTTTACTTTTCACCCGCTGACGGCGGATCAATCTTTGAGCTTGATTTTAAACCAAAGGCGCATAATTTGCTGTCTGCCCTGCGGGATCATTTTTTTGATTCGGAAGTTTCATTACAGCAGATCCGCAGCGATAACTATAAGGAATTGGGAGACTTTTCCCGTGGTGAATATAATTTTTTTCCGCAGAGAAAAAATGAGGAGATAACGGTTACTTTTTCAAGAACCGGACAGGTAGCAGACAGATCAGGGATTAAACATCCGGTAAAAATAATTAAGAAAGCGCTCCTTTTGCGGGGACAAAGCATTCTAAATATTGAATATGAAATTAGCAATCTGGGAGAAAAAGAGCTTGACCTGTGGTTTGGGGCAGAATTTAATTGTTCACTTTCTAACGAACCGGCTGAAAACTGTTATTATGAAATTGGCGGAAAGACGATCAAAGATCGTGCGTTAAATAGTACCGGGATTCTATATCGTGTGAGCGATCTTAAGCTGGTTGACGGTTATCGAGGCTTTGGTGTATCATTAGTTTTTGAGAAGGATGGGATGTTGTGCCGGTTTCCGATAGAGAGAGCTTTTCAAACCAGGGAAGGTTTAAAAAGCAGCTGGCAGGGGTTGGTCCTGGTTCCGATTTGGAAGCTTCAATTAAGACCGCAGGCTTCGTGGACCAATAAGATTGTAATAAGGTTTGAAACATAATCAAAGGAGATTACTATGCCTGAGTTAAGAAAATGTCCTATTACAGAAAGATGGATTATTCTTGCTACCGAGAGAAGTAAACGCCCCGGTGATTTTTCTGCTTCAACTCCTGATGATACGGATAGTTCTAAATGTCCCCTTTGTGAGGGAAAAGAAGATGGTACTCCTCCCGAGGTACTGGCCTGGAGAAAGCCTAATACTTTGCCTAATACCCCGGGATGGGATGTGCGGGTAGTTCCAAATAAATTTCCTGCTCTGATTTCAAACGGAGAAGTTAATAGATCCGGGGTTGGGCTTTTTGATATGATGACCGGCATTGGAGCGCATGAAGTAATTATTGAAAGTCCAAGTCATAACACTCTGTTGGCTGATATGGAAATTCCACAGATAGAAAAGGTGCTCTGGGCCTATAAACAAAGAATTACAACTTTGGAAGCTGATCCCAGGTTTCGTTATGTCTTAGTATTTAAGAATCAGGGAATACCGGCTGGTGCTTCATTAACCCATCCTCATTCCCAGCTGATTGCAACGCCAATAACTCCCAGATATGTAAAATTGGAACTTCAAAATTCGTGCACTTATTACAGAGAAAAGGAGCGTTGTATCTTTTGCGATTTAATGCGCCAGGAACTAAGTGCCGGCGACCGCTTAGTATACGAAAACGATTTTTTTGTAGCTTTTACCCCTTTTGCTTCCCGTTTTCCTTTTGAACTATGGATTTTACCTCGCCGCCACCATGCCCATTTCAGGGAAGCAACTGACGAAGAGCACAAACAGCTGGCGCTATGTTTGAAGGATGTACTTTCGCGTCTCAAAAAGGTTTTAAAAAATTCTCCCTATAATTATGTCCTGCATACAGCTCCCAATCCGGTTCCCCGGGCCGGAAAGCCGTCATATTGGGGAACTTTAGCCTATGATTTTCACTGGCATATTGAGATTATTCCACGTTTAACCAAAGTGGCCGGATTTGAGTGGGGTTCTGGATTATATATTAATCCGATGCCTCCGGAACAGGCGGCAAAGTATTTAAGAGAGGCCTAGCTTTTAGTCGGTCTGCGCTGGTTCTTCTGTTGTAAGCTCCAGTTTGTTTTTTGTAGTTGGATCAACTGTGAAATTTTTTAGAATAAAGTCGTTAGCTGCAAGCATTAGCCCTAAGTCTTTCCAGACCTTTACCTCAATCCAGAAAGGCGTATCAACCTGGCTTAAATCGGGTATTGTTTCGGAAGTAGAAGGGACATCGATTGTAACCAAAAGTCCTTTTTTATCTTGTGCCCTGAATCTCCAAAAGGCAATTTCATGATAATCTCCCTTTCCCTCTATCTTTCGAACGGTCCTTCTAAGTCCTGAGTCCGGAATTTGGTCGGCCTCCCATAACATCACACCTTCGATTGGAAATTGGAATTTTCGTTTAGCTACGCCAAAACAGTTATAAGGACTTCTTTCCTGGCGTTTTACCTGAAAGGCCCTTGAAAAATTGACCTGAATGCTTTGATTTAGTTCCGGTCCCTCATCAGATGTCCGCTGCCTGAATCGAGAATAAGGGTCCCAGGAGTTATAGCGATCCAGGTTGATTTTTTTTATATAACTGTCGACATAACAGAGCGGTTCTTGCAGCGGGAGATTAAACATTTTGCTAATCATTCTTAAAATGGTGGCCGGATCATATTTTTGTTCTTCCGGATCTATCTTATAGCGGGATTCAAAGTAGGATTTCGAATTAAATCCAAGCTTTTCCAGTTTCTTGCTAAAAAGTTTAAATCTTAAGTCTACCCCTTTAACCTCAAGAAAGGCGGCGGTCAAAAATGCTAAAGAAAAAGCACCGACTTGCAACATTGCAGCTTCTAAACTGGTTTCTGGATTTATAATATAGGTTGCTCCACCCATATAAGCGCCCTGACTTGTGTCGTGATAGAGCATATCTGCTCTCAAGGTAGGCCAGCCATTTTTCCATCCCTGTTTTAATATTGCCGAATGATCTTTTATGCTTCTTTTCTCAACGGATGGTGCATCTTTATAGGCCTTTCGCATTGGACGATAGATCAGGGCCGGTTTTTCTACAGTGGGCTGGGTAATTGCTAATATTGGAGCCTTAACCTCCGGAGGACAATGTCCACCGTAAACCGTATCTAATATAACATTCACAATTACTGTTGCAACGACTCCGGCAGCAAGGCCCAGTATTTCGTTTTTACCAAATTCTTTACCAAAATGAATATAAGGATTTTCTGCAATCCTTAAATCTGCTTCATAATTGCCTACAGTTGCAGGTAAATGCTTAATGCCATTTGGATGTTTAGCATCGGGTAAGTGGGTAATAGCATATGATTTTCGTTTGAGACGAGCGGGTAAATGCATATTTGTTGGTGCCCGCATATTTCCTGGTCTTTTTATAGGTGCTGGTGACATCTTGAAATCCTCCAATTATGTATCGGACTCATTTGGAGGAAATTTCAGTCTATTTTCTTACTGCCAGGGGTGAATTTTGGGAGTTTGAACGGGGTCGGCTTGTATTTGTATGAAATATTAAATGAAAAAGAAGATAGTGATAGGCTTGGTGAAGGGGTGAGAGTCTTATTGTATCGATTGGTCAAATGTACAATTAGGTCCCTTTGTTCTTCCGGTAAATAACCCATAAGGCTCTTTAAGTGATATTTTGCAAACGATAGGTCAAGTTCATTTTTACTGATATCTAAAGATAGCCGGGATAGTTCGCTACAAATATTGGTATCGATGAAACCGATATTGTCTGGATCTTTTAATACTTTTTCTAGTTGAGCTATTACCTGCTTAGCTCCTAATCCAATCTGCAATAATGATTCCTTTTTTTGCCATGCGATTTTTGCTTCTAATCGTGAGATTTTTTGGGTGAGAGAAAAGATCCCTTTTGTTCTGGTTATTAGGGGAGATCCGATTCCCATAAATGAGGATGCCTTTTCCCAAAAAGTATAGTTAGATGATAAGCCAAGCTCAAACATCTTTGCCCAGGCGTTTAATTTGAGATCTTCAAATAACGAGGAATAACTTTTTTTCCAACGCAGGGAGAGATCCAATTCTTCCTTATCTGCCAGTGCTTGATCCTTGTTTTGAATATATAGATCCCGCGCAGCGCCCAAATTGTAGTTTGCCCCCAGCTTTTTCATTGCAAACCCTATAGAATTTGCGATAGTTGTAGTTGCAGTTTTTGATAGAAGTAGTGCCGTTGGAAGGATGTACTTTGCCGTAATTCTTGAAAACCGGCTGGGCCTGTTTCTTGCTATTGATGATGTATAACTCATTCTATATATATATCGTCATTTTTGGGTTGAGATTTCACTCGATTTTGAATTTGTGTTATTATTATAATATGTCAGGTCACTCTAAATGGTCAACAATCAAGCACAAGAAAGCCAAAACCGATTCTGCCCGCGGGAAGGTTTTTACTAAAATCCTCAAAGAAATAACTACCGCTGCAAAAATTGGCGGGGGAGATCTTAACGGGAATTCTCGTCTTCGCATGGCCGTTGACAAAGCCAAAGAGAGTAATATGCCAAGTTCAAATGTCGAGCGGGCAATTAAAAAAGGAACAGGCGAGCTGGAAGGGGTTTCTTATGAAGAGGTTACGTACGAAGGCTATGGTCCCTCCGGAACTGCGGTATTAGTTGAAGCAATGACTGATAACGCTAATCGAACTGTTTCTGAACTTCGAAATCTTTTTTCAAAAAATGGTGGAAACTTAGGTCAAACTGGTTGTGTTGCCTGGATCTTTAAGAAAAAGGGAATTATAACTTTTGAGAAAAAAGGTATTGACTCCGACACTCTTTCTATGGCTGCAATTGAGGCCGGGGCAGAGGATATTGAGGATCAGGAGTCGTCAATTGATATTGTAACCACCCCTGAAAATTTTGAAAAAGTTCGGGATACTTTGAAAGAACAAAAATTTGCTTCGACTAATGCCGAGATTTCGATGGTTCCTTCAAATAAGGTTAAAATCGAAGATAAAGAGACTGCCGATAAAATTTTAAAACTAATGAGTGTAATAGAAGACAATGATGATGTTCAAAAGGTCCATTCCAATTTTGATATTCCGGACAATTTAATTGATGAAACTAGCAGCTGATCTTCACGTCCACACTATCTCCTCCGGCCATGCCTATTCAACTCTTGAAGAATATGTTGAGCAGGCCAAAAAAATTGGTTTAGAAATGATTGCGATCACAGATCATGGTCCTGCCATGCCCGGAGCTCCGCACTATTATCATTTTTCAAATATGCGTATGATTCCTAGGGAAATTGACGGAATAAGGGTTTTGCGCGGTTGTGAAGCAAATATTATAAATAAAGATGGCGAGCTTGATCTTCCCAAAGAAGAGACAAAAATAATGGATATTTTAATGGCTGCAATGCATATCCGCTGCGGATATGATTCACCGGATGAAGAACAAAATACCGAGGCCTATTTGAAAGCAATAAAAAAGTATCCTCGTATAAATGTAATTGCCCACCCCGGATCGCCAACCCATCCGGTTAATTTGGAAAGAATTGTTGAGATTGCAAAGGCCAATAGGGTTGTGATAGAAATCAACAGCTCTTCGTTTGTTTCCCGTCCCGGCAGCTGGGATCGCTGTTTAAAAATCGCAAAAGAGGTTAAGCGGCAGGATTGGGTGGCAACGATCGGATCCGATGCGCATATTTCTCCAATGCTTGCTGAATTTCGTCAGGCAATTAAACTAGTAAAAGAGGCCGGGCTTTCTGAAAAATATATTGTTAATACTTCGATTGAGAAGATTGGGAGGTATATTCTGAAGAGAAGGGGGTAGTGGCGCGCGTTGTAAGGGGAAGTTATATAACTGGCAAAAACTGTACTCTCTCTATTCCCCCTCGAAAAGGCCGAATTGTAATTCCGGTTTCTGTTATTGGTGGTTGCATCCATTTCATTTCTATTTGTGCTGTACCTACTGCGACTAATAATCCTTCGGGTTTTTTATCTTGCTCATTCATATCATCTATTTTTTTGGCAACGTCAGGAAGCCTATCTTTTTCTTTCTGCAGATAATCATAACCATAAGAAAAAGGGTTGTTTGCTGAATTCAGAGCAAGAACCGGAAATTTAAGGTTTGCTAGCGATAATTGGCTCATTTCCCAACTTGTATTAGGTGGAGATGGACTTCTGTAGGGACCCTGCATTGGAATCTCCGGGATGGCCGCAATATCAGTCGGTGCTCCTCTAAGACTGGGTATTCTTTTGCCCTGAACAAGTCCATTTATCAGATATAGCATTTCCTCAATTCTCGGAAGACGCCAGCCTGCTGCAGCATGCATATCTTTTATTTCTTCAAGAGAAAGGCATGGCTGCGTATCATTGATAAATGGATGGCGGGCGAAGATGTTGATTGGCAGTCCTTCTAGGAATGCCGTTTCTTCAACAGAGAGGGGGGTGCCGCTCATTTTAAATGGATTTATAATGTGCCTATCTGTTGTTTCAGAGTATACCCTTCGTGAAATGATTTCTCTAAATACGATTGAATCGGGAGAGCAGGCGATAGGATCCCTGTAGTGTCCATTGTCTTTCCATTCAAAAGATCCTGTTGCTCCGCTTTTTTGAACCCACCAATTCCTGTTAAACGAAGCGAAGCGGTCGAGCAGCTCATTTTCGATTATTTGAAAGTTTTTTTCTTCAAAATCACCGTCAAAATGTGTTCTTTGGCGCATTCTTGGCCAACGGTCACAAACATAGTGAACTGTAGAATGAGGATAATAAGTATTCAATATAAGAGAAAAACCGCGATTAAGTAAATCAAGCAATACGGTTTCTTCGCTTCTCATTGCTTCTAAGAGAGCCCTATTCTCTCTTTCCCAATTTTCAAATAGGTCATTTCTGAATGCTAATGCCCGGCTGTCGCATTTTTCTCCTTGTTCACTCTTTAAATCAGAAAAAGCGTCTTGTAACTGAGTAATGATAGCGTGAGAAGGTAATTCTTCCCGCAAGGCATGCGTTAAAATCAATAGGGCCCAGAGTGTGCGGTCGGAGATTTTTGTTAAAGTTTCTGTCCCTCCAACAAGATTAGCTTGCCAGGTTTTGCTTCTGTTTCCTATTCTTCCGGTTACATTAATATTTATTGGCATTCAAAGTTTCTCCTACTCTATTTCCGCGGTTCTATTAAAAAATTTCACCCTTTTTTGCAGAAATTGCCTGTGTTATGATAATAATGTTGGGGCAGGTTTGCTTGCACTGAGCGAAGTCGAAGTGAAACCTGCCCGTACTATGGGATAGGAGAATGCCATGTTAGCAAAAAGAATAATTCCCTGTCTGGATGTTACCGAGGGCAGGGTGGTTAAAGGGACAAAATTTTTAAATCTTAAAGATGCCGGGGATCCGGTTGAACTGGCCGAGTTTTATTCTAAAGAGGGGGCTGATGAGCTCGTTTTCTTGGATATCACAGCATCCCACGAAAAACGCTATATCATGATTGATGTTGTCATGAAGACTGCCGATAGAATAAATATTCCTTTTACTGTCGGCGGGGGAATTAATGATATAGAGACAATCAGAGAGATTTTGAAAGCAGGAGCGGATAAGGTTTCGATTAATACTGCTGCTATAAAGAGGCCGGAGTTTATTCGGGAAGCGGCGGAGAAGTTTGGTAGTCAGTGTATAGTGGTTGCAATAGATGCAAAAAAAATTAAAAATCAAAAATCAAAAATTAAAAATAATGAATGGGAAGTATATACTCATGGGGGTAGGAATAAAACTGGGCTTGATGCCATAGAATGGGCTAAAAAGGCAGAAAAACTTGGGGCTGGCGAGATTCTTCTGACTTCAATGGATCGGGATGGTACCCAAATCGGCTATGATTTGGAATTAACCTCTGCAATTGCCAAAGCTGTTAATATTCCGGTAATTGCGTCAGGCGGGGCGGGGAAGCTTGAACATATTTATGAAGCTTTAACCAGAGGTCATGCCCAGGCTGCGCTATTGGCTTCGCTCCTCCATTTTAAGCAGATGACGGTTAAACAAATTAAAACGGATCTTGTTAATAAAGGAGTAGTTATTCGCTGTGATGTTTGCTGATGAGATAAAAATAGTCGATAGGGCGTTAAAAAAATATCTTCCAAAAGATAATTCTGTATTATCAAAAGCAATGCGCTATTCTATTTTTGCCGGGGGAAAACGTTTTCGACCGTCTCTGATGTTATTAACAACTAAAATGCTCCGGGGGAAGATTGCAGATGTACTTCCGGCCGCCTGCTCTGTCGAGATGATACACACTTTTACACTTATACACGATGACCTCCCGTGTATGGATAATTCAGACCTCAGAAGGGGAAAGCCAACCTGTCATAAGAAATATGGTGAAGCTATTGCCTTGCTGGCTGGTGATGGGTTAAATACTTTGGCCTTTAAGATAATTTCGGACAATTGTCCGCCAAAAAGGTCAGTAGAGGTCGTATCTGAGCTTTCGGCTGCCTTACTTGAGGTGGTAGAAGGGCAGGTGCTTGATTTGGAGGCCGGAGCAGGGAGTGTGTCTCAACTCAAAAAAATTCATTTAAAAAAGACCGCCTCACTTATCAGGGCATCGGTTAAAATTGCCGCAATACTTGCAAATGCAAAGAGGAAAGAAATTAATTCTTTGAGTAAATATGGGGAGGAGATGGGGTTGGCTTTTCAGATAGCAGATGATATACTTGATTTTGCTTCTACCCCTGAAATTTTAGGAAAGCCGACAGGTTCCGATTCAGAAAATCAGAAGTCAACTTACCCCCTGTTTTTGGGTGTGGATGAAGCAAAAAAACTGTCCCAGGTTCATTGCAAAAGAGCTGCAGCTCTGCTAAAACAATTTGGCAGAAAAGCAGAAAGATTACGTGAAACGGCTTACTTTTCGGTAAGGAGGTTGATATGAGTTTATTTTCATCTATTTTTTCTAACGTGCCTTTGGTTGCGGGGGGAGTAGCCTTTTTAATCTCTCAAACCCTGAAGGTAATCCTCTATTATTTTAAGGACGGAGAATTAGACTTCTGGCATTTTTGTGAGGCAGCCGGTATGCCCTCTACCCATTCGGCCATGGCTACGGCTATGACCCTTTCGGTTGGAATTATCGAAGGATTTGCCTCGCCAATATTTGCCCTGGCTTTGGTATTCTCCATCATTGTAATGTACGATGCAATGGGGGTTCGTTTTGCTGCCGGTCAGCAGGCTCTGATTCTGAATAAGATTATTGAAGATATTTATTCCGAAAGAGGGGGAGAAAAAGAGAAGCTTAAAGAGTTGATTGGCCATACGCCAAGTGAAGTCCTGGGGGGATTTGTTTTGGGACTGCTGGTTGCTCTGGTTATGTATTTTCTTGTTTACTAACTGATTATGACCTCACTTCTTGATAAATTAAAACTTCCCTATGCATTAAAAGAACTTTCGGCTAAACAGCTTGACCAGCTTGCCGGTGAAATAAGAAAGAAAATTATCGGGGTTACCTCCCAAACCGGCGGGCATTTAGCCTCTAGTCTGGGAGTAATAGAACTTACGGTTGCCTTGCATGCAATTTATGATTCTCCAAAAGATAAAATTCTCTTTGATGTGGGACATCAATCTTATTCTCATAAAATTTTAACCGGAAGGCTTGAGCGCTTTGATACTTTAAGACAGTACAAGGGATTAAGCGGATTTCCCAATATAGCGGAAAGCAAACATGATCACTTTACGGTTGGCCATGCCAGCACATCCATCTCGTCAGCTGTTGGACTAGTTAAGGCACGTGATCTAAGTGAAGATGATTATTCTGTTGTCGCTGTAATTGGGGATGCCTCAATTTCTGGAGGTCTGGCTTTTGAAGGGATGAACAATGCCGGAGACCTAAAAACAAATCTGGTGGTAATTTTAAATGATAATGAGATGTCGATTTCAAAAAGTGTTGGTGCTATTTCAAATTATTTGACAGCAGTTCGAACTTCTAATTTCTATGTTGATATCGTTGGAAGGGTTGAGCGATTAATGAAAAAAATACCGCTTGGGACCTCGGCCTTTGAATGGGGAAAGAGACTAAAAGACCGGACCCGGCAAATTGTGACTGATTTTAAGGTTGATGTTATTTTTGAAGAGCTGGGGTTTAAATATTTTGGCCCGATTGACGGCCACAATATTCCGCTGCTAATGAGCACCCTTCACCATGCCAAAGAGATTCAGGGGCCGGTTTTGGTCCATGTTTTAACAAAAAAGGGAAAAGGCTACTCACATGCGGAGGTTAACCCCACCAAATTTCACGGTGCGCCCCCTTATTATATTAAAAACGGTAAAGCAAAAAAGAACGGTTCCGGGATAAGTTACACCGCTGTTTTTGGAAAAACTATTACCCGGATTGCAGAGAGCAATAAGAAAATTCTTGCAATTACCGCAGCGATGATTGACGGGACCGGTCTTAATGAATTTGTACAAAAGTTTCCAAAACGCTTTTTTGATGTCGGCATTGCAGAAGAATATGCGGTTACTTTTGCCGGCGGGCTGGCCCGGGGCGGCTTTAGGCCGGTAGTGGCGATTTATTCCACGTTTTTACAGAGAGCCTATGATGAGATTATCCATGATGTCTGTTTGCAGAACCTTCCGGTTGTTTTTGCGGTTGACCGGGGAGGGATTGTTGGTGAGGACGGGGCAACCCACAACGGAATTTTTGACATGGCTTATTTGCGGACTATTCCAAATTTAGTGGTTATGGCTCCAAAGGATGAAGCCGAATTCCAGGACATGCTTTTTACCGCTTCAGAGCATAATGGTCCTATTTCAATTCGTTATCCTAGAGGGAGCGGTCCGGGGGTAAATCTATCTGAGGAGTTTAAGAAGATCGAGATTGGAAAAGGCGAAATAGTGCATAAGTCACAAGGCACAAGTCACAAGTTAATTATAGCAATTGGTTCTATGGTTTTTCCGGCAGTTGAGGCGGCAAAGAAATTGGGAGATGCAGATGTGATTAATGCTCGTTTTGTAAAGCCGTTGGATAAGGAATTAATCTGTAAATCTGTTAAGAATGCCAAACAGGTTGTTACTGTTGAAGAAGGTACTTTGCAGGGGGGCTTTGGGTCGGCGATTGTTGAGCTTTTACAAGATGAAGGGATCAATATTCCGGTCAAGCGCATCGGCCTTCCGGATGAGTTTATTGAGCACGGAACTCGGGAACAGATGCTGGATATCTATGGTTTGACCTCAGAAAAAATTTATCAGGTTATCAAATGTTTGTAATCACACAGCATCAATACGACATTATCATGCACCAGTCACATGCCTGTTACCCTCAGGAGTCCGGGGGGTTTTTAGGCGGGGATGAGAATAAAATTACAGGAGTACTTCCTGTTCCAAGTAAAGTTGTGGGGAAGACTGATGAATTCGCATTATGGGACGATGATTTTGGGCGGGGATATCTATTTTTCGACAAGCATAAACTCAAGCTCTTGGGGGTTTATCATACCCATCCGGACGGAGTTGCCTATCCATCGGAGCAGGATATAAAGGCTTCGATGCAGAAGGGGCTCAAATTTATTTTTGTTATCGGCTTAAAAGATCGTAACAACCCTGATCTGCGTGCTTACACAGTAGCTGGTGGTGTTGTTGAGGTTCCGATCCAGGTAGTCTCAAATAGTGGCGTGGTTTCATTAGATCTTTTCTCTTCAAAAGATAGAAAAATCATGTTAACCCCGGAGGTTCTGCATGATTTTCACGACTACATGAAAAAGGTTATTCGCGAAGAGACTTCAAGCGGCCAAAAGATGGATTTTGGTTGGGATTCCAGCTCTTTTACTACAATGGCTTGATGTGCTACAATATTCCCATGCCGACAGATATACAAATAGCCCAGGAAGCCGAACTTAAAAAAATCGAAAAAATTGCCCGCTCGGCCGGAATTTTAACTTCGGAACTTGAACCCCATGGTATCTATAAGGGAAAAATAAAACTTGCAGCGCTCAGGCGCCTATCCGGCCGAAAAGACGGAAAGTTGATTTTGGTAACAACCATGACCCCAACTCCCCAGGGCGAAGGAAAAACAACTACAACTATTGGTCTGGCTCAGGCTTTGAAGAAAATTGGAAAGAAACCTTTTATATGTATTCGAGAGCCTTCATTAGGTCCGGTCATGGGTATGAAGGGTGGGGCGGCTGGCGGCGGATACTCTCAGGTTTTACCAATGGCGGATATCAATCTTCATTTTATAGGGGATATCCATTGTATAACCTCGGCGCATAACCTGTTATCCGCAATGCTTTGCAACCATATTCACCAGGGCAATGATCTAAATATTGACCCAAAGAAAATTGTCTGGCAGCGGTCAATGGATATGAACGACCGTGCCCTTCGGGGATCTTTTGAAATTACTGCCTCATCTGAAGTTATGGCCGTCATGTGTCTCTCAACCAGCATTGAGAATATGAAGAGTAATCTTTCAAAAATTATCGTTGCCTATACTAAAGATGGGAAAGCGGTTACTTGTGGAGATTTAAAAGCTCAGGGGGCAATGACCTTACTGCTAAAGGATGCATTAAAACCAAATTTGGTACAGTCAATTGAAGGGGTGCCAGCCTTTGTTCATGGCGGGCCTTTTGCTAACATTGCCCATGGCTGTAACAGCTTAATGGCAACCAGGATGGCGCTAAAATTGTCAAAGTATGTAGTGACAGAAGCTGGTTTTGGAGCTGATCTGGGGGCCGAGAAGTTCTTTGATATAAAGTGCAGGGCAGGAAACCTAAAGCCAAATGCAGTAGTTTTGGTTGTCACTGCCCAGGCATTTCGCCGCAATGGTATTGATAATTTGAAAAAGCATGTTGATACAATAAAAAGTTTTGGTCTGCCTTTAATTGTTGCAATTAATAAAAAGATAAATGATTCCAGCATGGATATTGAACAGGTAACGGTCGGGTGCAGAAAATTGGATATTGATTGTGTGATCTCTAAAATTTGGGAACATGGCGGGTCCGGGGGATCTGAGCTTGCGAAGAAAGTTGTAAAATTGTGCAGGGAAAAAAATCAGTTTAATTATTTGTATGATGTCAATGATCCAATCCCGGTAAAAATTAAAAAAATTGCAACTAAAGTATATGGTGCCGCAGATGTAAAATATACCAATGAAGCCAAAAAGTGTCTTGATCATCTTCATGATTTAAAGCTTGATAAGCTGCCAATCTGTATGGCAAAGACTCAATATTCGCTAACCGATAATCCCAAGGCTTATGGCCGGCCGCCTCACTTTAATATTACGGTAACCTCTTTGCGCGCATCAGCCGGCGCCGGCTTTATTGTTGCCTATACCGGAAATGTTTTGACCATGCCCGGCCTTCCCAAGCACCCCGCTGCGGAAAACATGGATATTTCAGAAGATGGTGTGATTACGGGATTATTTTAAATCCAAAATCCCAATTAAAAAATCCAAATAATGTTATAATAATAATGTGCTGAGCGAAGTTGAAGCACACATTGTTTTTAATTTTTAATTTAACATATGATCAACCAACGCAAAATAGAAAAGGCTATAAAAGAGATCCTTCTTGCCATTGGTGATGACCCAAACCGTTCTGGTTTAAAAGATACCCCCAAGCGTGTTGCCAGAATGTATGCCGATATCTTTTCCGGCCTTCATAAAGATCCTGCAAAAGAAATTTCAATTTTTCACGAACATGAACACGAAGAGATGGTAATGGTTAAAGATATTCCGTTTTATTCAATGTGCGAGCATCATCTTCTCCCTTTTGCCGGAAAAGCGCATGTCGTCTATATTCCAACCAAGGGGAGACTTACCGGACTTTCAAAATTAGTTCGTGTAGTAGAAGCTTTTGCAAAACGTCCTCAGGTTCAGGAACGTTTAACATCACAAATTGCAGATACGCTGGTTAAAAAATTAAAACCGCTCGGAGTTTTAGTTGTTATTGAAGCTGAACACCTCTGTATGTCAATGCGGGGAGTTAAAAAACCGGGATCAGTTGCCGTAACATCTGCAGTACGCGGCAGTCTTCAAAAAAATGCAAAAACAAGATCGGAGGCGCTCTCACTAATAAAATCCGGATGAACTCAAAGCTTAAATATTGGCTATCTCTGTCTCACGCTCCAAAGGTCGGTCCTGTCAAAGCAAAAAAACTTTTAGAAAAGTATGAAAATATTGAAGCGGCTTGTAATGCCCTGAATGTTGATTTTAATTGGGCAGAACAAGAAATTGAGAGGGCCGAAAAACTTAGTATTTTAATTCTTTGTCCGGATGATCAGGATTATCCGGAGAACCTAAAAAACATCTATGATCCCTCTTTAGCTCTTTATGTTAAAGGGGGGCTTCTTCCTCAAGATAAAAAAGCCCTGGCAATTGTTGGTACCAGAGCGGCAACTTCGTACGGCCGGGAAATTGCAAATACTTTAGCAAGAGAGCTTTCTTCTTTTGGAATTACAATTATTTCTGGTTTGGCTTTAGGAATAGATGCTGCTGCGCACTCTGGGGCAGAGAGAACAATTGCGGTTTTTGGGGCAGGGGTTGATCAGGTTTATCCGTCTTCCAATCGCCAATTAGCCAGGGAAATTTTAGAAAAAGGAGCCTGGGTTTCCGAATTTCCAATCGGTATGACTCCGGAGAAATGGACCTTTCCCCAAAGAAACAGAATTATTTCCGGTTTATCGCTTGGGGTAATTGTGGTGGAGGGGGAAGAGGATAGCGGAGCCCTGATTACTGCAAAGTTAGCCTCAGAGCAGGGTCGGGAGGTTTTTGCGGTGCCGGGAAATATTCAAAATAAGCAGACCAAAGGGCCGCATTGGCTAATAAAACAGGGTGCTAAGCTTGTTGCCTCTGTCGATGATATATTGGAAGAGCTCCAAATTAATATACAAATTACAAATACCAAAGTACAAACAAACTCCAAATTACAATTTACAAACTTATTACCTGAAGAGCAAAAAATTATCAAAACACTTCTAATTGAAGCGAAGCATATTGATAAGATTGCGGATGAGGCTGGGCTGCCATTTCCACAAGTAAGCAGTATCTTGGCGATTCTTGAGATAAAAAGGATTATCAGGCAGCTGCCGGGAAAGGTGTTTGAGATAGTAAATACTAGGTAGATACTAAGTGTATACTAAGTATGTACTACAAAGAATCAGGTAGGGCCCTGTACCTGGTTCTCTTTTTCTAATAAATAAGGTGAAATTTTCTAGATATATATCAGATATACCCCTGCAATGACAATAACAAGAACAAATCAAACAACCCGTGCTCCTTATAGATTAGGCCCGGGTCAGTTTCGGGAAATACCTCAGTTGGTGCGAAGGGGGAGACGCTTTGGCATTTCCGAATCACGGGTTGAACTTTGGCAAAAAGAGGGTTTGATCGATTTTGGGATTTCAAGAAGTGTTTGGAATCGGCTGGAAAGTGTAATAAGGCCAAAGGAACAGGCCCTAAAACGTTTCCTTTCACTGTTAAATCTATATAATGCAAATCGATACATGTATATGGATTATACAAAGGAAGATTTGGATGGTGTCTCGGTTACTGCAGACGAGTTGTTTGCTTCTCATTATGAAAGATTGCTAATTAATAACAAAAGCCTTCAGTTAAATGTTGTCGAGGAGCAACCCCTTAGTTTTCGAATTCCATCCGGAATGGATAGGTGCAAGGATAGATATATTCTTGGTTGGACAGAATATGATGAAACTGTGAAAATTACTGAGCTTGTTAAGGCTGAATTAAAAAAAGCAATGGAAGCTAATTTGCTCTGTGCTGATTTAGATTTTTCAGAAAGAAAAAAACTTGATATCAGCTGGTTTTGGATGCCAACCGTTCTTGGCCGGGCTTTTGACCCAGAGAGGTTTTTTGTAGGAATAAAACTAGATGTGAACAGGCGCAGAAGATCAAGGCTTGGTCGTCACTTTTGGGGGGTCGGCTGGCTTGATTATATTTACTATTTTGATCTTGAAAATAATAAGATATTTGAAGTTAGAGAGCCTGACGATTTGCAGTTATTAAAGATGTATATTAACAAGGACTTTTTTAAGGCTTCGGACCATTATTTGGAAGTTGATTGTGCGAGTATTGATGAGGTTAAAATTTACAGTTGTACCCGGATGGATCTTTAGATATGGCAATTATTGAATTAGGAAAACCATGGGGACTGTATGGGGTGCGGTATGTCCAAAGAAGAAAGTATAAAGAATTTGGAAGGATAGCCCCTCAAGCTGTTTTTTCTTTAGATAATTATAGGAATGATCTTGATTTGTTTCTTTCTCATTTAGCGATCAGAATACATGATATTCGGCGAAGATTTGAAATGTTAGGGGAGAGAGATAAGAATCTTTTTGGCCCTAATCGACCGATGCTTGGAAGCTTGCAGGCGGTTGAGTTGTTGTCGGATGGTCAGTTTTTGGTTTTGAAAAAAGATCAGCCGCTATTGCAAAATGGTCCTTTTAGTAGAATAGTTGATTCCTTTGAAAGGGTAGTTTTTGATAAGAAGGAATATGTTTTGGTCACGTTGAAGGACGATGCTTTAAGCGAAGTTAAAGAGACAATCGAGGTGCTTACTTGAATTTGTTCTACTTTCTGATAATCTCGCTCTGGTGCTCGGATTATCTGATATTCTATAATTTCCCTGAAATTTCTCCCCAAATTTGACGATATATATATAGACAGGGAGAGACAAATGAAATTTGCAGGCAGAATTAGAAATACTATAAATACCAACAAATTCGTTACAAAAAACAACTTTGACCTTCCGATAACTGTTTTAAATCCTATTAGAAATGGAAAATTAGCTGTTTCCTCTTTTGCAGTTGCAGCTGTATCAAACGCTATCCATTGTTTTGGACTTGAAAAATGTCTTGAGGAGACAATCTCACTATTTAATGGTCTTATCGGTATCAATATTAATGCCGGCATCAATTTTATGTATCTTACTTTGTCAGTCATCTTAGTTGTAGCCTTTAGAAAAGAACCCCCGCCTATTCGCGGTGTGGTCAAGGAGCTCGAGGATGGTAAGACCGAGGTTGCTCTGACACAACCGGAGAGGATGCGCTTTCTTGAAATTGCAAAAGGGGTGAGAAAAAGCAATTTTTTTAATCTTGAAGATCCAGATCAGGATGGCGTCAATAGCTACTGGATGGAGGCTAAGTATGGCCCCCACCGTCCAAAGAGGAGACCGCGCGATCCAGGATATTATCGCAGCTATGCCCAGGTTTCATACTGGCAAATACCCTCTGCGGTTGAAGCAATCGTAAAAGCGGCAGAGGCGCGGGCGGCAGATGGGATCCATACCCATTTTAAGTTTTTGGTTTTTCGCCTCAAAGGGGCACCAGAATGGAGCAGCATAGATCAATTGCTGGAGAATGAGATCGGACGCTATGTTGACCATGATATTTCGCACCCGGTTATTGCAATGTATGGGATGTCAAAAGAAGAAAATAATGATTTATTAGAGAGGCTGGCACAAACTGCCGAATGGCAAAAAATTGAAGAAGAAAGAGATTCCGATAACCGAAGGCCGGGAAGCAATTCGTATTTTACTCATATAAATGGAGAGCTTAAAGAATTTCGATCGTTAAATTTTCTTGATTATCGAGGTTATTCTGAAGATCGTATTGCAAGGTTAGGATCTGCCTGGAGAGAAGAGGCTAGAGGAAGCAAGACCCGCTTCCGCTAAATTTGCCCCCTATTTTCCCCCGTGTTATAATCAAAACATTATGGTAGTTTTTTCTGAAATGTTTGTTTCTGATGTAATAGGTATCCCGGTTGTAGATCACGTGCAGGAGAAGATCGGCACAGTAGGGGATATTCTAATAACTATGGGAGAGGTTTTTCCAAAAGTTGTCGCCCTGATGGTTAAGCGCCCCGAAGAAAAAAAACAAAATATTCTCCTGATGACAGAGATCGACTTGGTTGGAAAACAGTTTGTGGCCTGTAAATCGGTTTCCTCGCGAGTCGTTTTTACAACCCTGCGAGAGGGAGAGGTCCTTTTGTCCCGCGACATTCTTGATAAGCAAATTGTCGATACCGAGGGGGCTCGAGTAATCCGTGTTAATGACTTAAAACTAGCCAAGGTTGAACAAGAAATCAGGTTAATTGCGGTTGATGTCGGTCTTTCTGGATTATTAAGACGGCTGGGAATTTTAAGTTTTACCACATTGCTTTATTCAATATTTAGAAAAAAAATAAGTGAAAAATTAATCGGCTGGGACCATGTTGAACAATTTAAAACGGATGTAAAAACCGGGCAAATTACCATTCCGCATATGAGAATAGAAGAGCTGCATCCGGCTGACATCGCATATATTATGAGTCAGGTTCATGAAGATGAAAAGGAGGCCATTTTTCAGGCTTTGTCAGAAAACAAAGCGGCCGAAGCACTGCATGAGTTAGAACCCCGCCTGCAGGCCGTATTGCTTATGAAAATTAACAAGAAAAAATCCCTGGCAATTTTAGAAAAAATGCCGGCCGATGAAATTGCCGATGTCTTGGGCGATATGCCCTCTGAAAATACCGAAGAATTTCTAAGGCTATTGAGGATTAGGAAATCAAACCAGGTGCGCAAGCTGCTTACCCATCCGGATGAGACTGCCGGTGGTTTAATGACAACCGAGTTTGTCACGCTCTCTGAAAATTTAAGCGCAGAACAGGCAATTAACCGCCTAAGGGAAATAGCCCCGGCGGCTGAAACGATCTATTACTTATATGTGGTGGATGATTTGGATAGATTAGTCGGGGTAATGTCACTTAAAGATTTAATCATATCGAGGCCGGAGACAAAGATAAGTGAGATAATTATTAAGGAAAACATTGTCGTTGTTGGTCCCGAACAGGAAGATTCTAAAGTTGCGGATATTTTTTCAAAATATAATTTACTGGCAGTGCCGGTAGTTGATAAGCAAAGGCGGATATTAGGAATTATTACTGTTGATGACGTTATGGATACTGTGCTTCCTCCGATCTCGCGCCGGCGCCGGCATATAATAGGATAAACATATGAT
>JABMQY010000036.1 GCA_013202975.1 Candidatus Saganbacteria bacterium
GGTAAAAAGATCAAATCACGCAGCGAATTGACCAAAATCGTAAAAAGATTAAAAAGCCAAGGGGCAGAAATTGTTTTTACCAATGGATGTTTTGATATTCTGCACCTTGGTCATGCCCGCTATCTAAGAGAGGCCAAAAAACTTGGGGATACACTTATTGTTGGCCTAAATTCTGACTCGTCGGTTAAAAAGCTCAAAGGAAACCCGCGCCCCTACGTCTCTGAGCTTGAACGCGCAGAAATTCTGGCCTCACTCGAATGTGTTGATTACATAACCATCTTTTCGGAGATGCGGCCAGATAATCTTTTAAAAATTATAAAACCAAAAGTTCATGTTAAAGGAGGAGATTATAAGATAAAAGATCTGCCAGAGACTAATCTAATTAAATCTCTAGGAGGCAAAGTAGTTATTATCCCCCCAGTTGAAGGCCGCTCAACTACGAACATCATTGAAAAAATCAGAAGAGGCATTAAACTATGAAAAAAATGATCGTTTTAGCTGCTATTTTCTGCTTCCTAGTTTCTATTTCCCAAACAGCCTTGGCCTGGAAAATGACGCCCGAACTCCGAAAAGAGATAAATCAAAAAGAAGAAAACTTTAGGAAAAATCCAAACGACCCTTTTGTTAAATATGATCTTGCAGTAACCTATTCTTACTCTAACAAAATCCTGGAGGCCTGGGACCAGCTAAAAAAGCTTCCGGATATGGATCCCACTTTTAAGACAAAGGCGCTTAAATATTATATTAACGAAGTAAATAATGATCCGGGGAACTGGAAATCACGCTTCCGCCTGGCCTTTGCCTATTATTTTAATGGAAAAAAAGAGGAAGCAATTCAGCAATTCAAATATGTACTTGTTTCTGACCCGTACAATGTTTGGGCCTACGGATACATTTCGCTTGCTTACGGCGAAATTGGAGATATTGATCAGGCCATAGAATGGGCAAAAAAGGGAATCGAAAAAGATAAGCTGGTTGCTGCCCTTCACCTTCTCTTATCACAGGGCTATTATAAAAAGGGGGACAGTTGGAAGGGATTTCTTGAAGCAACGGAGACCGTGAGGTTGAAGGCGCTAGGATATTAATAAACAGAATATCCAATTTTCTATTCAAACATGGAATTACTAAAAAAAATATCATTTTACCTGTTCGTGGCGTTTGTGCTATTTCTTTTTGTCTGGGCCCTATTTATTCCCAAAACCGAAATTTCCCAAAAAATTGCCGAGGCTGTAAAATCCCAAACCGAACGCGCAGATCTTGCCTTTAAAGGTGTGACTGTCCAGGAAATTGTAGACGGCATTAAATATTGGGAAATAAAAGCAAAAACATCCAATCTCAATGAAGATAAAAACTATGCAATTCTAAAAGAAACAAACGGCACCTTCTTTGAAAAGGACGAGCCGGGATTAAAATTTATTTCTCCGGAAATCCTCTGGCAGATCGAAAAAAAAGAAATTGAAATGAAACAGCCCTTTGGCTTTGATGCCCGCTCTGAAAAAAAAGTAAAAACCCTGCTAAAAGACCGCAGAAAAAACATTTTTGCCCTTCCCCTAAAAAACGGACAGGGCTATTATTTTAAAGCGGAAAAACTAAAATGGAAACTTAAGGATAAAAAGATTTCCTGCCAGGGAAATATCTGGATAAGACGAGATCAAGTAATCGGCTTTGCCGATTCCCTGACCAGTGATGTTAAGTTGTCCCGTGTGCTTCTGGGGGGGAACCCATATCTTATTATAAGCTCACCGCAAAAAGTTAGAATCGAGGCCGACTATTTTGAAGTAGACAGTCAAAAGGACACTATCCATGCCAAAGGAGATGTTATTATCAAAACGAATAACAGCACAATAACTGCCCCGGAACTAAACTATAATCAAAGCTCCGGAATAGTTACTCTGAAGGATAACGTGCTAATCTTATATAAAGGCAGCCGGGCATCCGGAAAAACGGCAAGTTATAACACAAAAAGGCAGCTGGTTATCTTGAAAGAACAGGCTAAATTAGAACAAGAAGGCAGCTCCGTAACAGGAGAGATAATTACTTATTCGCTAAAAACAAATAAATTCGATATCTCCGGCAGAAGCCGGGCAGTTATTCCGGAAAAAACATTAGGGAGGGAGATAAAAAAATGACGATTTTAAATAAAATAGCGGCCCAGCCCAAAATAGAAACAATCATTACAAAAATGAGCCATGGTCATGACATAATTATTATTGGCGGCGGACCGGCAGGACTAAGTGCTGCCATATACGCCGGCCGCTTTGGGCTAAAATCCCTGCTTATTGAAAAAGCTATCCTGGGGGGATTGGCCTCAACAACATTTCGCATAGAAAATTACCCCGGCTTTCCAGAGGGAATTTCCGGAATCGACCTGGCAAACAAACTGGAAGAACAAGCCCGCCTGTATGGAGCTAAAATTCTCTACGGCAATGCCAGCGCAATCGAGATTGAAAAGAAATTTAAAATTGTAGAGGTAGACAAAAAAACTTTCAAAACAAAAGCTATTATTCTGGCCAGCGGAACCGATCCTAAAAAATTAAATATTCCGGGAGAAAAAAAACTGCGCGGCAGAGGGGTATCCTATTGCGGAACCTGTGACGGCCCTTTTTATAAGGACAAGAATATCCTGGTAATCGGAGGGGGAAACTCTGCCGTTGAGGAAGCAATTTTCCTTACCCGTTATGCCAAAAAGGTGTCAATAGTACATCGCAGAGATAAACTTAGGGCAGACCATGCGCTGGCAAAACAGGCAAGGTCTCATCCCAAGATTTTCATGCTATGGAACTCTATACTAGAAGAAATAAAAGGCTCAGAGCGAGTAGAAGAAGCAGTTTTAAAAAATACCACAACCGGCAAAAACTCGACCATCAAAACCGATGGTGTTTTTGTCTATGTCGGTTCAAATCCACAAACTGAATTCCTAAAAGGGACAATCAACCTGGATGAACACGGTTTTATAACAACAACCGGAAGACTGACCACATCTCAGCCCGGAATTTTTGTAGCCGGAGATGTCAGGCAAAAAACGCTGCGTCAAATCGTAACCGCTGCAGCAGACGGGGCGATGGCAGCTGATGAAGCAAGAAAGTACATTGAAGAAGCTAAATAAATATTTATCATCATTAAAAAGCGTACTAATTGCATTTTCAGGCGGGGTTGACAGCACCTTTCTACTTTTCTCTTCCCTGAAAGTTTTAGGCAAAAAGAATGTCCTGGCGGTTATTGCAAAATCAGAAACCTATCCTGAGCACGAATTTAGGTTTGCCCAAAGCTTTTGTGAAAAAAATAAAATTCGCTATAAAGTAATAAAGACAAAAGAATTAAAAAATAAAAACTTCTCGTCCAACCCCAAAAACCGCTGCTATTATTGCAAATCTGAGCTATTCTCCAAACTTATCGAGATCGCAAAAGAAGAATCTATTGATCATATCTGCGATGGATCAAACCATGATGATTTGTCCGATTTTCGTCCCGGCACAAAAGCCAAAAAGGAGCTTGGCATTTTAAGTCCCCTTCAAGAAGTTGGCCTTAAAAAGGCTGTTATTCGAAAACTTTCTAAAAAGCTTAAACTCCCTACCTGGAACAAGCCATCATTTGCCTGTCTCTCTTCAAGATTTCCATACGGATCAAAGATAACTGACAAAAAATTGAGACAGATTGACAAAGCAGAAGCATACTTGCGAAAATTGGGGTTCAGGCAGCTGAGGGTCCGACATCACGGAGATATCGCCAGGATTGAACTGGAACAAGAATCAATGACCAAAGCCTTAAAATTTAAAAAACAAATTTTAAAAAAGCTAAAAACACTTGGCTATACATATGTAACCCTCGACCTTTTGGGCTACCGAACAGGAGCAATGAATGAAGTCCTATGATGTAATTATTGTCGGTGCAGGACCCTCCGGCGCAACAGCCGCGTATTATCTTGCAAATGCAGGAATGAAAGTTCTGATACTGGAAAAATATAAACTCCCGCGTTTCAAGGCCTGTGGGGGAGGAATTTTTGAGAAAGTCTTAGCCTCTCTCCCCTTTGATACTTCTTCGGCAATAACTGGAAGGACAACAAACATCACCTTTTATAATAACCTCAAAGATCCGGTACATGCCAAGCTTGATACGCCAATTATCATGCTCAATCGTAAAAAGTTTGACTATCTGATTACCGAAGCCGCAGTTCGACATGGAGCTGAATTGAATGATGAAATCAGAGTAAATAATATCGAGATTAATCAAAATAATCTTACCGTAAGTTCCAATAAAGGGAGTTTTCTGACAAGATTTCTAATTGGCGCAGACGGCGCACACAGCTTTATCGGAAAAAGAACCGGAATTGTTAAAAGAAGGGGGATCTGGACCTCGCTTGAAGCAGAGGTTCAGGGACTCAAACAGAATCTGGAAACCTCATTCGTTGGCTTTGGGCATTTAAAAACTGGCTACACCTGGTCCTTTGCAAAAAAAGATTATTATTCGGTCGGAATTGGAGGGATTGGGGGAAAAAAGCTAACTATTGAATTCAGAAGATGGCTGGATTTTTTGGGATGCAAAGATAACCCAAGAATAGTCTCACACCCCATTCCGCAAGTGGTTGTCGGAGAAAAATTACAGAAAGGGAATATTCTGGTTGTTGGAGATGCGGCTGGTTTAGTGGACCCATTAACCGGAGAAGGAATTCGCCATGCTATAAAATCGGCTCAAATAGCCTCTGAAGTCATAATAGAAAATAAAATTGACGAGTACAGCCGAAGAATCTTAAAAAATATCAGTTATGATTTTAAATTTTCCTACTGGATCAGCTGGTTTTTTTATAATTTTCAAGGTTTTTGTCATCAAAAAGTGATCAAAAATAATAGAGAAAGCCTAGCCTTTTCAAAAATACTATCCGGTAAATCAGTCTACCAGAAATTATTAAAAAATATCATAAACCCGCTAAAAAACACAAGTTTTAGATGATTTGATACGATACATATAGTAGACCCCGCACCGTCTGGTGCAGGGTAGATCCCAATAAGGGGTAAGATTGCCATGAAAAGAGCAACAATTTTTATAAAGGTAACATTAATAGTCTTATTTATTTCACTGCTAATACCTGTTCTCTCAGCAGCTAAACAGGGTGAATTAAAGCACAGTTATAGAGTAGTTAAGAGCGGAATTGTAATGGCAACAGCCTATAATTCACTTGCAGCACAGACAGATTCTACCCCCTGGATTACCGCCGCCGGAA
>JABMQY010000037.1 GCA_013202975.1 Candidatus Saganbacteria bacterium
GAATCAGGCTCTTGTACAAATCCGCAAGAGTCAAGCAAAGACTTGACCCCCTAGCTTGCTTTCAAATTGTGGCAATTACACCAACGATAATACTTCCAAGTGCTGTTAGAAAATTATCCATTTTGAGTATCCTTTTCCTCGGCTAACGTATTTCTCAGCTGACAGCACCAAAGCGACGCAGGAGCGGCGGTGATGTTCAGCTGAAGAAAAATGTTATGCATAAATTCTATTTATCCTGTTCGCTAATGTAATTAAAAATCTTATCAGTCGCTTTAATATGGGATGTTTTTTCATCTTCTACAAACATTGATTTATACTTTAGGGCTTGTTTTTTGTATTTCGGATTCGAAACCAAGTCTTCCGCTTTCTCGTATAACTTTGCCGCTGTAATTTTTTTAATGCTTAAAACCTTTCCCATTCCCATTTCGCTAACTCTTTGACTTATCAATTTTTGCTCAAATTGATGAGGAAGTAGCAACATTGGCACACCGTTGTAAATTGCCTCATTTACGCTGTTCATTCCAGCGTGAGTAACCAATAGATCTACCTTTTCAAGTAACATCTGCTGAGGAACAGATTGTCTGATAATGAAGTTTTTTGGCGCGTCATTAAATTTTTGAGGATTTGTCGCGAGTCCAATTGACATTACGATAAGGTATTCTTTACCAGCGAAAGCTGAAATACACTTCTTGTAAAACAAAGGATTATCGTTGTGCATTGTTCCTAATGAGATGTATATAACCTTTCTACCTTCCAACTGCTCAAATGGGAAATCACTTTGTTCAGATTTAAAGAATAGTGAGGGGCCAACAAAGTAAAAATCATCCATTTTCTGAGCGCTTGATGGAGCAATGTGTCTTGAACTGTATACAATATTTAAACCTTCTCTATTTATAAATGTATCTCCCAAAGCCAAATTGATGTGAAACTTTTTCCTTAACTCCCTTTTCAGGCTGTTTTTACCAATAAAATCCATAAATTTATAAAGTCCAACCTTAAGGAGGACTGGAATGTTATAAAACGTAATCAGTTCTGACGAACTGACAATTGGGAAGGAATGCATTAGATTCACTGCTGGAAGCTTTAAAATAGTAGCGATTTGCTTGCCCCATACGCACAAAGAATCGTGAATTATATAGTCTGGATCTTCTTTGCGAATCGCATCAAGATTGTACTCCAATTTATCAACCGTCATCTCAATTTGAAACTTCAGGAGTCTGAATATGTCATAATCTTTGATAATAAATTCGTTTAATAATCCATGATAGGGTCGAAATTCAGCTCCGGTTTGTTCAATCTTATTTCTGAACTCTTCGGTACAATAATAAATAACTTTCTCCCCGCGATTTACCAATTCGGAAACCGTCCCAAGTAAGGAATTAATACATCCATGCGTAGGAAAATTTAAGATAATAACTTTTCTCATCTCTAATTTCGGAAAATTGCATAACGCCATTCTGAGGCGCGGCTGAGCTGAAAGTTGATAAACAGTAATGTTACCAAGAAAACAGATTTAGCACGCTCCGAGAGCAAGTGTCGTCGGCTCCAGAAATTTGATATTTTGGATTATTAACAAAATCAATTACAATTTCAGCTAATTTTTCTGGTTGCTCCATGGGAATAAAATGTCCACAATTTTGTATTTTTTTTAACATAACCTCAGGTAATGTTTTTTTTAGTTTGGTAACAACCGATGGTAAAAATGTTTTTGATTGTTCGCCATATATTACAAGTGTTGGACATTTTATGTTGGACACTTCACCCCAAATACCGACAGGTGCAGTAGCAAGAATTTTCCCTTCCCATATGGGATCACATAGAAGCTCCAATGAACCATCTTCTAGTATTTTGGTCCCTTGATTTAAATAATCTTCTATTATTTTGTTGCTCCATGTTTTAAAAGGGCCTTTGATAGACAAAGCATTCATTGCCTCCGTTTTATTTTTCCAAGTTTTATTTCTTTTAGTAACACTGGTAACAAAAGGTACATGCATAGATAATCCTGATTTTTGGACAAAATAAACAAAAGGTCTCCAAAGCGGAGGCATAAAACCAGGCTCTACGACTATCAACCTCGACACTAACTCAGGATATCTGGCTGCAAGAACTGCACTGACTGTTCCGCCCATAGAATGACCAAATGCAACTACTGGTTGATTGAAAGATCTGAAAAACTCCTCAAGATCTTTGTAAAATATTTCCCAGTTATTCAAACTTGTTGAATCTGCAGAAGCCAAAGTTTTTCCATGACCTCTAAAATCTAAAGCAACTACTTTGTATTTTTTGTCAAGTTTTTCTGAAAATTCTGAATAAGCATTTGCACAGAGACCAGTAGCATGCGCTATGTGTATTAAGGGCCCATTGTCAGACCACTTAATATATCTGAATTCTTTGTTAAATGCCTCATACACCGACTTTTGTCTAGTTCTAGCCATCTTTCAAATTGTTAAGATGTCCTGCTAAGTTAGTTTTATACCAGCGATTGCATCTGAAACAAATAACGCTGGCCATAAGCGGCCGCTGCATTGATTTTGAATTAACAACTTTCTAGCCATGATCACTGTACTTGCACTCACCAAGGGCGACTGCGGTCTATTTTGATGGCTTTGTTCGGTGCCCTTATTTTGACAAATTGTATGTATCGTCTACAAAAATCACTTTTTCTTTCAAATACCAACATCCATCCATTTTTACTAATTTGTCTTCATATCGGCCAACTGTTATTATCACTTGGTTGGTATCTTTAGTCGCTGTATCAACGTCAAGATAAGAAAATGCAGTGGCTTCATTTCCACAAACTTCAATCATCGGACAAGTGATTTTATGCCGCAGATATTTCATAGAAGATTGAATTATCTGAGTATAATTGACAAACCAGTTTCGTATTGCGTCATATCCGGAATGAATCCCATCTTCTTCCCACTTAATAATTAAATCAGCATCTGGATGGAAAAAGCTTATGATTTTGTCAATATCGCCTTGGTCTACTGCATGGCAACAACAGTAAAGGACTTGCTCAATTTCTACTATTTCTTTATGCATGATTAAAGATCTTTGTAATTTTAACGATTACCTATGCAAACTTCACAGTAGACTCATACCGAACTTTGAACATCACCGGTGAAATTCGGTGCATGTTAATTGTTGGAATTTAACGACAATAATCAAGGTGACCCCATTTCTTACAATTTATTTACTTTTTTCAATGAAAAATCAGGTGCTATCCGACACAGCAGGCTCAGTAGCTTGA